>JAJUGV010000178.1 GCA_029265795.1 Alcaligenaceae bacterium
ACCACATGGCAGCGGCTGTCGAACGGCGTACCCGGCTCGTTGAAGCCGATGTGCCCATTCCCTCCAACTCCAAGCAATTGCAGCTCGATGCCGCCCGACTGCAGGATGCGGTCAGAGTATTCCTGACAATGCTGGTGCAGGTCTTGCGCCAGACCGTCAGGCAGGTGCAGACGCGAAGCATCGAAGTCCAGATGCCGGAACAAATGCTCGTTCATGTACGCCGCATAACTCTTCGGGTGGTCGGCCGGTAGCCCCACATATTCGTCCAGGTTGAAGGACGTAAGCCTGGAGACGTCCAGACGCTGCGCTCGTGCCTGTTCGACGAAGCGTGCATAGACCGGCTCCATGGTGCCACCGGTGGCGAGACCAAGCACGACGTCGGGCTTGCTTTGAATCTTTTCGACCAGCGTGCGGCTGACGTGGTCGGCAATGGAGGATGCGTCGGGAAAGATATGGAGCATAGATGTCGGGGCTTGTGCGTAAGAAAGTGGCACTTCCGTGAAGAATGGCGGAAATCGTAGCATGGGCAGTCCGCATGCCCGACCCTTCAAAAGGCTTAGAGTGACCGACTGTAAGCACCGCCATTCGATGAGGATTTTCCCTAGATTACGGCTATCTGGAACGACTGCTTCCTGAAATCTGAATTGTCGGCCTGTAAGCTCCTCCCTACACTGCCTGTTCCGGTTCACCGGCCGGGGTCTACGTTCGTCTCTATCGCAGTCCAGTGAGGAGAGCCCGTGTTTCTGAACATCCTGCCGTTGGCATTGGTCGATGGCGTAGCTTACGCATGCTTGCTGTTCCTGGTTTCCATGGGTCTCACTCTGATATTCGGAGTGATGGGTATCCTCAATGTGGCGCATGGAGCCTTCTATGCCTTCGGCGGCTATGCAGCAGCATCGGTCATCATTCAGGTCGCCCCCTCTACGGAGTCGGCCATCCTCCCATTGATCCTCCTGTTCGTGGTTGCCGCTGTGGTGGGCACCGTTCTGGGCGGATTAATGGAAGTGCTGTTGATACGCCGGGCTCAGGGCTACGATCCCATACTGAAGCTGCTCCTGACCTTCGGCGCGCTGCTGATGCTGGAAGACATCCAGCGCTTCATCTGGGGGGCTCAGCCGTACAGCGCAAGCGAGGTGGTGGGGCGGCTTGGCAATATCGAATTGGGCGACATTACTTACACAACGTATCAGTTGGTCGTTGTGCCTGCCACGGCCGTCGTCGCCTATATCGGGCTGGAATACTTTCTGCGTCGTACCAACCTTGGCAAGCAGATGGTGGCGATCACGCATAACCGCGAGGTGGCCATTTCGCTGGGTATCAACGCCAGCAAGATCGGTCTGATTACGTTCATCATCGGCGCCATCCTTGGCGTTCTCGGTGGCGCGCTGGCTTCGCCCACTACATCACTCGTCCCGGGTGCCGGCGCCGACATGATTGTCCTGTCGTTTGCCGTCGTGGCGACTGCTGGGCTGGGGCAGATCACCGGCGCACTGATCGCCGCGCTGCTCATCGGCATCATCCGATCCATCGCCGTTTACATGGCGCCCGAATTCGAGGTGGCAGTGCCTTACATCATCATGGGGCTGGTCCTGCTTGTGCGCCCTCACGGGCTGTTTACTGTGGCTCAGACGAGGACCATCTGATGATCTACGCCATCAGCCTGATCGGCGCAACTCTCGCATTGGCCTTCGGCCACTTCCTGCCCTGGACCATCACGCCCATTGTCATCGGTACGACCTACGCCATTGCCGCGCTCGGGGTGTCGGTCATGATGCGTGCCGGGCAGGTTTCATTCGGGCACGCCATGTATGCCTGCATCTCAGCCTACACGGTGGCGTTTCTCGCGCGGGCCTACCCTGGGCTGGACACCATCGTGCTGATCCTCGCAGGCGTGGCTGCAGCCGCGATCGCCGGCGCGGTGGTGGGTGTGTTCGTTGCCCGGTACCGCAGCATATTCTTCGGGATGCTGAACCTCGCTTTGAGCATGGTGCTCTTCGCCCTGCTGGGCAAGCTCTATCACATCACCGGGGGCACAGACGGGCTGCGCATCAACCGTCCCACGATGTTCGGAGTCGAGCTCGCGCGCGGACCCTACGAATTCATCCTGTTGATCATGACCGTGGTCATCGCACTGGCCCTGGCCTGGTGGGTGCAGCGGTATTTTCGCTCCGGTAACGGCGCCGCCCTGGCCGCGATCAAGACCAACGAAACGCGACTGGAATATCTGGGCTTTTCAGCGTACGTCGTGATGTGGCGCGGTTATCTGCTTTCAGCAATTGTGGTGGGGTTCTCGGGCGCACTGCTGGCACTCATCCAGGGTCTGGTCACGCCGGAATTGGGCGTATGGCTGCGCTCGGGCGAATACGTGTTCATTGCGATATTGGGCGGCGCCGGGCATGCCGTGGGCGCCTTCCTGGGTGCCTTGGTATTCGAGGCGGTGAAGCTGACCTCTTCGGCGTATTTCCCAGGGCTATGGCAGTTCATCCTGGGCTTCACGCTGATTATCGTCATCTTCCTGTTCCCGACCGGTTTTGTCGGCCAGCTCTCCAAGCGCGTGAAGCTCCAGTAAAAGGACCATGGAACGATGCAGCCTTTAGTGAAGACCACCGGCCTCTATCTCGCTTTCGGCGGCGTCGTTGCCGCCGACAACATCGACTTCGAGCTTCATACCGGTGAGCGCCTGGCCGTAATCGGCCAGAACGGTGCGGGCAAGACTACCTTCATCAATATCTGCACCGGCTATCTCAAACCCGCTAAGGGGAAAGTCTATTTCGACGGACAGGACATCACCGCCATGACACCCCGCAAGATCGTGCGCTTGGGCATGGGCCGATCGTTCCAGTTGCCACAACTGTTCACCGAACACACGGTCCGTGAATGCATCCAGATCTCGGCGGCTCGGCAGAACCCACGCCTGAGTGCCTTCAAGCCCCTGGCCGATACCGTGGACCGCAACGATGTCGAAGGCACATTGGAACTGGTGGGCCTGCTTGAAGACGCCAACGTTCTTTCGAGCGACCTGCCCGAAGGCAAGCGCAAGCTGCTGGACGTTGCCATGGCGCTGGCCCTCAAGCCGAAGCTGATCATCATGGACGAGCCCACGAGCGGAGTTGCTTCCGAAGACAAGCACGGCCTGATGCAGACGGTGATGGCAGCCCTGGATGAGCGCAAGGTGACCAGCTGGTTCGTGGAGCACGACGTGGATATCGTGGCTCAGTACGCCACCCGCGTTGCCGCCTGGATCAACGGCGCGATCGTGGCGGACGGCACGCCGGACACCGTGCTGACCGACCCCCGAATCAAAAGCGAAGTATTGGGGAACTGAGACATGCTCAAGCTGAACGGCGTCAATGTCGACCTGGCTGGAAACCGCATTCTGCGCGAGGTGAACTGCGGCTTCGAACGGGGCACCACGGTGGGAATCATCGGGCGTAACGGCGCGGGCAAGACCACGTTGCTGCGCGCCATCATGGGGCTCATCCGCCTGCGATCCGGCACGATTTTGTTCGAAGACGTCGAGCTCAGCGCGCTGCCTGGACACGCACGGGCGGGCCACCAGATTGGCTATTCGCCTGAAAACAGAGTCATTTTCCCCACGATGTCGGTGGAAGAGAATCTGCGCCTGCCTTGCCAATCCCTCAGGCAGCCTCGTAAGGATGTGGACCGCCGCCTTGAAATCGTGCTTGAGGTCGTGCCGGACCTCGCGCCGCTGCTCAAGCGATCAGGCTCGGCGTTGTCCGGAGGGCAAGGCAAGATGGTGGCGCTGGGCCGCGCCTTAATGG
>JAJUGV010000047.1 GCA_029265795.1 Alcaligenaceae bacterium
ATCGATACCGCAAGATACAAGACCATCGTATTCGTGTATGCAGCTCTGCTGGCTTGCGTTTCTGGATGGATCTACGCGCACATGCAGCGGGCGGTAAGCCCTAGCCCCTTCGGCTTGAACTACGGTATCGAATACCTGTTCATGGCGGTGGTGGGCGGAGCAAGCAGTGTTTGGGGCGCTGTCGTGGGGGCGGGTTTAATCCTCACTTTGAAAGACCAGCTCCAGAATTGGTTGCCGCTGATTTTCGGTACCACCAGCAACTTCGAACTGATCGTCTTCGGTGTGCTGATGGTGCTGGTGTTGCAATACGCGCGTGGCGGTGTGTGGCCGATATTGGCGCATTGGTGGCATATTCTCACAGGTAGTGCGGGCGAGACACGCCGGCGCGCCGCACCACCCGAAGCACCCTCATTGGCGCAACGGCCGCGTCCAGAAGCCGGCAAAGTGGTGCTCGAAGTCGAATCCATCCGCAAGGAGTTCGGCGGGCTGGTTGCGGTGAACGATATCAGCTTCAGTTTGCGTGCCGGTGAGATCATGGGGCTCATCGGCCCGAACGGTGCGGGCAAGAGCACGACGTTCAACCTTATTACCGGTGTGCTCAAGGCAACCAGCGGCCGGGTACGCTTTCAGGGTGAAAGACTCGACACCCTTCCCGCTCGCGAGATTTCCCGTCTTGGGGTCGGCCGTACCTTTCAGCATGTGCAGCTTCTTACCGACATGACCGTGCTCGAGAATGTGGCCTTGGGAGCGCACTTGCGACGCAACGTCAGCGTGGTCTCAGCCGCATTGCACGCAGAACGCTCCATAGAGGCCGAGCTGTTGCATGAGGCTGCCGTACAGCTCGAACGTGTCGGCCTGGGTGATTACCTCTACGAGCAAGCGGGTAATCTGGCCCTGGGGCAGCAGCGGATTCTTGAGGTCGCGCGCGCGTTGGCCTCAGACCCCGTCCTGCTACTGCTCGATGAACCGGCTGCCGGTCTTCGCTACAAAGAAAAACAAGAGCTGGCAGCGGTGCTGGATCAACTTCGTCAGGAAGGCATGAGCATCCTGCTGGTGGAACACGACATGGACTTCGTCATGAACCTCACGGACCATATCGTGGTGATGGACTTCGGCACGAAAATCGCCGAAGGCACGCCTGACGAAATCCAGACCAACCCCGCCGTGCTGGAAGCCTATCTGGGCGGCATTGATGACGACCTTGATATCACGCCGGCCACGGGCTCCGGGCCTGCATCATCTACGGCTGATGCTTCTACGGTTCCGGCCGGCGCCATGGCAGGAGACGGTTCGACATGAATTCTTCAAACAAACCTAAGCATCCTATTCTGCGGGTCACCGACCTATCTGCCCGGTATGGCAAAGTAACCGCTGTCAGCGGCGCCAATTTGATGGTCGTACGGGGCAGCATTGTTACCGTGATCGGCGCCAACGGCGCGGGCAAGTCGACCCTGCTGAATTCGATCATGGGCTCCCTGCCACAGGCAGGAAGCTGTGTGGGCTCCATTGAATACCTGGGTTCAGAGATCAACAGCTGGCAGGTGGAACGGCGGGTATCCAATGGCATTTCCCTGGTACCCGAGCGTCGAGAATTGTTCGGCAGTATGTCGGTGGAAGACAACCTCCTGCTGGGCGGCTTCCGGCTCTATCGGTCGGGTAAGCATGGCTGGCGGGAGACTATCGACGAAGTCTACGAACTCTTTCCCCGCCTTAAAGAGCGGCGGACGCAGTATGCGGGCACGTTGTCAGGCGGTGAGCGGCAAATGCTGGCGGTTGGGCGAGCCTTGATGGCTCAACCACAGTTGCTGATGCTTGATGAACCCAGCCTGGGGCTGGCACCTCGGATCGTGCGCGAGATCTTCCATATTATCGGAAGGTTACGTAGCACGGGTGTCGCCATTCTTCTGGTCGAGCAGAACGCTCGCGCCGCACTACAGGTGGCCGATTATGGCTATGTGCTGGAAACCGGCGAGATCGTGCTGGAGGGCAAGGCTCGTGAGCTTGCCGGCAATCCTCGGGTGATTGAAAGTTATCTCGGGCTGGGCAAGAAGAAAGAAGGCGAGGCGCAGCCGGCGTAAAGGGTAGCTCAGTAGCGCGCTCGATTTTGATCCGTTTTTTCTTAAGTGCGCACGTGCCGCAATCGCTGGGCTGCTGGCCCTGTTGCTGCTACTGGCTTTGCGTCAACCTAGGCCGATTCGCCGTGATATACCGGCGCTGGTGGTAACTGCACTTGGCGTGGTGGTTGGTTTCCCGTTTTTTACGGCCATGGCCTTGCAGCATATTACCGCTGCACATACCATCGTCTTCATCGGTATTCTGTCGTTATGCACCGCAGCATTCGCTGTGCTGCGTGGGTGTGAGCGTCCGCGAGTCGCCTGAAGAAGAGGGCATGAAAGTGGGGTCAGACCCTAGTTTCTAAAACTGGGGTCTGACCCCACTTTTTACACGCTTTAGGCGACGGCTTTGCGACCGCCCCAGCGGTACAGGATTTCGCCGATGATGCCGCGGCGGAAGGCCATGACGCAGATGATGAAGATGAGGCCGATAACCATGGTGACGGACTCGCCGAGCACGTTGAACCAGTCAACGCCGGTCCATTGCGCCAGGGTGCGGCCGAATTCACCTACCTTGTTTTCCAGTACCACGACGATCAGTGCGCCGAGCACGGGCCCGAGGAAAGTGCCCAGACCGCCTATGAGTGTCATCAAAATCACCAAACCGGACATCTGCCAGGTGGCGTCTGAGAGAGTCGCCGAGACGAAGACCAGAGATTTGGTGGCGCCCGCCAGACCGGCAAGCGTTGCGGAAATCACAAACACCAGCAGCTTGAATCGCGCAACGTCGTAACCGAGCGAGATGGCGCGCGCCTCGTTTTCTCGGAGCGCTTTCAACACCTGCCCAAAGGGTGAGTTCACAGCACGCCAGCACACCATGAATCCGATCAGGAAAATAACCAGAACAACATAATAGAGGTTGAGGTCATCCTGCAGGTCTATGCCAAAGATGCTGCCGCGCGGAATACCCTGCAGGCCGTCTTCCCCGTGGGTGAAGGGTGCTTGCAGGAAATAGAAGAACAACATCTGTGCCATGGCTAAAGTGATCATGGCAAAGTAGATGCCGCTGCGACGGATGGCCAGCGCACCCATAATGAGGCCCAGCACAGCCGCTACCGCTGTGCCGAACAGCAGCCCGGCCAGGGTGGGTAAGCCCCAGACGACCAATGAGTGGCCGGTGGCGTATGCGGCACCACCCAGGAAGGCGGCGTGACCGAAGGACAGCAGCCCGGTGTAAGCCAGCAGAAGGTTGAAGGCGCAGGCGAAGAGGGCATAGCACATGATCTTCATGATGAAGATCGGGTAAGCGCCCATGGCCGGCAGCAGTGCGACGATGATCGCAAGAACGAGATAGCTTGCCAACTGACGGTTCATTTTTCTTTCCCGAAAAGACCTGCGGGGCGCAGCAGAAGAACGATGACCATGATGATGAACACCACTGTGTTCGAAGCTTCCGGCCAAAAGACCTTAGTAAGGCCCTCGATAATGCCGAGGCCCAGCCCGGTGACGATGGAGCCCATGATCGAGCCCATACCCCCGATCACCACAACGGCAAACACCACGATAATGAGGTTGGAACCCATGAGCGGGGAGACCTGCATGATCGGCGCAGCCAACACTCCGGCAAAGCCTGCCAGTGCCACGCCAAAGCCGTAGGTGAGCGTCACCATCAGCGGCACGTTGACACCAAAGGCTTCCACAAGTTTGGGGTTTTCGGTTCCAGCCCTGAGCAGTGCGCCGAGCCGGGTCTTTTCGATCATGAACCAGGTGGCCAAACACACGACGATGGAGGCGACCACCACCCACGCGCGGTAGATTGGCAGGTACATGAAGCCCAGATTGACGCCGCCTTGCAGCAAAGCCGGGGTGGAATAAGGTTGCCCCGAAACACCGTAGAAGCTGCGGAAGATGCCTTCGAGCAGCAGGGTGATGCCGAAAGTGAGCAGCAGGCCGTAAAGATGATCCAGCTTATACAGATGGCGGATCAGCGTTTTTTCCAGGAGGATGCCGAATGCGCCCACGAGCAAGGGGGCAACGATCAGCATGACCCAGTAGTTCAGGCCGAAGTAGCTTAGGCCCATCCATGCAAGAAAGGCGCCGAGCATGTACAGGGCGCCGTGGGCGAAATTGATGATGTTCAGCAGGCCGAAGATGACCGCAAGGCCCAGAGACAGTATTGCATAGAAGGAGCCGTTGACCAGGCCCAGCAGCAGTTGGCCCAGCAGCGCCTGAATGGGAATGCCGAAGAGGTCAGTCATTTTGTTGGTGATCCATGATGATGCAGATGGCGTGTGCATGAGCGCGCGGCCCCGGCGACGGAGCAGGCGCGCTTAGCCATGCGTGTTACTTCTTCACCAGGGAGCAGGTGGACTCTTCAAGCGAGTTGTAGACATTCTCGGCGGGCAGGCGCTCGACGATCTTGTAGTAGTCCCACGGACCGCTGGATTCTGCCGGCGTCTTCACCTGAACCAGATACATGTCATACATCATTTGGCCGTCTTCGCGGACATACCCGTCCTTGGCGAAGAAGTCCTTGATGGGATTGGACTTCATCCATTTCATGACAGTGTCGGCGTCGTCGGTGCCGGTTTCCTTAACTGCGCGCAGGTAGAAGGAAGCTGCCGAGTAGTCGCCGGCCTGCAGGAAGGACGGCATGCGCTTGTGTTTTTCTTGGAAGCGCTTTGCCCATGCACGAGATTCGTCGTCCATATCCCAATACCAGCCGGAGGTCAGGTACATGCCTTGGGTGGCATCCAGGCCGAGGGCGTGAACGTCGTTGATGAACACCAGCAAACCGGCCAGGTTCATGCCGGGCGTGACGCCAAACTCGCGGGCCGCCTTGACCGAGTTGATGAAGTCGCCGCCGGCGTTAGCCAGACCCAGGATCTTGGCCCCGGACGACTGTGCCTGCAACATGAAGGAGGAGAAGTCGGTGGTGCTAAGTGGTACACGTACGGCGTTTCTGACGTTCCCGCCTGCCTTTTTGACCACGGCGGAGGTGTCGCGCTCAAGTGCATGGCCAAAGGCGTAATCCGCGGTAATGAAGAACCATTCGGTACCGCCGTTATTCACCACGGCCGAGCCGGTGCCTCGGGCCAAGGCGGTGGTGTCGTAGGCCCAGTGGACGGTGTAAGGCGTGCATTGGGCGTTGGTGAGGTCGGAAGCCGCTGCGCCAATTACGATGAAAGGCTTTTTCTTTTCGGCTGCTACGCCGGCCATTGCCAGCGAGGTACTGGAGTTGGTGCCGCCAAACAGGACGTCGATTTTCTGTTCATCAAACCATTCGCGGGCACGTGCGGAAGCAATGTCGGCCTTGTTTTGATGATCGGCCACGATCAATTCGATTTTCTTCCCGTTGATTTCGCCGCCGATGTCTTCAATGGCCATGCGGATGCTGTCGCCGCCTGCAGGGCCGTCGATGTCGGAATAGACCCCTGACATGTCGGTAATAAACCCCATACGAATGACGTCGTCAGAGATACCTGCCGCATGTAAAGGGGCCATCGCGCCCAGACTAGCCATTGCCAGGACTGCGGGGAGGGTACGAAGCTTCATCTAGTTGTCTCCTTGGTGATACCGGGATCGCCGGCGGTACTTCAGATTGTTGTTAGTCGTTCTTCGTATTGCCTAGGGGTTGTCAGACCCCTAGCAGGGTATTCAGGGTGTCTTGTTTTTCTTGCAGCTCGTCTGCAGCGAACTGTTCCACGATTTGGCCGTGCTCCACCACGTAGAAGCGGTCAGCAAGGGGGGCGGCGAACCGGAAGTTCTGTTCGACCATCACAATCGTATAGCCCTTGGCCTTTAATGTGGTGATCATTCTGGCCAGCGCCTGCACAATGACGGGTGCCAGGCCTTCAGAAATTTCGTCGAGCAACAGCAAGTTGGCGCCGGTGCGCAGGATACGCGCAACTGCCAGCATTTGCTGCTCGCCTCCGGACAGGCGTGTACCGGGCGAATAGCGACGCTCGTACAGATTAGGGAACATGTCATAGATTTCTGCCAGAGACATGCCGCCGCCTAATGTGCCTATAGAGGGTGGTAAGAGCAGGTTCTCTTCACACGACAGGCTGGCGAAGATGCCACGCTCTTCGGGGCAGTAACCCACACCCAAATGTGCGATGCGATGAGTGGGAAGGTCGATTGCCTCGGTGCCGTGTATGCGCACCGAGCCTGTTCTGGAGCCTGTAAGCCCCAAAATGGCCCGCAGCGTAGTGGTGCGCCCTGCGCCGTTACGGCCCAGAAGGGTGACGACCTCACCCTGGCCAACGCTAAAGTTGATGCCATGCAATACGTGCGACTCTCCATACCAGGCCTGGAGATCGCGGACTTCCAGTGCAGGGGTGCTCATCAGTGGGCTCCTTGGAGTTCGCCGCTGGTTGTGCCCATATAGGCTTCCATGACGGCCGGATTGCGGGACACCTCCTGGTAGGCGCCTTCTGCGAGCACGGCGCCTCGCGAGAGTACAGTGATGGTATCGGCGATTTGTGCAACGACATTCATGTTGTGCTCGACCATCAGGATGGTACGGCCTTCGCTGACTTTCTTGATCAGCTGGGTGACGCGGTCAACGTCTTCATGGCCCATTCCCTGAGTGGGTTCGTCCAGCAACATAAGCTCGGGTTCCATGGCCAATGTAGTGGCGATTTCGAGTGCTCGCTTGCGGCCATAAGGCAGGTTAATGGTGATTTCGTTGGCAAAATCCTCTAGGTCGACCTCCTCGAGCAGGTCAAGCGCCCGGTTGTTCAGCTGTCTGAGGATTTTGTCGCTGCGCCAAAAATGGAAGGACAAGCCTGTACCGCGCTGCAGGCCGATGCGGACGTTTTCCAGTACCGTGAGTTGGGGGAATACGGCAGAAATCTGGAAGGAGCGGATAATGCCCCGACGTGCGATATCGGCCGGCGCTTCTTTGGTGATTTCTACGCCATTGAAAAAAATCTGCCCCGCTGTGGGTGTGAGGAACTTAGTGAGCAGGTTGAAGCAGGTAGTCTTGCCCGCCCCATTCGGCCCGATAAGGGCATGGATGGTTCCACGGCGTACTTTCAGATTGACGTCGTTTACAGCGACGAATCCGCGGAATTCTTTCACGAGATTTCTTGTCTCGAGTATGTGATCGCTCATTGCTGCCTCGGGGACACAACGGAGTTACATGGACGAAGTGCATGAAGTATGGAAGGACTTGCCGGCACTCGCCATGCGGGTTTCTCATAAGTCTCTGGTAAACCCGAAAAGGGAAATCACCAGCTTGCGGCAATGCACCAAAAACTGTCCACACCGAGGCTGATGCTGCGCTGCATCGTCAGGGCGGTGAGCGAAGCCTCCCGGAGTTATGCTTAGGTTGGGGTCTTATCCTTGAATTCGCACAGGTCGGCAATGCCGCACTGCGGGCATTTCGGTTTACGCGCCACGCAAACATAGCGGCCATGCAAAATCAGCCAGTGATGGGCATCCAGAAGGAAAGGCTTCGGTATCAACCGTTCGAGGCGGCGCTCGACTTCGAGCACCGTCTTGCCCTTGGCGATTCCTGTTCTGTTAGACACACGAAAGATATGGGTGTCCACCGCAATAGTGGGCTGACCGAATGCCGTATTCAACACAACATTAGCCGTCTTGCGACCCACCCCTGGCAATGCCTCGAGTGCGGCCCGGTCGTTGGGAACTTCGCCGCCATGCTTTTCCAGCAGAATGCGGCAGGTCGCAATGACATTGCGCGCCTTGCTTCGAAACAGGCCGATGGTTTTGATGTATTCCATCAGGCCTTCCTCGCCCAATGCCAGCAGTTTATCGGGCGTGCCATACGCCGGGAAGAATTTGCGAGTCGCCAGGTTGACCGACCGATCTGTGGCCTGAGCCGACAGAATGACGGCAATCAGCAACTGAAAGGTACTTTCGTATTCCAGTTCGGTGGTGGGGTTCGGGTTGGCGGCCTGAAGGCGTTGGAATATCTCGGTTCGTTTCGCGGCGTTCATGTAACTTGACGACGTGCGCGCGCCTTGGCGAGCACATCAGCAATCAATTTCTTCTTATCGGATTCGGTTTCGGGTAGGGTGGCGAGGGGTGCCTTGTTCGCCAGTGTGCGGGCCGTGGGCCCAGCAGGTTCATCGTAGAGGCTTTCCAGGCGGCGCCGGCGGGCGTGATGGCGTGTGCGGGCGGCGGCGGCGTCTTCTAGGGTCCACTCGCGCCCGGCAGGCACCATGGCGATACAGTCTACCGGACACGGTGCGACACAGAGTTCGCAGCCGGTGCACAGGTCTGGAATGACGGTATGCATGAGCTTGTTCGCGCCGACGATAGCATCCACGGGGCACGCCTGGATGCAAAGCGTACAGCCGATGCAATGGACCTCATCAATGACCGCAACATGCAGGGCGTCGGGAACCGGATCACAGGTCGGATCAAGCGGCAGCACCGCCTGTCCGAGCAGAGCCGCCAAAGCCGCGATCCCTTCGGCTCCGCCGGGCGGACAGCGGTTGATAGGCGCCTCGCCGGCAGCCATCGCCTCAGCATAGGGACGACAGCCATCGTAGCCACATTTTGTGCATTGAGTCTGCGGCAACAGCGCATCGACCCGGTCGGCAAGAGAAGAAACAGTCATGACAAAAACTGGGGTCAGACCCCGATTTAAAACCGGGGTCTGACCCCAGTTTCAGGCGTTGCGGATGAACTCGGCGATCTTGGGGCAGATGGTCTGGCGCCATCGTCTGCCGGAAAAGATGCCGTAATGTCCACAGTTGGGCGCGGTGTAGTGCTGCTTGCGGTCTTCAGGAATGTTGCTGCAAAGCGTAAGGGCAGCGCGTGTCTGGCCCAAGCCGGAAATGTCGTCCAATTCACCTTCGATAGTGAATAGCGCCGGTTTGGTAATGGCCGCCGGGTCGACCGTCTGGCCGTTGACGACCCACGCTTTGCGAGGCAGTTGGTGTTCCTGGAATACGACGCGGATGGTGTCCAGGTAGAACTCCGCAGGCAGATCCAGAACCGCATTATATTCGTCGTAAAAACGGCGGTGCGATTCGGCGTCGTCCTCATCTCCCCTGACCAGATCGCGATAGAAGTCGTAGTGGGACTTCATGTGGCGGTCGGGATTCATGGCGACAAAACCCGCATGCTGCAGGAAGCCGGGATAGACCTTACGACCCGCACCGGGATAACGGGCCGGCACGCGGTGGATGACCGTGTCTTCAAACCAGGAGTAAGGTTTGGTCGTGGCCAGTCGGTTCACCTGCGTGGGGGACTCGCGAGCGTCGATTGGCCCGCCCATCATCACCATACTGCGCGGTTGACAGGGGTCGTTGTCGGCGGCCATCAGTGAGACCGCAGCCATGACAGGCACTGTCGGCTGGCAGACGGATATCACGTGGGTATCAGGGCCGAGCCAGCGCAGGAAGTCACGGACGTAATAAACGTAGTCGTTCAGGTGGAAGGGCCCGTGTGCTTGTGGCACCATGCGTGCATCCACCCAATCGGTGACATAGATATCGTGATTCGGCAGAAGCGCCCGTACCGTGTCGCGCAGCAACGTGGCGTGGTGGCCCGATAGCGGGGCGACCAGCAGGACACGTGGGTCAGCCGCCCGTGCAGGAGGCAGCTCACGTTCGAAGTGCACTAGATTACAGAACGGCTTCTGAAAAGCAATGCGCACACGTACGGCGGCTTCGTTCCCGTCGATAAGCGTGTGATCCAGCTGCCATTCCGGCTTCTCGTATTCCTTGCCCAGCCGATGTGCCAGTTCGTAGGCGGCGGCAATATGTCGCGATACCGGCGTGTAGGCAAGGGGACTGTAGGGGTGGGAAAACAGCAAAGAGCCCGAGTCCGTGAACCGCGACAGCGGGCTCAAAAAAGCTCGTTGGAGCTCGTGGAGGTCATACAGCATTCTTGTTGATTTCCGTCATTCGTTGTTACGTGCACGCACAGGCGCTGGTGCATCATATGATTCAACGGCCTCATGATGCCAGCGTGATCTTATCTTTCGATGACAGAAATAGGGGTTTTCCCGGCGATCTGCTTCAGGTTTCCAAATACTGACGCTTATTGGGCTTACCGTTCCATTCATCGGCTTCCGGTAGCGGCCCTTTAGAGCGGTTGATCATCTCGAATTGCGGCGACAATTCTGCGTTCAGTGCGATGTAATCGACTTGATCCTTGGGCACGTCTTCTTCGGCGAAGATGGCATTTGCAGGGCATTCCGGCACACAGACGGCGCAGTCGATGCATTCATCGGGGTCAATGACCAGGAAGTTGGGACCCTCCCGGAAACAGTCCACCGGACAGACATCTACGCAGTCGGTGTACTTACATTTGATACAGTTTTCGGTAACGACGTGAGTCATTTTGGCACTCCAAGATCAATTACGGGATTTTACCTAATCCTGGAATGTTGCCTGGCAACAACCCTTCAGGCAGTCTGGTTCCCCGCGCGCGTCCACCTTGACGAAAGCCTTTAATGCTCTCGCAGCATGCTATGGTAGTTCCTGGCTTCTATTGCGCCCATTCCCTTCTGCACAGCAACCCAAGAATAGATTGCACGATGGTCATTACTTCCCTCCTGGATACCGATCTCTACAAATTCACAATGATGCAGGTGGTGCTGCATCAATTCCCGGCTGCCCAGGTGGAATACCGCTACAAGTGCCGTACACCCGATGTAAATCTGCGCCCTTATCTTGAAGAAATTCGCGAAGAGATCCGCCATCTGTGCAGCCTGCGTTTTACTCAGGAAGAATTGGCCTATCTGCGCAGTCTGCGTTTCATAAAGAGTGATTTCGTTGACTTCCTCGAACTTTTCCACCTTCAGGAGCGTTCCATCCATGTGTCCGAGGGCGAAAAGCCGGGAGAAATCGCAATTTCAGTTAAAGGCCCTTGGCTACATACGATTCTGTTCGAAATTCCCGTTCTGGCGATCGTCAACGAGGTGTATTTCCGCAATGTGTGCGCGGAACCGAATTGGGAAGAAGGCCGTCGTCGCCTGACTGAAAAAATGGCTCTCGTTACCAGCGATCCGACGCTAGCCGATTTCCGGGTTGCGGAATATGGGACGCGCCGGCGTTTTTCCAGACGCTGGCACGACGAGGTCGTACAAACTATGAAGGCGCAGATGGGGGAACACTTTGCGGGCACCAGCAACGTGTGGATGGCGATGCTGCATGACGTGACGCCCCTGGGCACTATGGCCCATGAGTATTTGCAGGCCTGCCAAGCTTTAGGCCCTCGTCTGCGCGATTCCCAAGTCTACGGGCTTGAAGTCTGGGCGCGAGAGTATCGCGGAGACCTTGGTATCGCATTGTCTGATACCTACGGCTTGGACGCCTTCTTGCGGGATTTCGACATGTATTTCTGCAAGCTCTTCGATGGCGCGCGTCACGACTCGGGCGACCCGTTTGTATGGGGTGATCGGGTGCTCGCCCATTTCGCCGCCAATCGTACCGATCCGCGTACCAAGACACTGGTTTTCTCGGATGCGCTTACCATTCCGCGTGCCATTGAATTGGCGCGGCATTTCGCGGGCCGTTGCCGGGTTTCGTTCGGCATCGGTACGAATCTCACCAATGATCTGGGTCATGAACCCCTGCAGATCGTCATGAAAATGATCCGCTGCAATGGTCAGCCGGTAGCTAAGGTTTCCGACACGCCGGAGAAGACGATGTGCGAGGACCCAGCCTACCTCGCCTACTTGCGTCAGGTATTCCAATTGCCCCCTGCCTGATTCCCCGCCTGGTTGCAGACCAGGCGTACAATGCGACGCACATGGCGTCCGCCCATGGAACTTGGAGAACTACTGATGCAAGAGATCGAACGCGTCAATGTGGAGAAACGACTCTCCGACATGGCTATTTTCAATGGCGTGGCCTACCTGGCAGGTCAAGTGCCCGATGACCCCACTCTGGATATGGAAGGCCAGACGGCTCAGGTGCTGGCTACCATCGATAAGCTGCTGGCCACGGCCGGTACGGACAAGAGTCGTATCCTGATGGCGACGGTCTATATCAACAACATGAGTGAGTTCGACGCCATGAACCGCGCCTGGGATGCCTGGGTCGCGCCGGGCAATGCGCCTCCTCGTGCAACCGTTGAAGCACGCCTGGCTGTGCCCAACTATAAGGTAGAGATCGTAGTGACCGCTGCGCTCAAATAGCTCGAAAACGGCTCAGGCGATCAAGGCGGCCAGGGTGCCGCCTAGGATCCGAACCGGCTCTAGCTGCTCTTCAGACAGGCTTTTTTTCGCCAGAATAGCTTCCGCCGTTTGGGCGTCGGTGTTCACGATATACGGTGGTGCCGCTGCTCGCAGTCGCCAGCCGGTGCAAATGCGTTCTGACTGCCTAACGGCCCCACTGCCGTCACTGCCGGCCGCGATGGCGAGAGCATAAGGGCGACCGCTGATGCGGTCCAATACACTGTAGTAATTACGGTCGAAAAATTCCTTCATGGCGCCGCTTAGCGATCCCAAATTTTCCGGGGCGCAAAAAAGATAGGCAGCGGCTTCCAGCAGGTCTTCGGCAGAGGTTTCGTCAGCCGTGCGCATGACAATGACGACGCGGTTACCGGCGCAGAGTTCATCGACGACTGCGCGAGCCCCTTGCAATGCCGCTTCAGCCAGCTGACGGGCGGCGCCGGTTCGGGAGTGCCAGACAATAAGTAATCGCTGTGCAGAATCGTTATCAGCCATGGGGCACCAGTATAGGAGACTCCCCAGTGGGGTTGGGCTAACGGTAGTATAGAAGTTGTCTGCGGAACAGCAATTTATCGGGTTATATGTGCAGCCATGGTCAGCCATTCCGTCTCTCTTTCCGAAGTCTCACCGTTTGACGACGCCTGGCGTGAGCGCGCGGTAAAAGGCCTGGACGAAGCGGGCGGCAAGCTGGTGCTCGAGGCCGCGCAGTGGGCACAGGAAGGTTTACAGGGGCATGTGGCCAGCACGGGCGAGCCGCTAGCGGTCCACGCAGCTGGGGTTACGCTCATCCTTGCCGATATCGGCGCCGATGCGCAGGCGCGGGCAGCCGCCATCCTGACGATGTTGCCGGTAGACGAGAGCAGGGGCGGGCAGGCCGATATCGAACGAATCCGCAAGGTGTTCGGGCCGGCGGTGGTCACCCTCTTGCAGGGCGCGCGCAGCCTGCTGCGGCTGGGGTTTTTCGCCGGCACCGCGCTACCGGAGCAGGGACCGCATGGGCAAGATCAAAAAGAGATGCGCCGCAAGATGCTGCTCGCTATGGCAGCTGATTTGCGTATCGTGGTGTTGCGGCTGGCCTCGCGCCTGCAGTCCTTGCGCTGGCACGCGGCAAGTAAGACGCCGTATCCCGTCGAATTGGCACGCGAAACCATGGAGCTCTATACACCGCTGGCGAACCGTCTGGGCATTTGGCAGCTCAAATGGGAAATGGAAGATCTGGCGTTCCGGTTTACAGAGCCTGATACCTATCGCTCGATCGCCCGGCAGCTGGAAGCGCGACGAGTCGAGCGGGAAGCATTGATTGAAGCAGCCGTCGAGCGACTGAAAACCGTGCTGGCTGAAGCGCACATCGATGCCAAGGTCTACGGGCGGCCTAAACACATATACAGCATCTGGAACAAGATGCGCATGAAACGGCTCGAGTTCAGCGAGCTCTTCGATTTGCGGGCTCTGCGCGTCATTGTGGCCGACGAGCGCAGCTGCTACGCCGCTCTGGCGCTGGTGCATTCAATCTGGACACCTGTGGCCGATGAGTTCGACGACTATATTTCGCGACCGAAGCCCAATGGCTACCGTTCGCTGCACACCGTCGTGGTGGACGAAGAGGGACGCACATTCGAAATTCAGATCCGTACCGAAGAAATGCACCGTTTCGCCGAGTACGGCATGGCGGCACACTGGCTTTATAAAGAGGCCGGGGCGCGGGGCGGAAAGGTCGCTGCGGCCACCAGCTACGACCAGAAGCTGGCGTGGATGCGTCAATTGCTGTCGTGGGATGGAGATGCGCAGCCAGACAGCAGTGCTCTTTCCACCGTGGTTACCGAAGACGAGCGCATCTATGTCATGACACCTCAGGCGCGCGTCATCGAATTGCCGGCGGGGGCCACGCCGGTGGATTTTGCCTACCATCTGCATACCGATCTCGGCCACCGTTGCCGCGGGGCCCGTGTGGACGGGCAAATGGTGCCGCTGTCCACCCACCTGCAAACCGGTCAGATTGTAGAAATCATTGCAGCCAAATCCGGCGGTCCGTCGCGCGACTGGCTCAATCCTCAGTTAGGTTTTCTAGCCAGTCCGCGGGCACGAGCCAAGGTACGCGCCTGGTTTAACGCGGTAGAACTGCAGCAGCGTATCTCCCAAGGGCAGGCTCTGGTTGAGAAGGAATTGCAGCGTCTGGGTAAGACGGCGATCAGCATGGAGCAGCTCGCGCAGCAGCTTGGTTTCGCACGTGCTGATGATCTCTATGTCGCCGCAGCCAAAGAAGAGTTCAGCCTGCGCCAGATCGACTACCTGCTCAGCGGTCAGAAGGAACGTGACGAACAGCAGGATCAAGATGCATCTTCGCGCCTCTACGGTCTGGGCAACCGCAAGATTTCCACCGCCGGCAAGAGCGGTGTGCTGGTGGTTGGGGTGGACTCGTTGCTGACGCAGCTGGCTCGCTGTTGCCGTCCCGCACCGCCGGACGCCATCGGCGGTTTCGTCACGCGCGGCCGCGGTGTATCGATTCACCGTAGTGATTGTCCCTCGTATGCCGGTTTGATCCAGCGACAGCCGGAACGCGCTATCGAGGTCGAATGGGGTGATACCGGGGATACGTTGTATCCGGTGGATATCAGCATCCATGCCCAGGAGCGGCCTAATCTACTGCGGGATCTCTCCGAAGTCTTTGCCAAGCTGCGGCTGAATGTGGTGAGCGTCAATACGCAGAGCCGGCGCTCGCTCGCCCACATGGTGTTCACCATAGAAGTGCAAAGTGGCGAGCAGATTGCTCGAGTACTGGCCGCGTTGAACGAGTTGACCGGCGTACAAGCCAGCCGTTTGTAAGGCCGTGCTACAGCGGCGCTTGCACATGACGTGTTCAGTGGCGCGACAGGGCTGCTAAAATGGCGGATTATCGTCCGTGCCGTGATAGGCGAGCGGCCTTTTGCCGTGCAATCAGAGAGTACAGATTTGGAACCCTACAACCTACCAGACAGCGACGGGCATTTCGGCCGATTTGGCGGGTCCTTCGTCGCCGAGACGCTGGTCCACGCGCTCGATGAACTCAAGAGTGCCTACGAGCGGTATCGTAACGATCCCGAATTCCTAAAGGAATTCCATTACGAACTTAAACATTTCGTGGGTCGGCCCAGCCCGGTCTACCATGCCCGCCGGTGGTCAGAGCGACTGGGCGGAGCTCAGATCTGGTTTAAGCGCGAAGATCTCAACCATACCGGCGCCCACAAGGTCAATAATTGCATAGGGCAGATTCTGCTTGCCCGCCGCTTAGGTAAGCAGCGCATCATCGCAGAGACGGGCGCGGGCCAGCATGGGGTGGCCACTGCCACCGTAGCGGCCCGCTACGGCATGGAATGCGTGGTTTATATGGGTGCCGAAGATGTACGCCGCCAGGCCTCCAACGTCTACCGCATGAAGTTGCTGGGCGCGACGGTGGTGCCGGTTGAATCCGGCTCACGCACGCTGAAAGATGCCCTTAACGAAGCCATGCGTGACTGGGTCACTAATGTAGAAACGACGTTCTACATCATTGGTACCGTTGCGGGCCCGCATCCGTATCCCATGATGGTGCGCGACTTCCAGTCGGTGATCGGCAAAGAGTGTTTAGAGCAAATGCCGGCGGATGCCGGCGCGCAACCGGACTACGTGGTGGCCGCTGTGGGCGGCGGTTCCAACGCCATGGGCATCTTCCACCCATACCTTGAGCACACCCAGGTTCAGCTCGTGGGGGTTGAGGCCGCTGGTCGTGGGCTCGATTCCGGCCAGCATGCGGCGTCCCTCAATGTCGGCGCCGTAGGTGTGCTGCACGGCAATCGCACGTATGTCTTGCAGGACGACGACGGTCAGATCGTGGAAACTCATTCAGTGTCCGCCGGTCTGGACTACCCCGGTGTGGGGCCGGAACACGCCTGGCTCAAAGATTGTGGGCGCGCCCAGTATGTTCCCATCACCGACGACGAAGCGCTACAGGCTTTTCACGACTGCTGCCGCTACGAGGGCATCATGCCGGCATTGGAGTCTGCCCACGCGATTGCGCAGGCGGTGAAGATGGCGCCCACCCTGGGACGCGACAAAATCATTCTTGTGAATCTGTCCGGCCGTGGTGATAAAGATATGCATACCGTCGCCGAGTACGGCGGCATAGAGCTGTAAGGGAAGGTAGTTACGCAATGAATACTTCCAATAAGCGGCTGCTGGATACCTTTGCGCGCCTGTCTGGCCGCACGGCACTGGTTCCTTACATTACCGCCGGAGATCCTTCGACCGCGGCCACTGTGCCGCTGATGCACGCGCTCGTGCGTGCCGGCGCCGATATCATCGAACTCGGCATTCCGTTCTCCGATCCCATGGCTGACGGCCCCGTCATCCAGAGAGCGGCTGAACGGGCCATTGCTCGGGGCACCAGCCTGCGTTCCGTGCTGGATATGGTGGCGGAGTTTCGCCGCACCGATACTGAAACGCCCGTGGTGTTCATGGGCTATGCAAATAACATTGAACGCATGGGCCAGCAGGCTTTCGTAGAAGCCGCGAAAGCAGTCGGGCTGGACGGGATCCTTGTCGTGGATTATCCCCCCGAGGAAATCTCGGAATTTGCCGCTATGTTGGGCGAAGCCAAGATCGATCCGATCTTTCTCCTGGCACCTACATCGACCGAAGCGCGTATACGTGCGGTGGCAGACGTCGCCCGCGGCTACGTTTATTATGTCTCTCTGAAGGGGGTTACCGGGGCCGGTAATCTGGATACTGATGATGTCGCCCGTAGACTTGACATCATTCGCCGCTACGTAAAGATTCCCGTTGGCGTCGGTTTTGGCATTCGAGACCCCGAAAGTGCCAAGAAACTTTCACAGTGCGCCGATGCCGTTGTCATTGGCAGCAAGATCATCGAAACCATGGAAACGGCCGTGGAATCGGCTCGTGCCGAGGGGCTGTCCGAGCAGGAAAGCGATGCACGCGCCATTAAGGCTGCGGCAGACTGGCTGGCCGGGATTCGTGCTGTGCTGGGCTGATCACAGCGCCGGCATTGCAGATCATCCGGCCCAGCCGGAAATATTCGGGAAAGAACAATGAGTTGGATAGACAAGATCCTTCCCCCGCGCATCAACCGCAACAATGGCAGTAATGGCGGGTCGCGGAAGGACAAGCGGGTGCCGGAAGGCGTATGGGTTAAGTGCCCCGCCTGTGAATCGGTGCTTTACAAAGAAGACCTGCAGGCGACGCTCAATGTCTGCCCTAACTGCAGTCATCACATGCGTATCAATGCCCGCGCTCGGGTCGATGCTTTGCTGGATGCCGAGGGGCGCGTCGAGATTGCTGCGGGAACCCGGCCGATGGATCCCCTCAAGTTCCGTGATACGCGAAAATATACGGAACGCGTCACCGAGGCCGTCAAACAGACCGGCGAGACCGAAGCCATGGTCGTGATGAGTGGTGCAGTGCATTCGGTACCGGTGGTCTTAGCCTGCTTCGAATTTGAATTCATGGGTGGTTCCATGGGTTCTGTGGTGGGCGAGCGTTTCTGTCGGGGTGTACAGGCCGCAATTGAGAACCGCACACCGTTTATTTGTGTTGCGGCGTCGGGCGGTGCTCGTATGCAAGAAAGCCTGTTCTCGCTCATGCAGATGGCCAAGACCAATGCCATGCTCACGCGCTTGGCGGCGCAAAAACTGCCGTTTATCAGCGTGCTTACCGATCCCACCATGGGCGGTGTTTCGGCCAGTTTTGCCTTCATGGGCGACGTCGTGATCGCCGAACCCAAGGCGCTTATTGGCTTTGCGGGGCCACGCGTGATCGAACAGACTGTGCGCGAAAAACTGCCTGAAGGTTTTCAGCGAGCTGAATTTTTGCTCGAGAAAGGCGCCATTGACATGGTGATCGACCGCCGCGAAATGCGTCGCGAGCTGGCTCAGCTACTGGCGTTGCTGATGCGGCAGCCCGACGACGTCGTACAAGTCTGACGGTAGCTTATTATTCGAATTTAATATCCCGATCTTTGATCAGCTTGCTCCATTTGGCCGCTTCACTTGCGACGTGGGCGGCCAAATCTTGAGGTGAACTAATGTTCAACTCAAAACCGAGAGCCAGCGCCCGCTTCTGCAGTTCGGGATCTTTCAAGGCCGTATTAAGTGCAGAGTTAAGAGTCTGAATCACATCGTCGGGCGTGCCTGCCGGTGCAAACAGGCCGAAGGTGGTCTGTGCTTCAAACCCCGCCAACCCTGCTTCGTCAATCGTGGGAAGGTCCGGCAGGAGCTGTGACCGCTTCATACCACCCGCCCCGAGGGCGCGCAGCTGCCCGCTTTGAATAAGTGGCACAACGGTGGACACATCCACAAATCCCGCTTCGGTTTCATTGGCTAGAAGACCTTGTAACGAAGGGGCGCCACCCTTGTAAGGCACGTTCATCATATCGATTCCGGCTGTGGCAATTAGCAGTTCCATAGCCAAATGGCTACTTGCGCCAACCCCGGCAGACGAGAAAGACACCGGTTCCGGCGTGCTTTTGGTGTATTCGATGAATTCTTTGAGGGTTTCGGCGGGGACCGAGGGGTGAACGCACAGTATCAGTTGATTCACGCCTACAAAACCAATTGGGGCAAGATCTTTCGCGGGGTCGAACGGCAGATCCTTATACAGATAAGGAGCAATGCCGAATGTGCTGTTTGTGCCCATTAGTATGGTGTAGCCATCAGGCTTGGCGCGAACAACGCTCGTAGTACCGATGGTTCCGGTAGCACCAGGGCGGTTCTCGACAATAACCGTTTGATTCATTTGCTTGGACAGTGTGTCACCCAGCAGGCGGGTGAGAACGTCTGTTGAACCACCCACTACCCAGGGGACAACGATGCGGATAGGGCGGGATGGGTAGTCTTGTGCGACGGCCTGAGCGCCCCAGCCCAATGTCACCACCACCAGCATTATTTTCAGAAGCAGATGCCTGCCTTGCAATATGAAAGCCATGGTGTCTCCTCTTTTATTCGTACCGGGTGTCCATACTATTGACGAACTGTATGAGCGCCGCAAATGGAAAATAACAATATGTTTATCGGTGTGAGCGATCAATCTCCCGGAAAAGCGTGATTATTCGAAAATAAATCGAAAATCTTCGATTTTTGATCCATGGACTCGTGTGTTCCGGACGGCTATATTCCATTGCCGATTATTCGCAACCGTGAGGAGACACCATGAGAACAAATGCCGTCAAAGAGCTTTGGAGGGCGGGGAAACCGGCTTTCGGAACCTGGTCCACGATCGTTCATCACCCGCGTTATATAAAGTTGCTGGCGATGACCGGCCTGGATTTCGTTGTAATCGAAATGGAGCATTCCGACTACAGCATTGGTGAAGTCGGCAATATGTGCCTACTGGCACGTGAAGCGAATATTGTTCCGATTGTGCGTGTTGCAGGTGAAGACCCACATTCATACACGCGCCCGCTAGATGCCGGGGCGATGGGCCTGGTGCTTCCGGACGTCAAATGTGCAGCAGAGCTGGAATCCATACTGCGTTACACAAAATATCACCCCCGGGGAAAACGCATACTCAATCTCCGGGGGCCACATACAGACTACATCAAGACGAGTAGCGCGCAACGCCTGCTGGAAATCAACGACCAGAACCTGACCATTGCGATGATAGAAAGCAAAGCGGGTCTGGACAGTATCGAAGATTTATGTGGTGTAGAGGGCCTGGATGCCATCATGGTCGGTCCGGACGATCTGTCTCATGACCTTGGTATTCCTACAGAGTTTCAGCATCCACTGATGATAGAAGCTCTAGATCATATTGTCGCCGTGTGCAATCGCCACGACGTGGCTTGGGGATGGAGCTGTCAAGATTATGCCTCGGCCGAGAAGTGGCTGGGGCGAGGCATGCGATGGATGCCTTACCGTAATGATGTCGCCGTCCTGTATGACACATTCAGTGAGGCGGCAGTCGAGCTGAAGCGCTTAGCCGACAGAACCTGAGCCCGGTGAGAAACCGGGCTCAGGACTGCGCTTAGTTCTGCTGAGTCTCGACTTGTTGCAGAGGCTCGTTGGCGACGCTCGCACGCGGCTTACGCGGCCTTCCCAGACGTATGGGTGCTTCGTCTGCTTCGACCGTAACATCGCTACGCGTCTCCACGAGCTGCAGCCCAGCGGATTCCAGTATGGAGTCAAGTGAGGACTGCGCGGCAACACCATTCACTGAGTCGGTCGGTACCGCTTCTACAGGCGTCTCAGCCGCTGTGCCTGATTCGCCGGCTGTTTCCGCTTCTGCCGTCACTTCAGCGTCGGTGTCGGTGTCGTTAGACTCGACAGCGGGTTCAACCGCAGCGTCAACCTCTGCCTCGGGCTCCGGCTCGATCTCCGGCTGCACCTCGGGCTGCACTACGAGTTCGGGCTCGACCTCCGGCTCAATCTCCGGCTGCTCCTTGGGCTGCACCTCGGGCTCCGGCTGCACCTCGGGCTCGGCCACTTCCTGCGAAGCAGTCTCTATGTCGGCAGAGCCAGCAGCGGCTTCCGTGAGGGGCTCGGAAGCCTCTACGGAATCAGCCGGCGATTCAGCCGTGTTGGCATCAGCTTCTTTCACTGCCTGCACTTCTGCCTTTTGCTCAACCGGAGCTTCGGCGGCATTGGCATCGGCTTTTTCTTCATAGCTGACAGGCTCAGCTGCGGCAGGCTCGGCTGCGGAGGGCTCGGATGCGGAGGGCTCGGATGCGGAGGGCTCGGATGCAACAGGTTCGGATGCAACAGGCTCGGCTGCGGCAGGCTCGGCTGCGGCAGGCTCGGCCGCAACA
>JAJUGV010000031.1 GCA_029265795.1 Alcaligenaceae bacterium
AGCGATGAGGTTGCTCTGCGTGCCGGACGGCACGAATAAGGCAGCCTCGTAGCCCAACAAGGCTGCAACCCGTTGCTGTAGCTGGTTGACGGTGGGATCGGCCCCGTAGTCGTCGTCGCCCAGGTCGGCCTCCAGCATGGCTGCACGCATGCCTGCCGTCGGCCGTGTCACTGTGTCACTGCGCAGATCAATGATTTTTGCCATGATAAGTTGCTTATTCCCCCTTGATACCGGCCTGGCGGGCGACATCGCCCCATTTCTTGGTTTCCGCGAGGATATATTGCCTGAAATCCTCGGGCGACCCCCCTTCTGTTTCTGAACCTGTCTTGGCCAACGCTTCGCGCACGTCCGGCTTTGCAAGCACCTTGTTGATTTCAGCATTCAGGAAGTCGATCACCTCTTGCGGCGTGCGAGCGGGAGCAAGAATTCCACCCCAGGATACAGCTTCAAAATCCGTCATACCCAGCTCGGACACGGTCTTTACGCCAGGCACCGTGTCCACCTGCTTCGAGGATCCGACGGCAATGGCTTTGAGACGGCCGGAATGCACGTGGGGCAGGCCCGAAGCACCTGTAGTGAACATGGCATCAATGCGCCCGCCGAGCATATCCTGAAGCGCCAGCCCATCTCCTTTGTAGCTCACCCGCTGCATCTGTATGCCGGCGCGCTTCATAAAGAGTTCCATGGCAAAATGGCCCGCCGTACCTGTGCCACCGGTACCGTAGAACAAGGCATTCGGTTCGCTTTTTGCTTTAGCGATCAGGTCATCCATAGTTTCGATACCCGAATCCGCCCTTACCACCAGCATCAGGGGTACGGAATTCGTATAGATCACCGGCGCAAAATCCTTTTGTGTATCGAAAGGCAGTTTATAAATGCTGGGATTGATGGCGTTTGGCCCCACATTGCCCATTAATATGGTGTGGCCGTCCGGCTCTGCCTTCGCGACGTAACTCAACGCAATAATGCCATTCGCACCCGGTTTATTTTCGATGACGAACGAAGCGTTCAGCGAGTCGCTGAGATTTTGAGCAATGACACGCGCCACCGTGTCAGAGGCTCCGCCTGGTGGGTAAGGAACGACAATTCGCACCGGCTTGGTGGGAAAGTTGCTTGCGTAAGCAATAGCGGTGGAAGCTATTGCCAGGGCTATGACGCCCCATATTCTGAATAACAAGTTGCA
The DNA here is from genome assembly GCA_029265795.1 of Alcaligenaceae bacterium. GTDB lineage: Bacteria > Pseudomonadota > Gammaproteobacteria > Burkholderiales > Burkholderiaceae_B > Yanghanlia. The sequence goes on from JAJUGV010000031.1 coordinate 1,184, forward strand.
GAAGCGAAGTTGCGGGGCCATGCATGTCTCCACTGCGCGAAGGGCGCTTAAGAAGTTGAACTAGACTTGCGATGATGAACTTCCTTAAATCCCACCTGCTGTTGTTTACTTATTCAGGAGCCGTCATACGAATTGGTTCTTCAGCGCGGTCTCGCCGCTCCAGAGCCGATCCAGATTTTCCAGAAGCAGGTCGATGACGTTGTCTTCGTAGCGCTGCGTTTCGCCGGCGGTATGCGGCGTGATGAAAAGATTGGGTTGTTCCCAGAGCTCGGACGATGGCGGCAACGGCTCTTCACATACGCAGTCCAGCGCTGCGCCCGCGATCGCTCCGGTTTGCAAAGCGTCAATCAGGGCCGGCTCATCGACCACCTTGCCGCGCGCCACATTAACCAAATAGGCACTTGGACGCATCGCTGCAAACGCCTGGGCGTCCATTAACCCTTCAGTCGATTCGTTCAAGGGGCAGGTCAACACCACAAAATCGGCCTTGGGCAACACATCGTACAAGTCGGCTTGGGCAACTGTGACATCTGCGGCCTCAGCGCCTTTGGTGGGATCGCGCTTCACCCCGATTACATGCATATCGAATGCTTTGGCAAGGCGTGCCAGACGGGAACCGATACGGCCCATTCCCACAATGACCAATGTCTTGCCGCCCAGTTCGTCTTCGCGTTCACTGATGTTGGAAATGAGCCCCCGCCAGTGGCGGGCCTGCTGGTTGTCACGGGCCTGAACCAACTTGCGGGCGATCGCCAGTATGAGTGACATGGCGTGTTCCGACACCGCCCGCTCGTTTGCGCCTTGTGCACTTGCCACCCTGATTCCGGCTGCCCCGAGTATTTCCTGGGAATACTGTTCTGTACCCGCACTGATGGACTGGATGAATGCAAGTCGCTGGGTCATGCCTGCGAAGTCGTTGTTCCAGAAGCGAGAGACGGTTAGGACATCGATTTCATCAAGCCGGGCCTGCAGCTCTTCAACCGTCCGGACCTCGAATGATCTGATGCCGGTGTTGCGTAGATCAAACCGTTCTTTGAGCCGATACGCAGGGTGAGCAAAACACACGGTAATCTCGTTCTTGGGGCGCAATACTCGTTGGGACATTGGTACTTATCCTTTTTACGGGGATGGAAGAGCACAATGCTCAGACTTCTGATTCGTCGGTAATGGTTTCCGGCATGTATATCTGCACATAGCCTTGCTTGAGGTCGGCCGCGATCTGGTCCAGCCGGCGATCAATATGTGTTTCTAGTAACGCCACGCAGGTGGCCTCGTCGCGTGCGCGCAGTGCCTTGACGATCCTGCGATGCTCATCTTGGGTCTGTACCCGATTCGTTTTGCCCATATCAATAAGCCGCACGAAACGGATGCGATCGTTGATATTCACCAGCACCCGCAGCATCTCGGCGTTATTGCACATCGACATCAGGCTTACGTGGAAAGCCTCGTCGTACTCCACCTGCTGCGCGATGGTCAGACCGTGGTTGTCCGGCCCGGTTTCCTGTAGAAAAGCGTCCAGAGCATCAATGTCGGCGTCTTGCGCGCGCTGCACCGCCAGCCTTACAGCGGCCACTTCAATCGACTTACGCAGCTCGTAGAGTTGAAACGTCTCGTGTACATCGAGGTTGCGGCAGAAATACCCTTTGCCCGGCACAAACCGCAGCAGACTTTCGCTACTGAGCCGGTTCAGTGCTTCTCGAAGTGGGGTACGGCTGACCCCGATCCGGCGCGACAACTCGACTTCGTTGACTCTTTCCCCAGGCTTGATCGAATACCCAACCACCATGGCTTTGATGGCGACGTAAGCGCGGTCCGCCACGCTTTCCACGCCCGTGGTAGTAGTTTCATCCGGCCTTATGAATAGATTTTTCATTGCTCGCAGCTTGAATACCGATATGCATAATTTATATTATTCTGCCCTGTATACAGCACTGTATTCTTCAAAATTAAGGGAAAACGATATTGTTTCGATTGCCCAGATTCGCGCGTTGAAGCTTGCAGGCACGAAGAATGCATGGCCGCCTTCGGTATGAAGAGCTTGGTGTGCGCTGGATTCGCGTGCGGAGACTGCAATGTTTGAACTGAACCTGCCCTGGTGGGAGTTCGTGCTGCGTGGCGCGATCGTCTATCTGGTGCTGCTGGCAATTGTGCGTATTTCGGGTAAGCGGACAATTGGCCAGTTCACGCCGTTCGATCTACTGGTGGTGGTGTTGTTGAGCGAAGCGGTCGGCGGCTCCATGGTGGGCGGCGATGAGTCCGTCCTGGGTGGCCTGATCGTGGCCGTCACCTTGCTATCGCTCAATGTGGCGATCAGCTACACGGCCTCGCGCAACCAGCGGCTGGAAGAAATGCTGGAAGGCTGCGAGGTGCTACTGGGGCGCAACGGCAGACTGTTTGAAGACGTGATGAAACGCCATCGGATCGGCAAGAACGAGATTGACCGGGTGCTGCACGCCAATGACATGAGTCTTGATGAAATGGAATTGTTGATCTTGGAGACCGACGGCAGCATCAATGCGACGAAGAAGAAATAGCGTCTCAAAAAGACGGGGAGTACCCCGCCTTTTTCAACGGAGTTGCGTTCAGTCCGCCGCGAGCACGCCACGCCTGATCTGATCACGCTCAATAGATTCAAACAAGGCTTTGAAGTTGCCTTCGCCAAAGCCGCTGTCGCCCTTGCGCTCAATAAATTCGAAGAACACGGGCCCCAGCACCGTTTCCGAGAATATCTGCAGCAAGAGTCGCCGCTCACCGCCTTCCGAGGTACCGTCCAGCAAAATTCCGCGGGACTGCAGCTCGGCCGTGGGTTCGCCGTGATTGGGCAGGCGAGTTTCCAGCGCCTCGTAATACGTTGCCGGCGGTGCCGGCATAAAGCGCGTGCCGAGACGCTTGAGGATATCCCAGGTCTTGATGAGGTCATCGGTAAGGAAAGCGACGTGCTGCACACCTTCACCGTTGAATTTCATCAAGAATTCTTCGATCTGCCCTGATCCTTGTGAGGCTTCTTCGTTTAGCGGAATGCGTATCATGCCATCCGGGGCTGTCATGGCCTTGGACGTCAGGCCAGTGTATTCGCCCTTGATATCGAAGTAGCGCAACTCACGGAAGTTGAAGAGTTTCTCGTAGAACTCCGCCCAATAAGCCATGCGACCACGATAGACGTTGTGAGTCAGGTGATCGATGATCTTCAGGCCCGCGCCCACCGGCTTGCGCTCGACCCCTTCGATGAACTCGAAATCAATATCGTAAATGGAGGAACCTTCTTCGTAACGGTCGATCAGGTATAGCGGCGCGCCCCCAATGCCTTTAATGGCGGGTAATCGCAGCTCCATGAAGCCGGTGTGCAGTTCCATCGGCTGTGCTCCCAGCTCTATTGCGCGTGCATACGCTTTCTGGGCATTCTTTACCCGGAAGGCAAAGCCGCACACAGACGGGCCGTGTTCCGCTGCGAAATAGGCGGCCGGGCTCTTGGGTTCACAGTTGACGATGGCATTGATGTCGCCTTGCCTATAAAGCGTGACGGCCTTGGATCGATGGTTGGCGACTTTGGTGAAACCCATGCTTTCCAACACGGGTTCGATAACGTTAGGCGTGGGCGAGGCGAACTCGATGAACTCGAAGCCCATTAGCCCCATGGGGTTCTCGAAAAGATCTGCCATTTCCTGGCTCCTTAATGCGTTGTGATGGGAAAGAAAGCTAAGCCCGCTTTCACATCGGTGGCGCGCAGGACACTCCCCGCACACTGCGTGCCAGGTGATCGCCTATTAGGAGCTGGAAACTGGAATTATTCATGACACCACGTAATACCGCGTACGACCGCCAGGTGGCGCGTCAGTAAACACAATGCACCTCAACCTTTTCAATGTCAATCAACGTTTTCACGCAGGAGGGGCGTCAATCTTGCCCATTAACGTGTGACGGCGCACACTAGCGGCCACACGCCTGCTGTGGATATTCAGCGGCGTTTAATCAAAGCCATATCGATGTAAGGAGAACAGTTCGATGCTGAGCGTGTTGCAACGCGTCTCTGAAGCCAGTGTTTCGGTGGAAGGCAAGATCATCGGCCGGATCGGCCCGGGACTTTTGGTGCTGCTGTGTGCCGAACACGGCGATACCGAGGCCGAGGCCGACGCACTGTTGGCCAAGATACTGAAGCTGCGCATATTTGCCGACGATAACGGCCGTATGAACCGCAGTGTGACGGATGTCGGGGGCGGGCTGCTGGTCGTGAGCCAGTTCACCTTGGCCGCAGACGCACGCAAGGGCAACCGTCCCAGCTTCACCGCAGCTGCGTCACCTGAACATGGACGGGCCATGTATGAATATTTTCTTGAACGCGCACGCAGCAGCCACCCGATCGTCGCCGGCGGGGAATTCGCAGCCAACATGCAAGTATCTTTGGTAAACGACGGTCCGGTGACGATACCCTTGAATGTCGCACCGACCCATGTCGCCACCGAAGTCAGTGGGTAGAGGGTATGAACTGGACTCTGGAGCAGCTCCGGCAATTTGTCACCACGGCTGAGTGCGGATCATTCAGCGCCGCAGCGCGGGTCTTGGGTAAGGCTCAGTCGGCAGTCAGCACCGCCATCAGCCTGCTGGAAGCCGACCTTAATATCGAACTATTCGACCGTTCCCGGCGCAATGCGCAACTTACCGATGCCGGCCATGTACTGCTCTTAGAGGCACGCGAGCTGCTCCGGCAAGCAGAAGCTCTGGACAACCGGGCACGGTCTCTGAGCGCGGGTAACGAAGCCCGGCTGGCTTTAGCCCTGGACGAAGCCCTGCCCTACGCGGCCACCAGCACGCTCTTGCGCGAAATTGCGAGCCGCTTTCCCGATCTTCAGCTGACGCTGTTAAATGGTACCGCCACCGAAGTCGCTGCCTATGTAGAGGACGAAAGAGCGGACATTGCCTTCCACTTCGTGCGAGGCGCCCTGCCCTCCAGCTTCGACCAGAAGCACGTGGGTGCGGTGCCGCAAGGGGTCTTCGTTTCCATTGACCATCCGCTGGCTAAGATCGACTCCGTCCAACGCAAGGATTTAATCAAGTATCGACAGCTGGTCATGCACGCCGAAGACGTGCACCAAGAAATATTCAGCCCCCGAATCTGGCGTTCGGACAGTTTTTACAGCATTGCGGAAATGGTGGCAGATGATTTGGGCTGGGCGATACTGCCGGTGAACGTCGGGACGGACGACGCATACGACAAGCCCTTGCGACAGGTGCACGGCCCCACGCTCACCTTGCCTAGGGTGTCGGTCAGAATGCTCTGGCGGCAGGGATGGCGCTGGCCAGGCACGGTGCAATGGGTGCAAGCACGTTATGAGGAGCTGCTTTCCCAGATACAGGCGTAGTAGCGGCCCTATGCTTGGCTTTGCACCCGTCACCTGGCAGGCGCATTACTGCGCCCACTCTGGGTCGGTGGTAAATACGATGGACAACCAACGATCGGGAGTGTCGTCGCCGATCGCTTCGCTGATTTCGTCCCGGATGCGGTCCCATTCTTCCAGGGTCTTCGCGGGCCACTTCCCAGGCACCAGGAAGTAAAGCTCAATCTGCTTTCCGCGGCCCACTCGTGCCACATACGAACGGTAGGATTCAAAACCGTAGCGTTTGACCGACGCCTGCGCGACGGCATCAACCTGTTCTTTTAGGTCGGGCGGGGTCACCAGCAGGATATCGGCCAACGCGCGCCGGACCGTGCCGACCGGAATGGGAAGCACGGCTAGACATACGAGCCCTAATGCTGCCGGGTCGATATACGGTATTAACCACTCAAAGCGCGAACCCTGCGCCACCATCCCGAAGCCGAATGCGAACAGATACGCAACGGTGATACAGGCAGACATCAGCCACGACTTGGCATCCAAGCCCACGAAGTCTGACTGGATACGCCGATTGGCGGCAGCCACAAACGCGGCGGCGCTCAGCTCGATCACCAGCGAAATACCGGCGAACACCAAAGCATATTCGAAAGCCAGCTGCCGCCCCCCATGCAGCAAGCCGTCCACGGCATTAATCAGCCCATATACCGCAGCGCCCATCAGCAGCAGCCCGTTAACGCCAAGAACGATAGGTTCCAGGTGCCAGAAGCCCATGGAAAAACGCTCTGCCAAGCGTTTATTGACGAGCCCGCCCGAGGTGGACAAAGTGATAAGCCGCGCCACCAGCAATGCCAGCCCGGTCATCACGACATCCACGAGTTCATAGACGGCATCAAAGAGGATGGTCAGGGATGAAGCGGCCAGACCAAATAACACACCTAGCAGGGTGACAAATAGCGTGACGGCGATGGAAAGACGAAGAACGCCTTCTTCAGAAGACGAATTGAAATACTGGCGCAGGTGACAATACATAAAAGGCAGTACGGCACCGGACTCAAGAATTCTAGCGCGCCCGAAGGCGAAGCAGAATTCCTGTGCATGTGCATGCCGGCGGAAGACAGATTATCCACCGCTTTCATCGATTGAAAAAGATTGAATTCATCTACTAAATAGATGGATCTATAACGTGTCGGCTGCACGCTATTTTTCTTGTTCGCCCTTCAGCAGTCGCAAGCCGTTGAACACCACCAACAAACTTGCGCCCATGTCAGCAAAGACCGCCATCCACATGGTGGCGTGATCGAAGATCGCCAGGCCCAGAAATACAGCCTTAATCCCCAGTGCAAGGCCGATGTTCTGCCACAATACGGTCTGCGTACGGCGCGACAAACGTATGGTTTCGGGAACACGCCTTAAGTCATCGTTCATGATCACCACATCGGCCGCTTCCATTGCGGTATGCGTGCCCACGCCTCCCATAGCGAAGCCGACGCCAGCTGCTGCGAGAGCGGGCGCATCGTTGATACCGTCGCCCACCATGCCCACAGAAGTGTCTTCGTCATTAAGCGCCTCTAGCGCTAAGAGCTTCTCTTGCGGTAGAAGCTCCGCCTGAAACTGACTGATGCCGGCCTGCGTGGCCACATTTTGCGCGGTAGCGGTGTTGTCGCCGGTCAGCATGACCGACGTTATGCCTAGGCGCTGTAATTGGGCCACTGCCTGGCGGGACGTATCGCGCACCGTGTCAGCCACAGCAAATAGAGCCAGTACCCCTTGCGGGCCGGCCAAGACACTGACTGTCCGCCCCTGGGCCTCATGAGCGTTCAAACGTGCTTCGAGCTGTTCGCTGCAAAGTCCCAGCTCATGAATTTGGCGGTGGCTGGTAAGACGGTAAGACTTGCCGTCCACCCTGCCTCGAACTCCATGGCCTGCTTCGGCGCCGAATTCGGCGACTTCTGCGGCTTCTTCGGTAAGCGCCTCGGCTATTGCCTGCGACACCGGATGGTCGGAGCGAGCCGCCAAGCCGGCTGCGATGCGTAGTATGGATTCCGCTGCCACGTCGTCGTTCAGGATTTCCTGAGCAACCAGGCGCGGGCGACCTAGCGTGATGGTGCCGGTTTTATCGAAGGCCACGATACGCAGCTTGCGGGCTTGCTCCAGGTAGACGCCACCCTTGATAAGTATCCCGCGTCGCGCGGCCGCCGCCAGCCCGCTCACGATCGTGACCGGTGTGGAAATCACAAGTGCGCAGGGGCAGGCAATGACAAGAAGCACCAGCGCGCGGTACACACTGTCCAGCCAAGCCAGACCGAACAGCAGCGGCCCGCCCACCGCAACCCCCACCGCCAGCAGGAAAACCGCCGGCGTGTAGACATTGGCAAATCGATCGATAAAGCGCTGAGTGGGGGCACGCCGCGATTGAGCCTGCTCGACGGCATGGATAATGCGCGCTAGCACCGTATCGCCGGCCGCGGCAGTCACTTCCAGTTCCAGCCCGCCTTCCAGATTGATGGTACCCGCGTAGACCTCATCGCCCGGTGCCTTCTCCACCGGCAGGCTTTCGCCGGTTACCGGCGCCTGATTGACTGAGCCCCGGCCCTCGGTGACGCGGCCGTCAAGAGGTAAGCGCTCGCCCGGCCTGACGCGCACGGTATCGCCCAATGCCACCTGCGACGCCGGCACCTCTTCCCATTCACCCGTCACAGTGCGGCGTTGTGCGTAAGGAGGCGAAATATCGAGCAGATCCTTGATGGCGTTGCGCGCCCTGTCGACCGAGCGGTCTTCGATGAGCTCGGCCAATGAGTAAAGCGCCATGACCATCGCCGCCTCGGGCCATTCGCCGATAAGAAAAGCGCCGATCACAGCCACCGACATCAGGGCATTGATGTTGAGGTCCCCACGGAAAAGCGCCGCCAGCCCTTTACGTAGCACGGTAAGCCCCGCCAAACCGATTGCCACAGCGGCAAGTAGCATCCCACCCGCTTGCCAGTACAAGGTCTCCGGCGCGACAAACGCCAGGGCTTCCGCCACCCCCGCAAAGCCCAGCGCGATAAACAGGCGATACCACTCAGCGCGGTCGGCATGCGCAGACTCTGCCGGCGGCTCAGACACGATGGAAAGCTCAGACGCGCAGCAGGCATCACCGTGCATATGCACCTGCGCTCCGGCCCCTTCAGCGTGATGGTGACAATGTTCAGACATAAAACTCTCCAATACCACCCCATTACAAACCCTGAAGCAGCTACAAGGTCAATAAACCGGGGTCTGACCCCAGTTTTGGTTGCTCCCGATCAAAGACGGTAGCTAGGGTTAACCCCTAGAATCGTGCGTCACTACATTTCCCGGGTTACGAATTTCATGGCTTCGTTCTTCCAGCGCCTCACGCTTGCGCAAAAGTACGCGATCATCGGTTTGTTGATTCTCGTTGTCATACTGATTCCAACAAGTGTCGTCATCAGCGAGAAGCTTGCTGATGCTCGGCAGGCCGGCCGGTCGGCGGCTTATCTGGCTCCCGCGACACAGACTTTGGAAAGCATCCGACTCAGTCAGCAGGTGCGCGGTCTATCGAATGCATTCCTCAATGGCAACAACGCTGCCTTAGAGAATCTGGAGCGCAGCCTGCAGGCGGCGAATCAGGCGCATGTACGTGCAGATGAATACATGGCAGAAGTGGGCGTGGAAGAACCTATACGCGCCGCCCTGCGCAACCTGGGGGCACAGATTCATGAGCTGGGCGTCAGCGTACGTGCCCGTGAGCTGATGCCGGCGGATAGCTTTCAGGCGTATTCCGGCGTCATTGACGAACAATTGGCGGTGTTAGGAAATATCATTTCCGCCACTGGCTTGGACCTTGACGCGCACCCGGACAGTTATGCGCTGATCAAGGGTCTGTTTGGCAGCTTTCCCGTGCTGACCGAGCAATTAGGGCGGGCCAGAGGCCTTGGTGCAGGCATCCTCGCCCGCGGCGCCGGCACAGAGGGTGACCGACTCGATCTCGGCGTGTCACTGGCCCTGGCCGCTGACGCACTACGAGGTTGGGAAGACGCCTTGACGACAGCCACACAGCAAGATGCTCAGATAGATTCCCGGCTTAGTTCTATCCTAAAACAGACCAGCGATGAGACGCGTCGGGTGCTCGCGCTTGCAGACCAGGCGCTGCTCAGTGCCGGCCACGCCGGCATTTCATCGGGCGCTTACTTCGATACCATGACAAAAGCCATTGATAGCCAGTTCCAACTGGCTGAACAAGTCAGCGCTTTGCTCGGCGAGCTGCTTGAAACCCGCGCCGCTCATGCCTCGCAGCAGCTCTGGGCGCTGATCGCGGGCCTTGCGCTATTGATCTTGACCGCATTCTTGTTAGCGACGCTTATTAATCGCAACATTGTCTCGTCTCTGCATAAATCCTTGGAAGTGGCACGCACGGTCGCTCAAGGGAATCTGACAACAATGGTGCAGGTAAACGGTGCAGACGAAGTGCAGCAATTGCTGAAGGCCCTTAACGAAATGACGGGCAGCCTGATAAGCATCGTGGCGCAAGTCCGCGGTGCCACCGACAATATTGCGACTGCGGCCAATCAGATTGCCGCGGGCAACCAGGACCTCTCAGAGCGTACGGTTTCCCAAGCAGCGTCCCTGGAGGAAACCGCCGCTTCCATGGAACAGCTGGCCAGCACCGTTATGCAGAATTCCGAGAACGCGCGCACCGCCAACACACTTACACGGAATGCCACAGAAATCGCACATCGCTGTGGTGACGCCGTACAGCAATTCGTCACGACGATGTCGGCAATCCGCGAAACTTCTTCCAGTATCGGGGAAATCGTCACCATCATCGACAGCATCGCGTTCCAGACCAATATCCTGGCGCTGAACGCCGCGGTGGAAGCTGCCCGTGCCGGCGAGGCCGGCAAGGGGTTCGCAGTAGTAGCCTCGGAAGTGCGCAGTCTCGCGCAACGTTCAGCAAACTCGGCCCGCGAAATTCGTGAACTGATCGAACAATCGGCTGCGGAAATCGACACCGGCAGCAAGCTGGCCGACTCCGCCGGCGCGACCATGCACGAAGTGCTGGAAAGCATTGAAAAGGTGAGCCAGCTGATGAAGGACATCGCCATCGCCAGCACCGAGCAAGGCTCCGGAATCGCTCAGGTGAACATCGCTGTCGGGGAAATGGACGGCGTCACACAACAAAACGCTGCGCTGGTGGAAGAAGCCGCCACCGCCGCTGCATCGCTGCGTGAACAAGCCGACATGCTGGTACTGGCCGTCAGCGCTTTCCGCCTGCCGGGGTCAGACCCCAGTTTCCAAGAAAGTGGGGTCTGACCCCAGTTTCGTCAGGCCGATTTCAGCGAGGACGGTGTAGCGGCTGCCTTTTTCTGTGGGGCGCGAGCCGACTAATACGCAGCGGTCGGGCTGCCATGGCACTTCGGGGCCTTTCAGGTCGCTGATTTCGCCCGGCCCGGCGTTGCGCAGCAGCGAGACATGAGGACGGTACGTGGCATCCTGCGATTGCCAACCCAAGGGAGCAAGATAGGACCACAGCCGCTCATGAGCCTGAAACAGCCACGCAAGCTGCGGCGTACCCGTGGCCGCCGGCCCCACCCACACTACTTTTGCGTTACGAAACCGGCCGGGCTCACTGAGCACCATTGAACCGGTGGGCAATGTCCAGTTGCGGCACGCCTCTACCAAACGCTGTGTCGCAATGCCGTCGGCCTGTCCCAAGAAGGCCAGAGTCATATGCAGTGTGTCGGTACGCATCATGCGCCCGCCAAATAATGCATGCGCGTTGCTCACCCAGGGAACGATTTCAGAAGCTTTAGAAGCGGACGGCCAATAGGCAAAAAAGAGTCTCATTCAGTACGCGTATTAGAGCTGTTAGCGTCGGAGTCTGACTGGCCCGGTTCTGAGTCGAAAAAGGACTCTACACCACGCGGCCGCCTGCCCAGAATTGCTTCCGTATCGGTGACGGACGCGCTGCTGCCGCGCTCCAGCATAGACAAGGTGTCGGGGTCAAGCGGGCTGCCGGGCATCCACCTTCCTGCCTGCGCCATCATTCCCATGTACCACATAGGAATATGAAGAAATCGGGCAGGTGAAGCCATACCCAATGCACGCCGCAGCCGAGTGTAAAACTCACGCATGGTAAGTGGTTCGGGGCCCACCGCAGCGACGCGGTGCCCGGCGTATCGGCCCGCGATGCCATCTCGAGTTGCCAGCGCCAGCACCAAGTCGGCCAAGTCGTCGACATGTATGGGCTGAACAATCTGCTGACCCTGACCCGGCAGGGGGATTAACGGCAACCTGGCTTGCATGGTGAACATTGCCGTCGCCGCGCCCCCTTCGCCGAAGACCACCGACGGTTGAACAACGATAGATTCAACAGGCAGCGATAGAAGGAAGTCGTCTGCCGCTTTCTTCGTAAGGTGGTAGCCGGTAGTGGCCTCGTCATCTGCGCCGAGCGCCGATATTTGAACAATGCGCTTCACCCCGGCGGCAACGGCCGCTTCGAATAGCGCAGCAGGCGCCCGATGATGCAACGCTTCAAACCGCTGTGAGCCATGCTCACGCAGGACTCCGACGGCATTGATGACCACGTCGATGTCCTGCACCGCACCTTCCCAGTCTGCCGGAGTGAGCGCCTCAGAGAAATCTTTGGCCAGATGTTGCGCCATCCATACGCCGGAGACAGGGTTACGGCGCGACACAGCAACAACCCGATGACCGTCATCCAGCAGAGCGCGCAACAGATGCCCCCCGATGAAGCCGGAAGCCCCGGTAAGGAGAACCCTCATTGCCTACCTCCTGCCAGAAGAAGCCCTGCACGTAATGCCCAGGCACTGCAATTGCTAAGCCAGCAACCTTAATTATGCACGACTAACCAACGCAATGAGGGCGGTACCATGGGTATTATCAGCATGATCATCGTAGGTTTCATAGTCGGCCTGCTTGCCAGGGCCATTATGCCGGGCGACCAGAAGATGGGCATTATCATGACCATCATCCTGGGTATTATCGGCGCCGTGGTCGCCGGTTATCTCGGCGGCGCCTTGGGGCTATATGAGCCCGGTGAAGGGGCGGGCTGGATCGGCTCCATCATTGGCGCGATCATCGTACTTTTCATCTATGGTTTGATTGCCAAGAGGCGCTAGAGGCCTGCCGGGCCCGCTGCGGATCGGACATTCGGCCCATACAGAACGCCCCTTACAATAGGGACTCCGGCAGGTTATGCCTTAAACGGAGGCAAGCATGAAATCCGATCCGAACAATTTCACCCCAGCTCGTTTCTGGAAGAAGTTGGGGCCTAATGCCCGCCACATCGGCCGCGAAGCCCTCGAGAAAGCGCTCTACCTGTATTACGCCGTACAGAATCCCGCCACCCCCAAATGGGCTCGCCGCGTCATCTATGGCGCCCTCGGGTATTTCATCCTACCGTTGGATGCCATACCCGATCTGGCTCCCCTCATCGGCTATACCGACGATATCAGTGTCATGGCCGCTGCACTGGCCACCGTCTCGTTCTATATCACACCAGAAGTCAAAGCTCAGGCCCATAACAAGCTGTCCGACTGGTTCGGTCCTGCAGCCAGCGGCCTGAAAGACGCATAAGGCGCAGCACAGCGCCATGAGGTATCAGTTCGACGATTTTTGGATCACGGAATCCCTGCGTTTACGCGAGTCACTGTGGGGCCCACTAGAAGACGCCTCTGAAGCCGGCAGGGCTCGCGCAAAAGGGGGCAGCTTCGAAGCACGGCTTATTGCCCGTAATCGTCTCCTGGCCGAGCGGGAAGGCTTGACCACCACACTGTCACGCTGGCGTACGATGGCGCGCCTCACGCTGCTTTTATTTTCCGTAATAGCATTTGTATTAGGCTGTGCCGCTGCGATGGGCGCACTGGGCAAGGGCGGTGTAGTAAATCTGGCACCCGCAATTGTCGCGCTGTTGGGCCTCAACACCCTGGCTTTTGTTATGTGGCTGGCCAGCTTCGCATTGCTGACCGGCGGAGCCTCCGGCTCCTTGATCTCGGGTACGTGGCTCAAGCTGACACGCAGACTGGTGCGTGGCACCGATGCAGCGCTGCTGCCACGTGCGCTGCTAGAGATTCTGTCGCGGCAACGGCTGCAGCGATGGGCGGCCGGTGTGTTGAGCCATTTTTTCTGGGTACTGGCACTGACGGGTGCCTTACTCACGCTTCTTGGCCTGCTGGCGACTCGACGCTACACCTTTCAATGGGAAACCACACTCCTGTCGCCGGACACCTTTGTCAGCCTAGTCGAAGGATTGGGCCGGCTACCCTCGGTGCTGGGCTTCCCCCAACCGTCAGCCCAGGTGGTCCGAGCCAGCGGTGGGCTCCAGAGCCTGCCTGAATCCGCACACGCGGCGTGGTCGGTCTGGTTAATCGGCCTGGTACTTGTCTACGGCCTATTGCCCCGCCTGGCAGCGCTTCTCTTGTCGTGCCTGGTCGTACGCCGGCGCCTGAACAATCTGACGGTGGACACTACGCTGCCGGGGATTGCCGAGCTTCACGAAAGGCTCATGCCTTCCAGTGAAAATACCGGTGTGGACGCACCCGCGCCCCTTGTTTCACCGCCCAACGTCGCGCCGGCTCATTGGCCGGGTGCACGGCAAATCCAGTGCGCAATACTGGGTCTGGAATTGCCCAGTGATCTCAACTGGCCACCGCTCGCGCTCCCTTCCGGGGTCGATGATCTGGGCATCATTGACACACGTGAACAACGACATGCGCTGCTCGACAGTCTTCGCCGCCGGGCGGCGCAGCGCCTCCTGATCTGCTGTGACGCCCGTCAGACACCGGACCGCGGAACACTGACACTACTGACTGAGCTATCTTCCTTGAGCGGCGATATGCGTCTGGCATTGATCCCTGAGCTTGAACCCTCACGGCGGGAATTGTGGCAGCGGCAACTACTTGCTGCCGGCTTCGAACCTGAGCAGGTTCATGGCCGCATCGCAGACAACATGTTGTGGCTTGCCGGCCTACGTGGAGAACCCGCGGCATGAGCAGCATCCCACCCAGCCCTTCTCCGGCCGACTCAACAGCAGTGCAGATTGTGCCGGCTGCCGGATCTCCACTTCGCCTTGCCGTGGTGGGCCATACCAATACCGGCAAGACTTCCCTGCTGCGCACGCTCAGCCGCAACCCCGACTTCGGCGAAGTGCGCGACAGTCCCGGCACAACACGCCATGTGGAAGGCCTGCGCCTGCTAGCCGCCGGCGCCCCCGCCATCGAGCTCTTCGACACACCGGGCATGGAAGACGGCATGGCCTTACTCGATTACCTGGATGTGCTGGCCCCGCCCAGCGAGCGTCTGGACGGCCCGGCCCGCATACAGCGCTTTCTGGACAGCCCTGAAAGCCTGGGTCGCTTCGAGCAGGAAGCCCGGGTGCTGCGCAAACTCTTGAAGTGTCATGCCGGCATCTACGTCGTAGACGCGCGCGATCCGGTCCTTGCGAAGCACCGTGACGAGCTGGCTATATTGGCGTCTTGCGGCCACCCCTTGTTGCCGGTCCTGAATTTCACGCATAGCCCCGATCAACGCATCGAAGAGTGGCGCACGGCCCTGGCTCGGCTGGGCCTGCACGCAATCGTGGAATTTGATACCGTCGCCCCCCCTCTGGAAGGAGAGGATCAACTCTACGAAAAGCTGTCGCTGCTGCTGGACAGCCACGCCCCGATACTCAGAGCGCTGAAGCAAGATATTGCCCAACAGCGCAGCCAGCGGCGACAGGACGCCTTTGTCTTGGTGGCCGAAATGCTGATCGACATCGCTGCGCTACGGCTGTCAGCGCCATCACAAGCCCCGGAACTCGAAGCGGCGGCAACCTCCCTGCGCGAGCTGGCCCGCCGGCGGGAGCAACGCTGTATCGATGCCCTGCTCAAGCGCTACAACTTCCGTAGCGCCGACTTTCCCAACCACCCGCTTCCACTGCAGGGTGAACGCTGGGAAATGGATCTTTTTCATCCACAAGCCTTGAAAGACGTCGGCATACACGTTGGTAAAGGCGTCGCAGCGGGCGCCATGGCGGGCGCAACACTGGACGTCTTCATGGCGGGCATCAGTCTGGGCGCAGCCACCCTGCTGGGCGCCGCTGCGGGGGGGTTATGGCAGGGCGCCGACAAGCTGGGACGCCGGCTGCTGGGGCGCCTGCGCGGCTATCAGGAATTGACGGTCGATGACGCAGTGCTCCGTCTGCTGGCAATCCGTGAGCTGGCGTTGGTGACCGCGCTGGAACGTCGCGGTCACGCTGCCCTCGGACCGATCGACATCAGCACCCTTATGCAAGGCGGGGACGACACGCTGCGCAAGGAAAAACTCCCCGAAGAATTGCTGGAAGCCCGGGCCAGCCCACAATGGTCGACGCTCGCAGACAATTATCAGCCGTCTACCCGACGTAGTACTGCCGTGAAGCGACTGGCTGATACGCTGGCGCACCTTCATGATGCGTCGCGTCGACAACGCGAAACTTAGCGCTGCTCAGGCTTAAAGCAGCACAGGCTCGTTAGAAAGACCGTCATCGCCCTCGGGATCTTCCCCAAACGATGCCGAACTGCCGCAACAACGACGCATAATGGCTTCGATGTCGTCGATGGCTGCCAGTATGCCCTCGGCGTAAGCCTTTTCAGCCAACCGAGCCTGAAGCCGTGTACACACAGCCTCCCATTCGTGAGCCTCTGCGGCAATGCCACGATCGGCAATGATTTCGATACGGTGGCGATCCAAGGCCAGATACAACAAAATGCCGGTGTTCCCCGGCGTATCCCAGACTCCCAAGCGACCGAAAACTTCCAATGCTCGCATGCGCGAATCGCGCTCATGGACTGGACTGACCGCCTCAATGGCGACGACCAGCTCCCCGTCGTGGTCGCGTTCGGACTGGCGAATACGTTCGGCAATAGCAGCCAACACTTCCGAGTTGAAGTGGCGCCGGCGTAGCCATTGGCCTTCCAGGCTTGCCCAGCCGGTCATTTCTTTAAGCAGTGCAGGTGTATTCATGCTCTCGACTCCTACCAGCTGCCGGAGGCACCACCGCCCCCACTACCACCGCCACCACCGCCACCGAAGCCGCCGCCGAATCCCCCACCAAAACCACCTCCACCGGAGCCTCCGTAAAAGCCGCCTCCGAACCCGCCGGCCACCCCTCCACGACGAGAGGCACGGATTGCGCTGCTCTTGCCGCCTGCACCAAAGCGCCGGCCGATGAGTGACAAAAGCACGGCCACGGCGCCACAGATCAGCCCCACCAATAAGCTACCAAACGCCAGGGAAGTGAAGATCGTTACGACGAAAGCAGCAAAAAGCGGTGGCATGAGGAAGGCCATAAAGGCCAGGGGAAGCAGCACTACACCGACGTCCCATTCGTCCTCGCTCGCGACGCCGGCTGCCGGTGGCGGCAGCGCCTCGCCTTCAATGAGACGCACCAGGCTGTCCACTCCGGCCACCACTCCGCCGGCATAGTCGCCCTGCTGAAAGCGTGGCGCCATCTGTTCACGAATGATGCGTCCGGCCAGCAGATCGGGGACGGCACCTTCCAGCCCGTAGCCGACTTCTATTCGCATCCGACGATCGTCTTTGGCTACGAGCAGCAGAATGCCGTCATCGACGCCTTCTCTTCCCAGTTTCCAGGTATCAAAAACGCGGCGTGAGTATGACTCCACCGTGTCATCACCTGTCGTGGAGATGATGAGAACCGCCAGCTGAGCCCCCTTGGCGGCGTCTAATGCCGCCAAGCGTGATTCCAGATGAGCATGAGTGTTGGAATCCAACGTGCCGGTTTGGTCGATGACCCAGCGCTCAAAGGCGGGTACGGCGACCTGCTGGCCCCATGCCGACTGCAGCGCGGCGAGGGCCAGCAGCACCACACCGAAAGCAACACCACGCAAATGCAGACCCAGAACGGTGAAGACAGGCATGGCGGCTCCTCAACCGCCCTCAGACGCCGGGCGCGAGAAGTTGACTTCGGGTCGGCGCATGAGTTCTTGTTCGCGTTCCACCCCATAGTTAGCCTTAACGCCGTAACCAAAGATCTTGGCAGTGATAAGGGTGGGGAACTGGCGGATATATACGTTGTATTCCTGTACCGCCTTGACATAGCGACCCCGCTCCGTGGCTATGCGGTTCTCGGTTCCTTCAAGCTGGGTCATGAGGTCGCGGAAAAGCGCGTCGGCCTTGAGCTGAGGATAGTTCTCGGACACAGCCAGCAGGCGGGAAAGCGCCGAACCTAGTTGCCCCTGAGCCTGCTCGAAACGGGCCATCAGCTCGGGGTTCTCAAGATCATCGACCGTCACACGGACTTGCCCCACCTGAGCGCGCGCTTTCGTCACCTCGGTCAGAATGGCCCTTTCGTTGACCATATAGGCATCGACGGCACTGACTAATTGGGGCACCAGATCGGCTCGACGCTCGTACTGATTGAGTGTTTGCGACCATGCCGCCTTCACTTGTTCATCTAAGCGTTGTATCTCGTTGTAGCCACAACCCGACAAAATCGACAGGATAGGTATCAGAAACAGCAAAAACAGGCGCTTCATGGGCGTTTTCCGCAAAAAGTGTGCAAAGCGAGATTACAGCAGGCCGGTCTGCCTGTAAAATACGACCTTTGCCTGCGTGCGAACCAGTCGGCACGCATAGAGTGGCAAGCTTTTCTTGTTCACTTTCATCTCTGTAATAACGTCAGCCTGGATTGGTATCACTCGCCTCCGAGCGATAGGCCGTCGCTGGAGCATTTTTTGAATTCCATTAACTCTTTTGCCGACCTTGGGTTGGCTGAACCCCTTTTACGTGCGATCTCCGAGGCGGGCTATTCTCAGCCCACGCCAATTCAGGCCCAGGCCATCCCACAAGTTATTCAGGGCGGCGACGTCCTGGCCGCCGCGCAGACCGGCACCGGCAAGACCGCCGGCTTTACACTGCCCATCTTGCACCGCCTGCTCAATCATCCCGACAAATCCCGCAAGCCCGGCCGGCCGCGTGTCCTGGTATTGACACCCACGCGCGAACTGGCCGCACAGGTCGAGGAATCCGTACGCGTTTACGGCAAGTACGCATCAGTACGCTCGATGGTGATGTTCGGTGGGGTGAACATCAACCCGCAGATTACGGCCTTGCGCAAGCCGCTGGACATTCTGGTTGCAACGCCCGGCCGTCTGCTGGATCATGCCGGCCAGAAGACGATTGATCTTTCCGGGGTCGAGACCCTGGTTCTGGACGAAGCCGATCGCATGCTGGATATGGGCTTCATCCGAGATATCCGCAAGGTGCTCGCTCTGCTGCCCAAGCAGCGACAGAACCTGCTGTTTTCCGCCACCTTTTCTGATGAAATCCGCCAGCTCGCCACCGGCCTGCTCAATAACCCCATTGAGATCTCCGTGGCGCGACGCAATACGGCATCCGAGCTGGTGGAACAGGGCGTTGTGCTGACCGAACAAAGCCATAAGCGTGAGCTTGTCAGCCATATCATTCGCCGGCAAGGCTGGCATCAGGTGCTGGTGTTCACACGCACCAAGCATGGCGCCAACCGCCTCGCAGAAAAATTGGTGAAAGACGGCCTGACGGCCGCGGCGATACATGGCAACAAGAGCCAATCAGCCCGGACCCGCGCATTGTCCGGCTTCAAGGATGGAAAGATCACCGTGCTGGTGGCCACCGACATCGCCGCGCGCGGCCTGGATATCGATCAACTGCCTCAAGTCGTGAACTTCGAGCTGCCAAACGTGCCCGAAGACTACGTGCACCGCATCGGCCGCACCGGTCGTGCCGGCAGCCCCGGCTCTGCGCTGTCTCTTGTGGATCGCTCGGAAATCAAACTGCTGAGCGCCATCGAAAAGCTGATCAAGCGCCCGATCGACCGTATTGAAATCGACGGCTGGGATCCTGCCACCATGGTGCGCACAACGCCGGCATCAGGAGAGGCCCGCGACACCGCTACACGT
This sequence comes from Alcaligenaceae bacterium, assembly GCA_029265795.1. Taxonomy (GTDB): domain Bacteria; phylum Pseudomonadota; class Gammaproteobacteria; order Burkholderiales; family Burkholderiaceae_B; genus Yanghanlia. Next base: position 20,457 of record JAJUGV010000031.1, read on the forward strand.
GGCCGGCGCACGAATTCGACCGGCGGACGCGGCCGTAACAACCCAAGAACAGGTAGGCCGGGCGCCGATAGCAGCCCCCGTGACGCCAACCGCCGACGCAGTGCACCGCGCCGGCCGACTGACCGCCCGGCCCGACCTACTCAACAAGCCGCCCTCCTGGGCAAGGCGCCCGAACGCTGATCATCCATCGCGACCCGAACGCGCACCATGTCATTTTCCACCTGGCTCGCTTTCTTCGCTGCTTCTTGGGCTATCTCCTTCTCACCCGGCCCAGGCGCCGTGTCGGCGATGGCGTCGGGTTTGCGATATGGTTTCCGGCGCGGTTACTGGACGACGGTAGGCCTCTTAATGGGCATTCTTTTGCAGTTCTGCATCGTGGCCATCGGCCTCGGTGCAGTGCTGGCAACGTCCGAGGTGGCATTCAACCTGCTGAAATGGGTGGGGGCCGCCTACCTGGTGTATCTGGGTTGGCTGCAGTTCCGTACTGACGCGGCGCCCGTCGCGGTGGAGGCGGAGCCTCCAGCCGATTTCCGTATCCGCGACCTGGTCTTGCGCGGCTGCCTGGTCAACCTCATCAACCCCAAGGGCACAGTCTTCCTAATGGCGGTCGTGCCCCAATTCTTGAACCCCGCTGCGCCATTGCCCATGCAGTATGTCATTATCGCGGCAACGCTGTGTTTCACCGATTTGGTGGCCATGGGGTTCTATACCACGCTGGCGGCACGCATATTGCGCTTGCTCCGCAGCCCACGCCACATCCGCTGGCTAAACCGTGGATTCGGAGCAATGTTTATTCTGGCCGGCACGGTGCTCGCCACCTTCAGCAGGCGCGCATGACAGGCATGACAGATTTACTTAGAAGAAAAGATACCGGCCTCGGTGCCGAGACGACAATCGGATCATGAATATCCCTAACGAAGTGAAACGGCGACGGACATTCGCCATCATCTCCCACCCTGACGCCGGCAAGACCACTTTGACGGAAAAACTGCTGCTATTTGCCGGAGCCATTCAGATTGCGGGCAGCGTCAAGGCACGCAAAGCGAGCCGCCACGCCGCATCAGACTGGATGGAGATCGAAAAGCAACGCGGGATTTCGGTAGCGTCGTCAGTGATGCAGATGGAATACCGCGACTGCGTGATTAACCTGCTCGATACGCCGGGGCACCAGGACTTTTCGGAAGATACCTACCGGGTGCTCACCGCCGTCGATGCCGCGCTGATGGTGATTGATGCCGCGAATGGTGTGGAGCCACAGACCGAGCGTCTGCTGGCCGTATGCCGCGCGCGCAACACGCCCATCATCACCTTCATCAACAAGCTGGATCGCGAAGTCCAGGAACCGCTGGACCTCATATCCGAAATCGAGTCTCATCTCGGCATGGATGCGATCCCCTTTTCCTGGCCTATCGGCATGGCGCGTCGCTTTGGCGGCGTGTTCAACATCCGCGAGAACCGCATGCGTGTCTTTCGGCCCGGCCAGGAGCGGCGGCAGGGCGACGATGAATTTATCGAAGGCCTGGACAACCCCGAAGCCGTCGGCCGCTTCGGCGAAGCTTACGAGAAAGCACGAGAAGAAGTGGAGCTCATCACCGAAGCCGCGGTACCGTTCGATCACGCCGAGTTTCTGGCGGGTCGGCAGACTCCTGTTTTCTTCGGTTCGGCCATTAACAATTTCGGCGTGCAAGAAGTGTTGGATGCACTGGTCGAGCTGGCCCCCCCACCGGGTGCGCGCAATGCGCTGCAGCGCACCGTCGAGCCGGACGAACCCAAATTCACCGGCGTGGTGTTTAAAGTGCAGGCGAATATGGACCCCGCCCACCGCGACCGCGTGGCCTTCGTACGGGTTAGCTCCGGACGCTTTGAACGCGGCATGAAACTCAAGGTCGCGCGTACCGGCAAAGATATTCGCCCCAACAATGTGGTGTCTTTTCTTTCGCAGCGGCGCGAATTGCTGGATGTCGCCTTCGCCGGTGACATCATCGGCATCCCCAACCACGGTGTGCTGCAGTTGGGCGACGTACTCACAGAAGGCGAAACCCTGCAGTTCACCGGCCTGCCCTTCTTTGCGCCGGAACTGTTCCAGGCGGTGGAAGTCAAAGATCCATTGAGAACCAAACAATTGCGCACCGGCCTTAACCAGCTGGGCGAGGAAGGTGCGATTCAGGTGTTCCGGCCCGAGATGGGCGGGCCCTTGCTTCTGGGAGCGGTAGGCCAGCTGCAGTTCGAAGTGGTGGCACAACGGCTCAAGACGGAATACGGCGTCGAAGCCCGATTAATGCCATCACGTTACAACCTGGCACGATGGATTACGGCAGAAGACCCCAAGGCTCTGCGAAAATTCATGGATGCCAATGCCGCGCATATTGCTCACGACGTCGTTGATGCGGCCGCCTTTCTTGCGACATCACCTGCACAGCTGCGTGTGGTGCAGGAACTTTATCCCGGCGTGACGTTCCACGCCATGCGGGAACACGGCGGCCATGTATTCGGCGAGCAATGAGCTCAGTTCCGGAAGCCCTGAACCAATCTGTCTGAATGGTTCAGGGCTTCCCTTATATACTGCACATCGACGAAGTCGCGAACGGGTTGCGCAAAGGGCCTGCTGCGTGGTTTCTTGAACGTGTACTCAGAGGATACGGATGTCCTGGCGTCTTATTTTTGCCATTATCATCATCGCCCTAGGGTTTTCTGCCTGGGGTGGAATGCAGCTGGGGGAATGGCTGGTTGCTCACGGGCCGGTCAAGCCCGAGGTAAAAACCACTCCGCCCGAGCTTTCCGATGTACCGGTGTTAGATGCCGAAGGTAAGCCATTCGTCGCTTTGGCTCCGCAACCCCTGGTGGATGGCCGACTGGGCGTACCCGAGCCTTTTGACCCCATTGAGTGGGAGCTCCAGGCACCCAGCGTTGCAGACACCCAGTCCACAACACCCATCAGCCTGGCCACCACAACCATCACCATGCAAGAAGCCATCGAGATTGCTAACGCAAACCCCCATGGCCTGAAGGGCTTGGCCGACGTGGGTGACCTGCTGGGAGGCACAGAAATCGCCAGCCTGCCCGCCCAGCAAGGCGGGCCGCAATTTATACAGCCGGTGGATATCACTACGCCGCCTCCGCCGCCGCCCACCGTTACCGGTCCAAGAACGGGTGGGAACTGGGAAGCCGCACTGCGGCAAGAGCTTCAAGCATGCAGTAAGCTAGGGTTCTTCGACCGCCCCAGTTGCTCGTGGGCGGCACGCAACAAATATTGCGAACCCAACAATGCCTGGGGCCACACCCGAGATTGCCCGGATAAGAATTTCTGATGCATTCCCGGGGTGCGCCACGAAGCAGGCGGGCTTAGTCGTCCATTTGCGACTGCAGGTAGTTCTGCAAGCCCACCTTTTCCACCAGTTCGATCTGGGTTTCCAGCCAGTCGATGTGCTCTTCGGTGTCGTTCAGAATCGTCTGCAGTAGATCGCGTGACACGTAGTCGCGCACGGACTCGCAATAGGCAATGCCCTCCTTCACCGTTTCCTGAGCCCCTTTTTCAAGGCGCAGATCACAGGAAAGGATTTCGGGCACGTTTTCTCCGATCAGAAGCTTGTGGAGATCTTGCAGGTTAGGCAGCCCATCGAGCATGAAGATGCGCTCGATCAGCATGTCAGCGTGCTTCATCTCGCCGATTGATTCGTCGTAGACTTTTTTGCCGAGCTTGTTCAGACCCCAGTGGCCCAGCATGCGCGCATGCAGGAAGTACTGATTAATGGCCGTGAGCTCGTTTTTGAGCTGCTTGTTGAGATGCTGGATGACGGTAGGATCACCTTTCATGGCCGACTCCACAGGCTAAGGGGTTGGAGGAATACCAAACCAATAGCCTACCATGAGGGGCTACGTCAGTGATGAAACTTCGTGTCGGGTCAGGCTCGGCTGAGCGCGACTGCCTGCATGGGCGCCAGGGCGGGATCGTTTGCCGCGTCGTTTTCGAAGGTACCTTCAACCTGCGTCTCTGTGACACAGCCGGCGTAGCGCCCGCCCGGCAGGTAGTCGACGGCGGTATCACGGCAGCAACCGCAACAGCCACCCACCCCAAGCTGCGCTTCGAGATCGGAAAGCGAACCGGCACCGGCAGCAACGGCTTCCTGTACCTGGCGTTCGGTGATGGCATTACATACGCAAATAAACATGAGAACAATTATCAACTACATGCATAGTTTTTGGCAATAGCTACGTTAGTTTTTTTGTAACGCGCGTGCCTTTCTCATGATGGCGGGCTCGATGCCCGCGGCCTCACGATATTTCGCGACGGTGCGCCGCGCAATAACAACGCCCTGTTGCGCCAACTGTTGAGCGATCTTGTTATCTGATAGCGGCTTATGCGGCGGCTCTTCGCTGACCAGTTTCGCGATCAGGCTTCGCACTGCAGTGGCTGAGGTCGCCTCGCCATCTTCCGTCTGCAGCCCTGAACTGAAAAACTGCTTCAGCTCAATGACGCCCCATGGCGTCTGTGCGTACTTCTGCTTGGTTGCTCTAGAAATAGTGGATTCATGTAACCCAAGTTGCTGGGCAATATCACGCAACACCATCGGGCGCATCGCGGTTACGCCTTTTTCAAAATATTCGATCTGCTGATCCACAATGGCCTGGGCAACCCGCATGATGGTGACAAAGCGTTGATTCACACTCTTTACCAAACCTTGCGCCTGCTGTAACTGGGCCTGCAATTCAGGCGTCACCTGCGTTTGCGCCAACAACTGCTCGTAAACCGCGTTGATGCGCACACGTGGCACAACGGCGGGATTCAGGTCGGCCACCCAGCCCCGACGGGTTTTACGCACGATGACTTCGGGCGTGACATAGTCGGCGGTCTGCCCGGCCCAGTTGCGCGCAGGCCGCGGTTCAAGTTTCAGCAACACGGCATGGGCAGCACGTAACGTGTCCATCGGCACGCCCAAGATTTCGCGCAGCTTATTCAGATTGCCTGTGGCCAGTACCGGCAAGTGGTGGCGGGCAATCTCCCGGGCACATTCCACGACTTCGGCATTAATAGAAGAAGACAGCCGGTCTGGCCGTAGCTGGAGCAACAGACATTCCGATAGCGATTGCGCGCCTACGCCCGGGGGATCGAACGATTGCAACAGACGTAAAGCCATCGTGAGCTCGTCGGTCTCGACATTCAACTCGGGCGGCAATACGGCAAGAATGTCTTCAAGAGGAGTGGGCAAGTAACCGTGATCGTCGAGTTCATCGATAAGTACCGTCACCAGACCCCGGTCACGGGCCCCCGCACGAGTCAGATTCAGTTGTTCGAGTAAGTGATCCCTGAAGGTGAAAGGCAGCTCTGCCTCCGGGCGTTCGGCTTCCTCGTCACCGTCGGATTGGGCACGCCCCGGCGCATGGCTCATCAGCCATCGGTCTTCTTGGCCTTTGACCGGCTCCTGGGCTACTCCTACACCCGCATCAGTGTCATACTCTTCATCGCGTTCGAGCAACGGGTTTTCCTGCAGCGCTTGGGCAACCTCCATTTCCAGATCCTGTGCGGATAGTTGCAGGAAACGGATCGACTGCTGCAGTTGCGGTGTGAGTGCAAGCTGCTGCTGTTGTCGAAGCTCCAAAGACTGACGCGTATGCATTTCGTGGAAAGCGACTCATGAAGATAGAAAGGCCCCGCCCCACCCGAGCCGATGCAGCCCTGCTGCGCAATACGGTACTGAAGCTGACTGTCGCCACGCGGGTTGTCACCGTGGCAGTCGTGCTGCTATGCGCGCTCATCTGGTGGTTCCTGCTGCACAGGCTGCTTGCCTTCGGCAAAGGCCTGGACTACACCGGCCTTGAGGCGCTCGGGCCGCAGGTCATGTCCTTCGTCAAGCAGTACAACCCATTTTTCTGGTGGGCAATTGTCGCGCTGTGCACACTCATTATTGCTTATTTTCTGTACGGCTTTGTCGAGACAATGAATCGTCGCGTTCGTGCCCGGCGCGTTAGTGCGGACACCATTGCCCTGCTTGCCAGCCGCCTTTCGGCATCGGCTTTACAAGTGCTGCACTGGTGTTGGCAGAACCGGCGCGAACCCATAACCGTCGGTGTTTTGCAACACACATTGCGGGAACTCAGCAACGGGCGGGCGGCACGAATCGAGCTCGCTGAACGCCATGCCGCGCTTCTGGACACCGCAGCGGCTACGCGCGCCGGCGACGATTCTCCAGCGCTGTAAATCTTTTCTTGCCAACGCGGCGGAAATATGTTTGACTTACGCCTATGAATTCCTGTCACGCAGCCCCTCGTGTTTTCTGCACCGGTCGCCCGACCGGCGCTGCGCTGCGTGCTGCTGGTGCCGCTCCGGCTGCCTGCGTCTCTCTTCTTCCCCTTTCCCTTCTTCTTCTACTACCGATCGGTTGCCGGGCCTAGAGTCCTGTGGCAGTTCGGCAGCCTGAATCCGGCCACCTTATTCGTGCAGCCGTAGACGCTTGCATCGCCGCGCTGCAACGACAACGTTGAATCCCAGCTTCAAACAGGTGCATCATGATCCCCAATCCCGCTGAAAAATATCGTCCTTTCGTCGCCTTTGAACGCGATTTTTCCGAACGAACCTGGCCCAGCAAACGCATCACCCAGCCACCCATCTGGATGAGCACCGATTTGCGCGACGGCAACCAGTCACTGATCGAACCCATGAGCGTGGAGCGCAAGCTGCGTTTGTTCGAACAACTCGTCAAGATCGGTTTCAAGGAAATCGAAGTCGGTTTTCCCTCCGCGTCGCAGACCGACTTCGACTTCGTGCGCAAGCTGGTAGACGAAAAACGGATCCCCGACGACGTCACCATCATCGTTCTGACACAGTCTCGTGAAGACCTTATTCGCCAGACTGTGGAAGCTTGCGCAGGCGCTAAGCAAGCGATGGTACACCTCTACAATGCCTGCGCTCCCGCCTTCCGTAAGATCGTCTTCAACATGAGCAAGGAAGAGGTCAAGCAGATCGCCATTGAAGGCACCCGCCTGGTCAAGCAGTTCGTAGCCGAGCATCCTGAAACGCAGTGGCGTTACGAATACTCGCCCGAGGTTTTCAGCACGACCGAACCCGAGTTCGCGCTGGAAGTCTGCCATGCGGTCATGGACGTATGGCAACCCACGCCCGAGAACAAGATAGTGTTCAATCTGCCGGCCACCATTGAGGCAACGACGCCGAACATGTACGCCGATCAGATCGAATGGTTTAGCAAGAACGTACGTAACCGCGACAGCGTTATCGTGAGTGTGCACCCGCATAACGACCGGGGCACGGCGGTGGCTGCCGCCGAACTGGCCGTCATGGCAGGTGCCGATCGCATCGAAGGTTGCCTCTTCGGCAACGGCGAGCGCACCGGAAACGTGTGCCTGGTCACTCTGGCGCTGAACCTGTACACCCAAGGCATCCATCCCGGGCTGGACTTTTCAGACATCGATGAAGTGCGCCGCTGTGCCGAATACTGCACTCAACTGCCGGTTCATCCGCGCCATCCGTATGCGGGCGACTTGGTCTTCACCGCCTTTTCGGGTTCGCACCAGGACGCCATCAAGAAAGGCCTGGCGCAACAACAGCCCGACGCCGTCTGGGAAGTCCCCTACCTGCCGATCGACCCGGCCGATGTCGGGCGTAGCTATGACGCCGTGATCCGCGTCAACAGCCAGTCGGGCAAGGGTGGTGTCTCGTACTTGCTGGAGTCGGAACACGGCCTGGTGCTGCCACGCCGCCTGCAGATTGAATTCAGCCGTGCCATCCAGCGTGTCACGGACTCAACAGGCCGCGAAGTCACTGCTACCGACGTCTATGACATTTTCCGCGCTGAGTATCTGGATCAGAACGAGCCTTGGAAGCTGGTGCGCCACCGTATCACCGGCGACGCCAATCCGGGCAGCGGCAGGCAGTTCGAGATCGAAGTTGAGCTGGAGCACAACGGCCGGACCAAGACCCTGACGGGTCAGGGTGACGGTGCGATCGCCGCCTTTGTGAACGCGTTGCAGAGCCAGATCAAGATCATGGACTACCACGAGCACGCCATCGGCACCGGCACCGACACCCGCGCCGCCTGCTATATCGAAGTGCGCATCGGTGATGCCCCGACGGGCTTCGGCGTTGGCGTGCATGGCGATATTGTGACCGCTTCTTTCCTGGCGATACTCAGCGCGCTGAACCGCCACGAGAAGAACCTGGCTGCACCTACGACACAGGAAGCCGTCATGGCTTAAGGCGGGTCGCGGCGACGCCTATGTAAGCAAGGGGCCGCCAGGCCCCTTGTTTTTTCGCCTGCTTATTTACCCATTGCGCTCAACGATTTGTCGAGTCGCGCATACACGCGGCGGGCATTGCCCTCGTAGATCATCCGACGCTCGTCTTCCGTCAAGTCGGCCGCTTCGATATAGCGGCGCGTGTCATCAAAGAAGTAACCCGTCTCCGGGTCAATACCGCGCACCGCTCCAATCATCTCAGAAGCAAACAGGATGTTCTCGGTGGGAATGACCTGGGTCAGCAAGTCAATACCGGGCTGATGATAGACGCAGGTGTCGAAGTAAACGTTCTGCAGCAGATGCTCGGACAAGAGCGGTTTCTTCATTTCTTGTGCGAGCCCGCGGTATCGGCCCCAATGATAGGGCGCTGCCCCGCCACCATGG
>JAJUGV010000151.1 GCA_029265795.1 Alcaligenaceae bacterium
GATCAAATGCAAACCGTGAAGAAGTGGCTCGGATGGATGATGATGCTCAGCTTGCTGAGTTTGACCGGCTGTGGGCTGCTAGGCGAAACAAAGACCGCCGGTAGTTTTTGCGATAACTATACGGTGGTGGATATGCCCAGGGAGCAGGCGGCGCGGGTGGATCAGCCGTATAGGGGCCGGATACTGGCCAATGAGCGATGGGAGTTGGGGAATTGCCCTCGGTGATCGCGGATCAGACGGCGCGGCAGATCCTTGGGGCACAACCAAGCGAGGGCGGAGATGTGTGCGGCAGTCGACGAGCGTATCAACGAGCTGGCGATTCGCTGGGGGGAGATTTGTGAATTGCAACGCTGAATGACGTTACTTCGCCAAGATCGGGCCAAGCTTTCTCCGCGTGGGACAGCCACGCAAGACCGGTTTGTTGATAGAGTTCCATAAGGAACCGGTGATACTTTGCATAGAACTCCGTTAACGAAAAGCGGCTTATCCGTTCATGGGTCGTATGGCTCGCCACCTTGTTCCGATGCTTCCGAAAGTCAGAGCCAAACTCGGCAGGAACTACCACCTGGTAGTAGGAAATGTCATTTTCCCATGACGGTGCATAGCCGTTTTCAATGGCATGTCGACGCCTATCGATGGCTCTCTGAGCTTCTTCGGTGAGGATTTCGTCGATACGATCCGTTCGCTCCCTGCCGGATTTCGGTAGCAGCTTCTCGCGATCCATACACGCTACATAGAACTCATAAAGGTGTTGCAGGAAGTATGCATAGGAGTTATAGGCCCGAAACTTGGTGCGGATACTATCGTCCCCGCTGATCATTAGAGAAGCCAAATCACCAAACGCGTCGAGCGCATCACGACACCTGAGGATTTCGTGCATCATCGCTGTCGCGTGAAGATCCCGTGATTTTTCTTTATCGTGCGAAGGCATCTTTGCAGTCAGAAAATCTATTAAAGTAATGAGTGTAATAGTCGTGGAACAGATATAACTACAGCAGCAGCGATTGATCGTAGGTTAATTTTCTCGACCTACATTGTAGGAGCCAAAAATTAACATGACGGCTTCGCGGCCACCATCGCCCGCTGCGATCCAGCCGACAATGCAGGTTCATATTAACGAGTGGCGATATCCGGAATGAGTGGTGCGATATACTGAAAACATCGGCCACCCGGAAACCAATGGGGCCGAGGGGAAGTCCCCAAAAAGGCCCCAAATTTTTCCGAAAGCCTTTACTGGTGCGGAAGTTCGATTCCGGTTCCGGGCACCATAGATTTAAAAGAAGTGAACAACATATAATTCAAAACTGTTCATTTCATAGGGGGGGCGGGCAGTTGGTGGCGTGATTTGAAACGTGAATGTAGCGATATTCCAAAGCAGCGGCCCCAAAAATGCCCCACCCGATGCCCCACATGGCGAGCATCACAAAGACTCAGAAAGGCTACCGCGCTCAGATCAAGGTGTTGGGCGTTCGTGATAGCAAGACATTCCCCACGCGGCGCGAGGCCGTAGATTGGGGCAATCGTCGTGAGCTTGAGATACGCAGCTCCGTGTCCAAGCCAAAGAGCCAACAACATACTCTGCGGGATGCACTGCGGAAGTACGCCGATGAAGTCAGCCCCCACAAGGGCGGCGAGTATTGGGAGCAGGTGCGTCTAGCGGCCTTCGAGGCCTACCTTTTGCCGCTGGATAAATTCATGGGCGATATTACGCCCTCAGACATTGCGCTGTTCCGCGACTCGCGGTCTCGCAAGGTCGGGCCGGGAACGGTGCTTCGGGAGCTAACCCTGCTGTCGGCGGTGTTTGAGGCTGCGCGTAAAGAGTGGGGATGGGCTGAAATCAACCCATGCCGAGGAATAAGAAAGCCACGCGAGCCGCGTCACCGTGAGCGGCTTATCGAGTGGTGGGAAATCAAGGCAATGCTCAGAGAGATGGGGTACGCCCGCAATAAGAGGGTGGCCAGCACAACGCACGCTGTGGCGGTGTGCTTTCTGATGGCCTTACGTACCGGCATGAGGGCCGGCGAATTGTGCGGGCTTACGTGGGATAGGGTGCATGGTGACTTCTGCCGCCTACCGAGCACCAAGAGCGGAAAGCCAAGGGACGTTCCGCTATCGACCAAGGCACAGCGCCTCATCAAGCAGATGAGGGGGTGGGACGACGTGCTTGTGTTTGGTCTGAAAAGCCAGAGCCTGGACGCTTTATTTCGTAAGTATCGGTCGCGGGCAGGGCTTGAAGGGTTTACGTTTCATGACAGCCGCCATACAGCCGCCACGATGCTTGCTAAGAAGGTCGATGTGCTAGACCTATGCAAAATCTTCGGCTGGTCGAGCACTCGCTTTGCGCTGGTCTACTACAACCCGAAAGCATCAACCATTGCGGCGCTACTCGGCTAGATAGCGCCTGATCTCTGCGGCGGTGATGCGCCCGTCAACCGCTTTGATCTTGCCTTCTGCCATGCGTCGGTGAAGCGTGGTTCGGCTGATTCCGAGGCGCTCTGCTGCGTCGCCAAGGTTATATGTCACCAGGGCTTCGATTGCCCGGTCTGCGCCGATCTGGGCGGCTTCTGCCAGCATGCTTTTGAGTTCGTGCTGTTCCAAGGTGATCATTCATGGACTCCCAAAATCACGAACGCCCCACATCGGGGGCGCTCAGCTTCCAATCCAGCGCCGTCACTCTCAGGACGGCGGCGATGCGTTCGTTCATGGTGCTCCTTTGCCGTAGCGGTCGAGTAGGGCTCGACCAAATCCAACAACGTCCAAATCCTCGTAGGTCATCCCGCTAAACTCGTGGGACAGTTCGCGTATCTCCTCATCGCTCGGCACCTTCACCGGCTCGGCGGGTTGTGGGGCGTATACCGGAAACATGCGAACACCATCGACCTTGCTGTATGGGAACATGGCTTCGTATGGGTAGTTGTCTGGTAACTCGTCCTCGTACAGCCACACCACCACCTCACCCCCGCGCTTGCGGTCGGCTTCGATCTCCTCCGCAGCATTCCTATTCCCGAGCAGGAATTCTGCGGCGTACCCGTATCCATCTGCCACGCCCTCCATATACGGGTCATATTCCTGCTCGTACATTCCATTGGCATACCTGCTCAAGTCCGTAAAGAGTTCAGCAAAGTGCTTGCGGTCGGCTTCGATGGCGGCGCGGGCGTAGTCTTTCAATTCTTCCTCGTCGTAGCCGGGAATGTCGTACATCTTGCTCGCCTTCGGAAGCGGTGGCAGTTCAATGTCGTGTGTGTTCATTTGAAGAAAATCCAATATAAGGTGGCTAGAACACCGATCACGGCTCCGAGCGCCGCTGCGATTGCGGCGGATATAACGAGGCTCATTCCCCATCCCCCTCAGCGCGGCGGGCGTGGTCGATGGCAGCGTCCAAGTCGTCTCCGTCAATCTCAACCGAGTATGTGGCGATGACCGCGCTAGCTCCATAGTCCATAGCACCGAGACCCTGCACAACCGCTACGTCGTCAATGTCTCCCTTACGTAACCGCCGATACCTTTCCGCATCTTCCTTATCCTGCGATTGCAGGGCGGCTCGGCCTGCATCCCAGCCAGCCATGAAAGCATCACGCTCTGCGGGGTATTTGCGGGGGTCGTGGTTTGTACGCCATTCGATGAATGCGCGTTCTTGTTCGGTGTTCATTCTTCCTCTCTCGCTTTGAGCATGGCGTCGGCCATGCGGTAGCGGTATGCAGCCTCAACCCGCATCCACCAGTCGATGTGGACACCTACCGGCTCAGCAGGATGCGGTTGTTGCTCGCCGATCAATACCTCCGCCCACTTCACGCTGTAGTCGTCCGGTATACGTACCGACAAAGCCATCGCATCGCGAAGGCTCATGCCGGGATCGTAAAACCCGTTCACCGGCTGCCCTGTCGTTTCGCTGATCTGGCCGAAAGGGAAGGCTGGCCCGCCGTCAGTCTTGGTTGTCATGCTTCCCCCTGTGCGAGTGCGGCGCGGGCTACATCCATTGCGTAATCCCTGCCAAAACCGTTCATCTCGACCATTTCCACCATCATTTCGAGTGCTTCTCGCAAAGCATTCCTCTCAGCCAGCAGGGCGCTGTTCACCGCATACAGCTCCCGAATCTCAGCATCCCGAAGCTCCAACACGACGATGTACTGCTCGATACGTGCGATCAGCTCGTCATGCGACAGACTGGTCAGCGATCTGATCTGCTCCATTCACTCTCTCCATTTCAATCTTGATCTGCACCTGCCGGAACAGATCTGCAATGTCGTCCGGGTTGCCGGTGGCGATCACTCGCTGCAGCGCCGGCAGATCACGCCTCAGACGCGCCAGAAGCGGCTCGTCCACAGGCATGCAGTACCGGATGCGCTGATGCAGGTCCCACAGCGGCTTGATCGGCAGATCCACGCCGTGCCGGGTTTCGTACATCTGTAGGTAGTCGATGATGCCTGCCAGGGCTGGGGCGGTTTCCCACCAATTGCCATCTGTCGAGTCACGGAAGATGGGCGTGCCCCGGGCATCGCATGTCAGCGTGCCGTCCTGCTCGATCTGGTCGATGATGGCCTGTAGCGGCTCGAAGGTGAGATAGGCGCCCACAATCAGTGGCTTCTCTCCGTGCGGCTTCGGGACGCGGCGCTTGCGGGTTTGCGCCAGTCGCGCAGCCCGCTGCATCTGCCGCCGGAGCTCGCGGGCGGATGGGCCGCGGCCTCTCATGCCATGTCCTCCGGCCAGGGGAAGTCGCGACCGGGCTTCTGGCGCTTCTCTTTCGATTTCTTGCTCATGTGAACAACTCCAGTTGCTTGTTCTTCACAGCGGCTTGCGCGGCCCTGCGCCGTCGCTCAGCCGCCCATGTCATCAGCGTGGCGTGGAAGCCGGGATGGCGGCGAAATGCCCGGGCCTGCGCGATGTAGATCCGGGCGAGGTACGCGTCGCTGATCACGCCCCTGTCTCCACGAACACCGCATCACGGCGAGCCGTACCAATGGATTCCAGCTCGCACACCTCGGCGGCGTGCGCCCCACGCCGCACAGCAGCCAGCGCCAACGCTTCCGCACGGGCACGGCTCTTGACGATGCGCGGCTTGCGCTTCGGTACGAGCACAAGGTAGCGGGGGTTCTCGATTCGGCCGAATAGTCTGGCGAACGCCTTTGCGTATTCATTCGACGTCTCCACCTGCTCGCGGCGGTAGGCTGCCTTGGCCGACTCAGCACCCTGCGTCATGTCTGGCTTGGTGAGCCCCGATTCTGCGAACGCTTTTAAGATCGCCTCTTCTGGCGCGCCTTTCAGCATCGGGATTTCAGGAAGAGTGTCGCCGGCGATGGTGGCCTGTTCCGCCGCGTTTTCCTGGCCGGAATCGGCGGGTGCCTCGGGCTCTGGCTCAGCATCCACGCGGGTTTCAGGCTGGCCGGCGGGCGCCTCGGGGGTAGCCACCTTGGGCAGAGGCTTTGCAGCCAGCCATGCGTACCGCTGGCCCCAGCGCCCAGGCGTGGGAATCAACTCGATCTGTGCGCGCGCGGCCAGCTCTTTGACGGCCGCCTTGGCCTCCTTCTCGGTGACGTCTGCCTCGCGGGCGATCTGGTGGATGAACAGGCCGCTCTCAGATGCCTGCAGCACGGCCTCGACGCGGGAAAGTGCGGTGGTGGGTGTGTCCATGTCGTCTCCTTACGCTTCCACCGGCAGGCCCAGCGAGCCCTGCTTTTCAATCGCCGGAACCACGGTCAGCGTGATCTCCGAGCCCAGCACTTCGTACAGCTTCTTGATCTGCTCACCGGTCGGCTGCGCCTTCACCCGGAACTCGAGGCTTACACTGCCGCCCTCCATGAGGGTGCACCGGAACTTGTCGACGTCGACCGTCTGCAGCTCTATGTCGGACGATCCGCCCACGCCGAAGTCGATCGTCACGTCTGCGCCTTTCAGTGCCTTGTCGAACGTCAAGCGTTCAAGCAGCGTGCCGAAGCGCAGCTTGGTCAGGCGCGGCTCCATGCCCTCCAGCTGGTCGTCGGTGTCCTCCTCCACGTAGAGGAAGGAGCGCAGGGTGGGGTGGAACATCGACAGGATTTCGTTGCTGTCGA
>JAJUGV010000091.1 GCA_029265795.1 Alcaligenaceae bacterium
AAGAAGCTGATCAAGAATGTCCTGTCTGGATTCAAAATGGTTGTAGAAGGTGCCTTGCGCCACGCCGGCCCGCTGGGTGATCAGACTAATGGAGGCATCCTGGTAGCCCCGTTCCCCCACAACCTCACCAGCGGCATTGAAAAGTGCTTCGCGGATCAGCCGGGCCCGTTCGCTGCGTGATGTACCCTCGCGCCAATCCGTCACTGCCGGTGCTGCGGTTTCTTGCCGGGTTGTGTCCTTTCTCTTAGTCATCTTTATTGCGAATAATGAATCACCAGTCATTGATGTTGTCTTATCTTCGACCACACGTCAACCGCTGGTGATGCCCTCCCGCGCATTGGCAAGCAGGGCAGGGGTTCATATTTGGTTGCCTGTGATCGAGCGGGTGATTTCGGCCGCACGGTCACGCAGATATTGCCCGAGCTTATCCAGGGCATCGTGATCAAAATGGGCGCTGAAGCCTACGGCACTGAGCGCCATGATGGGCCGGCCATATTCATCAAGAATGGCGGCGGAGGCCGTGCTCACACCCTGAACGAAATTACCTTCGTCGATGGCGTAGCCGTTTCGACGAGCCTCATCGACCCCGGCAAGGTAGCCGTCGAAACTGGGTTTGGAATCCCAGCGAAGCTCGTCGAAGCGCTTCTTGAGTTCACGGGTGGACAGGCCCGAGTGCGCTGCCAGGCAGCGACCCAGGGCAGCAATGTACATGGGCAGACGCTGTCCGACATTCATGTGAACTCTGACGGAGGTGTCACTATCCGCCCTGGCTACCAGCACTACCCGTTCATTGCGCGTGCGTTGCCACAAGGTAGCCGTGACGTTGTGGCGTCGTGCCACTTCTTCAAGCACGGGGTGGATGAGGCGCACATAGGACGCTTCTTCCAGCACGCCCTTGGCGAGCTCAACCAGCCCCAGTGCTACTGTATACGTTTTTGATTCTTCGTCGAAATTGACGAGGCCTTCTTGCACAAGGGTCTTGAGCAGGTTGTAGCAGGTACTGGGGTTCAGATTAAGATCGCGGGCAATACGTGTGACGCCGACAGGCGAAGTGGCCTGACTCAGATAGCGCAGAACCTTCAGCCCCGCTGCCAGGGCGCCAACCAGTTTGCCTGATGTGTTGCCCGCCATTCAGCTTATTCCTTGAACCTGCGATTGCTTGGTGGACACGCGGCTGCTCAGCATATCAAGATAGCCCAGAATATGTTCCTGCACGCCCGGGATGCTGAAGTTCTCCAAGGTGAGCGACTCCAGTTGCTGGAGCACGAGCGAGAGCTGCTTTGCGGAACTTCCCAACGAGCGGGCTCGCCGGGCCAGCCTCAGGGCCGGGCGCCTCTCCAGATAGTAGGCGAGACGGCTTTCGGCATTCACCTCAAAGTCCGAAGCACCCAGAACTTCCGTCACTAGCCCGTGTTCAGCGGCAATGGAAGCGGGCATCGGCTTCCCGTTCATGCACATTTGCCAGGCAATCCCTGGGGGCACCCGCGTTTCCAGCACGCCCTGCACAATACAGGGGTACATGCCGAAGCGCAGCTCGGGGCAGGCGAGTGAGTGATGCTCGGATGCGATCACGATATCCGACAAGGAGATGAGGATGACCCCGGCTCCTGCCGCCTTGCCCTGTGCGATGGCCAGTATAGGGACAGAAGAGTGATTGAGCGCCTCTATCAGGGCGCAAAGCTGCGAGCCCTGTTTTTCCAGCTGTCCGAGACCTTGGGAAAATTCCTGTATGTCGCCCCCGGCGCAGAATACGGTGGGCGATGCACTGCGAATCACGATGGCTTCGATCGAATCCTGTGCTGCTGTGTTGACGGCTTCGGTTATTGAGCGAAGCATGCTGGTGGAAAGGGCGTTGGCCTTGTCCAGGCGATTCAAGGTGATGAATCGGCCTTCTGCCTTGTCCTCTATTCTTATTGGTTCTACATCGTGACTCATTCAAACCGCCTTACTATTGCATCGAGTATCCAGGCCCTCTCTTCACTGACGACCAGTGGGTTGATCTCTATTTCGGCGAATTCCGGATGCGCGCTGAAGACATTGTATAGTTCAACAATGGCTTTTGCCGCGACGTCGAAGTTGAGCGGCTTACACCCGCGAAACCCTTCGAAGCGTCTGGCGCCACGCAAGGAACGAAGCAAATCCTTCACGTGCTGTTCGGATAAAGGTAGCAGGGCGGTGGCTACATCCGCCTCCAGCTCTACGTTTACACCGCCGCGGCCCAGGGTGAGACTTTCGCCGAAACGCGTGTCTCGTCGCAAACCGACGAGCAGCTCGTGATCGTACGGTAGCATGGGCTCAACGAGTGCTCCCTGGGCGACAATCCCGTGTTCCCGGGCTACCTCGCAAAGCTGCGCAACGGCCGACTTCAGGCCTTCTGCGTCCTTGATGTTCAGAATCACGCCACCAACATCGCTCTTGTGCAGCAGGGTGTCTGACTGCAGCTTGGCCACAGTGGGCCAGGAGGCCGGCGTGGGCGGGTTGGCTTCGGCGGCTTCCAGCGGCAGAAGCAGGCCTTCGGGAATTGATGTGATGCCTGCTTTGCGCAGGGCTTGCTTGCTGTCCCACTCCGACCATGCCACGGCTGTCTGTGCAGGGGATACGGTGGCCTGACGGCCAACCGAAAGACTGAGCTGGCCCAATGCCTTCTGACGCAATGCCGACAGCTGCACCGATTGCCCCAAGGCAGCGATGGCTGGCGGGATGTCCCTGAAGACGCATATGCGAGCCTGCTCCAGGACGCTTACGGTTTCTTCCTTGGCGCCAATCCAAACCACCACTATGGGTTTGCTGGTTTTCTTGCGCACCGTTGCCAGAGCATCGGTGAACGCCGCTGCGATGCTGTGCATCAGGCCGACAAACAGCACGATGCCGTCTGTACCCGGTTCGGACGCAACCGCCTCCAGGGCGAGCGAAATATGCCGGGAGTTCTGAACGACATTGCCGGTCAGATCCAGCGGGTTGGCGGGATGTACGAAGGAGGGGAGGCACTGGCGCAGCTTCATTGCTGTCTCTGCAGACAGAGGAGGAAGCGTCAGGCCCCATTCTTCAGCCTCGTCAGCAATCATGACCCCCGCACCGCCGGATACGGACATTACGGCCAGACGATTGCCTGCCGGTACGGCGCCATACAGATAAAGACGTGCGATATCGATCATGCGCGTGAGTGAGTCCACCCTTAGCGCGCCATACTGAGTAAGGCAGGCGTCATAAAGGGCGTCGTCCCCGGCAAGCGCGCCCGTGTGCGAGGCTGCGGCCGCCACACCCGCCGCAGAACGCCCGCTCTTGATGGCGATGACCGGCTTGCCCTTTGCAGCGGCCTTCATCAGCGCCAGCCTGAAGGCGTGACCATGGCGAATATCTTCTATATATACACCAATCACTTTCGTGTCCGGGTCGTCAGCCAGATAGTCGATGGCAGCTGCGGCATCGACGTCGCACTCATTCCCCGTTGTGATCCACTTGCTGAAACCCAGCCCGGATCGCAGGCAGATATCCATCCAGTAGGCGCCCAGGGCCCCGCTCTGACTGACGAAGGCAAAGCCACCGTAAAGAAAGGTGTTTTCTTCGAGTGCTGTAGTGAACGTGGCTGCAAGTCCTGTCTGGCTATTGACCGCCCCAAGGCAATTCGGGCCGAGAATGCTCACACCGTGTGTATCGGCTAGCGCCGTCAGCCTGCGCTGCAGTTCGGCGCCTGCTTCATCCAGCTCAGAGAAGCCGGATGAAAAGATGACGAAACCGCGAATGCCGGCCTCGATTCCTTCCCGCACGATTTCCTCAACCTGTGCAGCGGGTGTTCCGATGATGGCGAGATCCACAGGCTCGCCTATGGATGCCAGCGAGGGGTAGCTTTTCAGACCCTGCACAATATTGTGTGCAGGGTTGACAGGAAACAGTTTCCCCTTGAAGCCCCGTGCGAGCATGTATGCCAGCGGCCGACCCGAAACTTTCTGGGGGTCTGCCGAGGCACCTACGATGGCGACGCTTCGGGCTTCAAGGATGGGTGCAAGACGGCTGGCGGCCGATATGGCCGGGGCCGCTAGTGTGTCGGACACGATTTGATTCATCTCAGTTTGACTTGATATCCGCTGCTTTGGTGACGGTTTTCCAACGGGCAATTTCACTCCGGACGAACTTGTCGAAGTCTTCGGGAGATGAAGCGACGGGGATGACACCCTGCTTGTTCAGGCGCTCTTTGACGCTGGGTTCGTTGAACTCGGCTTGGATGGCTTCGTGAAGTTTCTTCACGATCTCCGGCGAAACACCTGCAGGCGCCACGACACCGAGCCAGGTATTGCCATTGAAACCAGGCAGGCCGGAGTCGTTGAGGGTGGGGTAATCAGGATAGGCGGGAGAGGGCTTCAGGCCTGTCGCCGCGATGAGCTTGAGCTTGCCGGACTTGATAAAGGGTTCAGCGGACAGGGCGTCGACGAACATGCTGGAAATCGAGCCACCCACCAGGTCGGTAAGCGCCTGGGCACTGCCCTTGTAGGGGACGTGCACTAGTTTGATCTTGGCTTCCTGTTGAAGAAGCTCGCCGGACATGTGGTTGGACTGGCCAACGCCCGCCGAGCCGAAAGTCAGTTCACCTGGCTTGGCCTTCGCCAGCGCGATGAATTCCTCAAGATTGTTGGCAGGAACGGACGGATGCACCACCAGAACATTCGTGAGCTCGACCATTTGTGTGAGGTTTACGAAATCCTTGAGAGTATCGTACTGCAGGTTGGCGTAGATGCTTGGGTTGATGACGTGACTGGTTGCGATGGCTCCGACGGTGTAGCCATCGGGCTGGGCCCGTGCCACGGCGGCTGTACCGATTGTTCCACCCCCGCCGGGAAGATTCTTCACCACGGCGGGTTGCCCGAGGCGCTCAATGCCCCGGGCAGCAATACGCCCGATGGTGTCGAGAATGCCGCCGGCGGAGGAGGCGACAATAACTTCGATCGGCTTGGATGGGTAGCCCTGCTGAGCAGATGCCGGACCGGCGACAACTATGCCCACCGCGGTAAGGGCAACCGCGCAAGTGAACCTGGAAAAGAGACGCACATGAAATCTCATACCAACTCCTCCTATTCTCTATAAAAAATTGTTATCTTTTTAGTGAATCGAGTTTAGTAGGTAAGATTTCTGCTTGTCAACAATGATTATCGTCTTCATTCGCCTGCCATGATTGGATACCTGCAACAATTCGGCACTGCATCCAAATGGTGATTAGTCTACTAATTTCAATATGTTGCAATGCATCAAACTTAAAAGAATGTTGCTTGCTCGTAACTTGCAGATGCGGTCATGGTTATTGACCAGGGGGATGCGTTCTTGCTAAGATTATTCTTATAAAGAAATAATATTCTCTATAAAAATGACAAAGCGCGCCACATTTGGCATGGCCTAAGAATGTGATAACACATATAGGGGGAGGGACGAGTGAGCCTTGACTTTACGTTCTCTGACGAACATGAAGCGGTGCGCGACACCGTGCGGCGTCTTTGCAGGGAAGAGCTATCTCCGCTGGTATTCGATGCCGAGGAGTCCGAAACATTTCCGAAACAGGTATTCAGGCGCTGGGGTGAGCTCGGCCTGCTGGGTGTCCGCTACCCTGAGGAAGACGGCGGCAGCGGCCTGGACAAGGTCAGCGACTGCATCGTCCGCGAAGAACTGAGCTATATGTCGCAGGCCTTTGCGTCTTCGTGGTCTGCGCACACACATCTTGGCATCTGGCCTATCTGGAAGGTGGGTACGGAATCCCAGAAGGAGTGCTTTCTCAAACCCGCGCTGGAAGGTCGGAAGATCGCGGGTTTCGGGCTCAGTGAACCGGATGTGGGCTCAAATGTGCGCGCCATGAAAACGCGCGCGGAAAAAGTTGACGGTGGCTGGCGGCTCCATGGCAGCAAGATGTACATCACCAACGCGCCGATTGCAGACTTCCTGCTGGTGGCTGCGCGCACTTCACCAGAACTGCGGCCTGATTCCATCTCTCTCTTCATTGTTGAACTGCCAAATCCCGGCTTCAATATTTCCAAGCTGAAGAAGGAAGGGATAAGGTCGTCGGAGACGGGGCTCATCTATATAGATAATGCCTTTGTTCCGGATGACTGTCTGTTGGGTGAAACCTTGGGCACTTATCCGGTAATAATGGAGTCGCTCAGCGAAAATCGGGTTGGTGTGGCTGCCAACGCATTGGGCATGGCTCGGGCTGCATTTGATGCAGCTGTTAGCTACGCCGATGAGCGCAGTGTTGCCGGCAAACGCATTGGCGAATACCAGGCTATCGGCCACAAGCTGGCGGAGATGTCGACTCAGATAGAGGCGGCCCGCTGGTTGGTCTACTACGGGGCATGGCGTGTGGATCAGGGTACCCTGGATTCGGCCGCTGCAGCGCGGGTCAAGCTGTTCGCGAGTGAAACTGCCGTTACGGTAAGCGAGCAGGCCATCCGTATCCTCGGCGGTGCGGGCATCATGCGCGAATACCCTGTGGGTCGCATCCACCGCGATTCGCTGGTGTATGTGATCGGTGAGGGCACGAGCGAGATTCAGAAGAACATGATTGCACGCAGCCTGGGGTTCAAGGTATGAACGATTTCGTTCGGAGGGAGCGTGTCGGTGCCACCTTCCTCGTCACCATCAATCGCCCGGAACGGCGCAACGCTTTCGACCTGGAAGTGCGTGAGCAACTGGCGGAAGCCATATTCGAGGCTCGGGACGACGATGCCATCAAGGCAGTGGTCATCGCCGGGGCGGGGGGAGTTTTCTGCGCCGGTGGCGATCTGAAGGCCCTTTCCGAAGGCAAGAGGCCCATTTATAAGGATCGTGACCGCATCCGTCGTCTGCATCTGTGGTTCCAGGAACTGGTCAACCTGGAAAAGCCGGTGATCGCGGCGGTGGAGGGCGCCGCCTTCGGGGCCGGCTTCAACCTGGCACTGGCCTGCGATTTCATCCTGGGCACGCCGTCAACGCGGTTCTGCGCAGTGTTCACTCGCATCGGGCTGGTCCCCGATCTTGGCGGCTTCTTTCTGTTGCCGCGCATCGTCGGCTTGCAGAAGGCAAAAGAGCTCGTTTTCACCGCCCGTGAAGTGGATGCGCAGGAGGCGCTTGATCTCGGCATCCTGTACAGCATTGTTCCCTCCGAGAACCTGCTGAATCAGGCGCTGGCACTTGCCGAGCGTTTTCATCCTGCCTCGACCGAAGCCATCGGGCTGTCGAAGAACATCCTCAATCGTTCATTCAACCTTGATCAGGCCACTCTGGCAGAACTGGAGTCCCATGCTCAGGCAATTGCCATTCACACGCAGTATCACGATGACGCTGTCGCCCGGTTTCTGAACAAGCAGCCCCTTGGCTTCCAATGGCCGTCCGGTCCCGACAATGGAGGGGTGAATTCATGAGTATGAATGCATACATAAGCGGTGCCTTCGACACGCGTGTGGGCGAGCTGCCAGGCTCCAGCTGCATGGGCCTGCACGCGGAGGCTGCGTTCGGCGCCATCCGCGATGCGGGGCTCGAGCCTGGCGATATTGACGGCGTGCTGTGTGCCTATTCGTTCACCGAGCCCCATCTCATGTTGGCCTCGGTTTTTTGCGAGCACACGGGCATTCATCCCAATTTCTGTGCGGCAATCCAGGCCGGCGGTGCCAGCGCCGCCATCATGATAATGCAGGCGGCCGCACTCGTTGCGAGCGGCCAGTGTAATCATGTGCTGGTGGTCACGGGGGACAACCGCCTGACAGGCATGTCCCGGGACGGAGCTGTTGCTGCTCTGTCTGAAGTCGGGCACCCACAGTTCGAGCGGCCTTTCGGCATCAGCGTGCCGGCGTCATATGCCCTGGTGGCACAACGCTACATGCACGAATATGGCGTGCAGCCGGAACACCTAGCTGCCATTGCGGTTGAGCACCGGCGCCACGCATCAAGGCATCCCAATGCACACAAGCGTGAACTGATCACCATTAATGATGTCCTGCAGTCCAAGGAAATCTGTTCCCCCCTGAGGCTGTTGGACTGCTGCCTGATTTCCGACGGCGGAGCAGCGCTGGTCATCAGTGCTCGCAACGCGGGGGGTAACGTCAAACGTAGGGTCGAGATTCTAGGGGCTGGCCAGGGCCACACGCATGAGCACCTGGTTTCGGCACCCAGCCTCACGGATTTCGGCTGCAAGCAATCTGCTGCCCGGGCGTTCGCGACAGCGGGCGTGCGGCCCGCGGATATCGATGTTGCACAGATCTACGATTCTTTCACCATCACCCTGCTTGTCGAGCTCGAGTCTATCGGTTTCTTCGGGCGGGGCGAAGCCGGCCCTGCAGCATTGGAAGGCGCGCTGGGGCTTTCCGGCAGGCTGCCATGCAATACCCATGGAGGCCTGTTGTCCTACGGGCATTCTGGCGCAGCAGGCGGGATGTTTCATGCTGTGGAGGCGGTTCGCCAGCTTCGGGGTGAAGCACATGGACGGCAGGTCGAGGGTGCACACCTGGCTTTCGTACATGGTGATGGTGGCATTCTGTCCGCCCATTGTTCTCTCGTATTTGGAGCCGCCTGATGGATAAGCCTGTGCCTCATCCGAATTCTGATACCCGCTCTTTCTGGGAAGGCTGCCATGCAGGTGTGCTGCGCTACCAATGCTGTGGCAATTGCGGCACCGTCCAGTTGATTCCCCGAGCAGTCTGCTCCCATTGCCATACTCTGGCACTTGAGTGGAAGGACGCTTCGGGGCACGGAACGATACTCAGTTATACAAACGTCTATCGTGCACCGACACAGGCATTCCGGGCTGACGTCCCCTATGTTATCGCCATCATCGACATGGACGAAGGCTTTCGCCTGATGGTAAATGTCCGCGGAGGCCCCGGCCCCCATGTTCAGATTGGTGCGGCGGTACGCGTCGATTTCGAACAGCGTGGTGAAGTGACGGTGCCGATTGCCGTATTGGAGGCGCAATGACGGAAATCTTTACCTACGACCGCTTCCAGGCGGGTGCGTTGCTCGGCGTCTGGGAGGAAGCCATTGACGTCGCGCTCCTTGAGCAATGGGCAGCCATCTTTGGTAGCCATAGCCGGGATGTACCGGCGCGCGATCATGGCCTTGCCGTCGCCTGCATGATGCGTGCATACCTGGGGGTCGTGTCGCCACGTCCCCCGGGCAATATCCACGCGCGCCAGAAGCTGTCGATTCTTTCCCGCCTCGGCCCAGGAGATGTATTGCGGTCCGAAATCTGGTGCCGGGAAAAGGAGATGCGCAGGGAAAGGCACTATCTGACTCTGGAAGTGGTCGGCTCAGCCGGAGAGGGGCGCCCGGTCTACGCCGGTGAAATGTCCCTGATCTGGGCTGCGTGAATATGACGGCGGCCGGAATCACGGAACGCCCACCATGGCAGGACACCGATGGCACCGTGAAAGCACGGCAAGACTTTGCGAAGGGATTCATCAAACATAGCGCATTGAAAGTGCAACAAGACACCGCTAAGGGATGGCCAGGCACCATGAAAGAACAGCTTGAAACCGTGGCGATGACCGTCACTCAGGAACACATCAACCAGTACGCGGAACTGACACAGGACTTCAATCCCCTGCATGTCGACCCGGGATTCGCGGCCGGAACGCCCATGGGTCGAACCATCGCGCATGGCACCATGTCTCTGAATCTGATCTGGCTGGCTTTGGCACGCAGTCTCGCCAAAGACTCGTTGGGCAGGGTGGATCTGGATATCCGCTTCGCCAAGCCGGTGTTTGCAGGCACCACCCTGGAAGCCGGTGGTCGGCTGGAGAAAGGTTCGGCCTCCGGGTGTTACGAGGTCTGGGTGAACGGGCCCGATGGTACGGCAGTCATTACCGGTACTGCGACGGTGGCAGCAGCGAGTGAAGGCTGATGCCATTGCATCTCGCAGCCGGCGATGCTGACGCTCGATATTTCAAGAACAAAAGGGTTGAACACCCGCGAGGCAGGGGAAGTCATGCAACTGACATATGAACACCAGGAAATGCAACGCACCACGCGCAGGATCATTGCGGAGCATATCGATCCCTATCTTGATCAATGGGAAGAAGAACAAATTTTCCCGGCTCACCAAGTAATGAAAGTGCTGGGAGACGCCGGCCTGCTCGGGATTGGCAAATCTCCCGAATATGGTGGAATGGGGCTGGATTTCAGCTACGAAATGGTGTTTGCAGAGACCCTGGGGGAAATCCGTTCCAGTGGTCTGTCATCCGCCATCGGGGTGCAGAGCACCATGTGCACCCCGGCCTTGGCTCGACACGGCAGCGATGCGCTGAAGCGCGAGTATCTTGCTCCCACCATTGCAGGGGATCTGGTGGGGTGCATAGGGGTCAGTGAAGCAGGGGCCGGCTCTGATGTTTCGCAGATCCGCACCTGGGCGCGCAGGGATGGCGACGACTATATCATCAATGGTTCCAAGATGTGGATAACCAACGGGGTGCAGGGTGACTGGATCTGTCTGCTTTGCAATACCTCGCAGGAAGGAGGGCCACACAAGAACAAGTCATTGATCATTGTTCCGCTCGATACATCGGGTGTCCAGGTTTCCCGCAAGCTCGACAAGCTGGTACTGCGTGCATCCGATACTGC
The DNA here is from genome assembly GCA_029265795.1 of Alcaligenaceae bacterium. GTDB lineage: Bacteria > Pseudomonadota > Gammaproteobacteria > Burkholderiales > Burkholderiaceae_B > Yanghanlia. The sequence goes on from JAJUGV010000091.1 coordinate 10,570, forward strand.
AGAACTCTTTTTCGATGATGTTCGTGTTCCCGTCAGCAACCGCATCGGCGAAGAAAACATGGGGTTCATCTACCAGATGGAGCAGTTCCAGGAAGAGCGCATGTTCGTAGCCGCCCGGGGCATGCGTTCAATGGAGCGCGTGATCGAAGAAACCATCGCCTACGCCGGGCAGCGAAAAGTCTTTGGAGGCACGGTGCTCTCGCGCCAGGTTGTGTATCACAAGCTGGCGGAGATGCAGACCCAGATAGAAGCCTTGCGCTCTCTTATATATAGAGCAGTGGATAAATACCTGGATGGTGGGGACATCACACAGCTGGCATCCATGGCCAAATATATGGCGGGGCGTCTTTCCATGACCATCCCAACCGAGTGTCTGCAGTACTGGGGGGGCCAGGGCGTCATGAACGAAAACTGGATATCACGTGCTTACCGTGACCTTCGTCAGACTGCGATTGGTGGCGGGGCCAATGAGATCATGCTGGAAGTGATAGCCAAAACAATGGGCATACATCCCGGTAAACGGGCGGGGTGACTCACCGGGGGTGGGCCCACCGATGGAATCGCCTCACCCACAGAAGGAGCCAAAGGGCATTCATCCACAGAAGCCAGCTGGACGCGCAACCCGAAGCGCCACGGAAAATCTTCATCTTTTGTCCGATTTGTTCCTGCGACTTGCGCACTCGGATTTTTTCATGCTATATTTCGTTTCCTCGCTGATCGAGACCTAGGGTTTTCCCGGATTTCGGCCAGTTCTCCGCCCGGAAGTGTCGTACTATTAGGTAGCGCTGACGGGGTGTAGAGAACCTTCAGTGGGCTGGGTGAGAAACGGTGTTTTTAGTTTTTTTCCCAGTTGCAGGCCTCGAAATTCATGTTATGATTACGAGTTCTGCAAGCGAGATTGCAGCGGCCCACGTAGTTGGCAAGGAAACTTTCCAAAGGGTGGGGCGGCAGTCAGGCGCAAGAAGGCGGTTTTGGCGGTGTTTCACCGGTTGATAAAAAACTTTCTTACTTCGCTTGACACGCTGAAAAAACTGCTTCATAATCTCGTTTCTCTGCTTTTAGCGCAGTCAGCTGAAAGCAGAAACGGAACACTGCCACATGCGCACCGAGTGCGGGTGTGGCAAGAAAGCCGGCAGGTTGGTATTGGCCGCACTTCTCTTTAACAATTGAACAGCCGATAAGT
>JAJUGV010000145.1 GCA_029265795.1 Alcaligenaceae bacterium
CGTGAGCGGATCGAACATCTCGAGCGTTTCGACCTCGTCGTCAAACAAGGTAATTCGCAAGGCCAGTTCGGCATGCTCTGCAGGGAATACATCAATTGTCTCGCCGCGTGCCCGAAAGGTCCCACGGGAGAATTCCACATCATTGCGCTCATATTGCATGGCAACCAAGCGCGCCAGCAGTTCTTGACGCGCAATACGGTCGCCGCTGCGCAGGGTGAGCACCATTGCGTGGTAGTCACCTGGATTACCAATCCCATAAATGCAAGAAACCGTCCCGACGATAATGGTGTCGCGCCGCTCTAGCAGACTTTTGGTAGCGGACAGGCGCATCTGCTCTATATGCTCGTTGATCGACGAGTCCTTTTCAATGAACAGGTCGCGCGACGGCACATAGGCCTCGGGCTGGTAGTAGTCGTAATACGAGACAAAATACTCCACGGCGTTGCGCGGAAAGAATTCTCGCATCTCGGCATACAACTGTGCCGCTAACGTCTTGTTGTGTGCCAGGACTAACGCCGGACGGCCTGTACGCGCAATCACATTCGCCATGGTGTAGGTTTTGCCGGAACCCGTGACACCCAGCAGTGTTTGATACATAAGTCCATCGTTCAGGCCGCTAACCAGCGTATCGATCGCCGCGGGCTGATCGCCTGCAGGTGGATACGGCTGGTAGAGCTGAAAAGGACTTCCCGGAAACTGGACGAAACCTGCCTCTTTGGCCATACTGGACACACCTAGGGGAAACCCCGTATTATCACACTCTTAGCCCTCTTTGAGCCAGCCCTCACTTCCTTCCTTTGCCTTTGATATGAACTCGCTATTCGAATCCGTCGAACTCGCACCCCGTGATCCCATTTTGGGCCTGAATGAACAATTCAATGCCGATACCCGCGCTGGCAAAGTGAATCTCGGTGTTGGCGTGTACTACGACGACAATGGTCGGATTCCCCTCCTGAAGGCCGTCCATAAGGCGGAAATCGCCCGTATCGAGGCCGCAGCACCGCGCGGCTATCTGCCTATTGAGGGCATTGACGCCTATAACAAGGGTGCACAGCGCCTGCTTCTGGGTCAAACCAGCCCCTTGATCGACTCCGGCCGTGTGCTCACGGCTCAAGCCTTGGGCGGCACGGGCGCACTCAAAATCGGCGCAGACTTCCTGAAATGGCTCAAACCGGACGCCAAGGTTGTGATCAGCGATCCCAGCTGGGAAAACCACCGCGCCCTGTTCGAACGGGCCGGCTTCCCTGTAGAGACCTATCCTTATTACGATCCCGCCACCCACGGCCTTAACTATCAAGGCATGGTCGATGCGTTAAGCAGCTTGCCGGCAGGCACTATTGTGATTCTCCACGCTTGCTGCCACAACCCCACCGGTGTGGACCCCACCTTCGAGCAATGGAAGGAAATCGCCCGCATCGTAAAAGAACGCGATCTGGTCCCCTTCCTTGATATTGCGTATCAAGGTTTCGGCGAAGGTATCGAGGAAGACGCGGCCGTGGTCCGGATGTTTGCAGATCACGATATCACCATGCTGGTGAGCTCCTCATTTTCGAAGTCGTTCTCGTTGTACGGCGAACGCGTCGGCGCGCTCACACTGATCTGCTCTTCTTCGGAAGAAAGCGAACGCGTCCTCAGCCAGCTCAAGCGCGTGATTCGGACCAACTATTCCAACCCACCCACCCACGGTGGCAGCGTGGTAGCGACTGTGCTGAATACACCCGAGCTTCGTCAGCTTTGGGAAGAAGAGCTGGCGGGCATGCGCGAACGCATTCGTACCATGCGTAGTCAGCTGGTGGAAAAACTCAAGGCGCATGGTGTAGAGCAGGATTTCAGCTTTGTCTTGCAACAACGTGGCATGTTCTCGTACTCAGGTCTTAGCAAAGATCAGGTCGATCGCTTGCGCGAAGACCACGGCGTCTATGCCGTGGCCAGTGGGCGCATCTGTGTTGCCGCATTGAACAGCAAGAATATCGATTACGTGGCACAGGCCATCGCTGCCGTCCTGAAGGGCTAGTCGCCCGCCACCACTGTCAATTGAAACGGGCCTTGTATTAAAAGGCCCGTTTTTCGTTCTACGCCTGCTACTTCAGTCGACGGCGGTCAGTGCGCTTTTTCCATTTCTGGCAGCAGCGCGGCTTCCTCGAATTGCCTACCCGACCTTGCCGGAACCGCCACAGCCGGCGACGTACGCGTGCGGATGGCTCTCAAATCAGTCAGATAACGGGAGCGCCAGCCATTGATGTCGGATGCGCACAGCACTTTCCACATACGTTGATATCGTGCGCGCCGCTCTTCCAGCGGCATGCAGAGCGCCGCGCGCATGGCCTCGGCCATCTCGCCAGGGTCGTGGGGGTTCACCAGCAAAGCACCGTCAAGTTGGCTGGCAGCTCCTGCAAAGCGAGACAAAACGAGTACCCCCGGGTCTGCGGGATCCTGAGCCGCGACATACTCCTTCGCCACCAGATTCATACCGTCACGCAACGGCGTAACTAGCCCTACGCGCGCCTGCCGGTATAGCGGCATCAGCACTGAACGATCATGCTGCTGCTCGACGTAGATGAGCGGCTGCCAATCCAACCTGCCGTAACGGCCGAGAATCTCGCCCGTCAAGGACGTCAATTCATGCCGCAGATCGATATAAGCAGGAACATCCGTTCGAGACGGGGGCGCAATCTGCACCAACTGAACTTCGCCTCGCAGCTCAGGATGCTGTTCCAGCAACAGCGCATATGCCTTGAAGCGCTCCGGCAGACCCTTGGTGTAATCCAGTCGATCAACACTTAATATGCCCTGCAGATGATTGCCCTCCGGCCAAATCTGCACGACCGGTTCTGCCTGCGCCTCTTTTTGCAACTCAAGCGGTGCAACGCCGATCGGATACACCCCCGTATTGGGCACGGGAATCTGCGGACGGCGTTCACGACATAGCGTAACGAACGCTTGCCGGTCGTCTTCCGTTTGAAAACCCAACAGGTCGTATGCACACATGGCATCCAGCAGCTCATCAATGCGAGGAATTGCCCCCGCCATGCTGGGCACTGGAAACGGGATATGAAGGAAGAAGCCGAGGCGCTGGCGCACACCTTGCGCACGGCACATTCGGGCGAACGGCAGCAAATGATAGTCGTGCACCCAGATAACGTCGTTTTTTCTCAGTAATGGGCGCAACTTCTTAGCCATATGCCGATTCACATCGAGGTAGCCGGCATAATCGTCTTCCTGAAAACACATGAGATCGAGGCGGCCGTGGAATGCCGGCCAAAGCACGCCGTTCGCGAAGCCGTTGTAATAGCGATTATGTGCTTCAGGCGCTAACGGAATGGCTGCTACGGTGAGGCAGTCAAGGCTAAATAGCTGGACGGAATTGCAGTCATCGTCACGCAATTCACCGCTCCAGCCAAACCACAAGCTGGGCTCCTTGCGTAATGCGTCCAATAGACCGGACGCCAGACCACCGGCCGACTTTGCCGCCGGCGTCCGGTTGGCCACAATCACCACGCGTTCATGTTCGTTCATATTCCCCGTCCTTGTAGCTCCGGTCGAGAATGCCGGGGCCGAACCTGTTTAATTGCTGCTGCAACCACACTGCCAGTGCCGAAACATCCTTGAGCCGCCATGGAGCGATACTTGGCTGGACATCGCCTATCCGGATGGCTCCACCTCCCATCGATAAGGCTGCCGCGAAAGCATCTTCATCCGTTCGATCATCACCAATGGCCAACGGCCAACGGCCGACAAAATCACCGTGCTGCATCAGGCGCCGAAGCGCTTTGCCTTTATCCCGGCCCTGGTGGCGTAATTCATGCACACAATGCCCTTCAATCAATTGCCATTCGGGCGCATGCCGAAGGGTTTCATGTACAAGCGCATCGACTGCCGCACGGTACTGAGGTGCTTGCCGCCAATGCACTGCAACGGCCGCGGGTTTGCGCTCCAGCCAGACACCATGTAGTGGCGCGATGCCGGCCAACAGACCTCGAACTAAGTCATCGGGCAATGCAGCCAAATATGTGAGGCTGCGGCCACCGGTTAGGCTAAGCTGAGCACCGTGCGAGCCGCCCACTGCCAGCTCAAGAGGGTGTAGCAAGCGGCGTACCTGGGAAAGAGGCCGACCGCTCAACGCTGCCAACGCCACACCCCGAGTCTGCATGTGCTGTAATAGGCGTCGCGTCGCCAGCGGCACACGGGCTAAGTGGGGCTTAGATACTATGGGAGCCAGTGTGCCGTCTACATCAAGAAATAGCGCGAGCCGTTCGGGGGCGACACGCAATAACGGGGGTGCGCTCGTGTTTCGATTATACACCTGCACTGTCTCCAAAAGAACTGCGGGTTACCCGCCGATCCGTTACGAATCTTTGATTTGGTCCACGCCTGACTTGATCTTCCGCTACAAAAGCGCCACAATAAAGACTGTATAAAAAAACAGCACCGACATGGCCGTAAAGCTCACCGCCCGCCAGCAGCAGATTTTGGACCTCATCCGGTCTGAAATCCACCGCACCGGCTTCCCCCCTACCCGCGCTGAAATTGCTCAGGCGCTAGGCTTTCGCTCACCAAACGCGGCCGAAGATCATCTCAAGGCCCTGGCGCGTAAAGGCGCTATCACGCTCACAGCAGGCGCCTCAAGAGGTATCCGCCTCGTTGAGCCCGAGCAACCCGAGCCCCGTACAGACCCCCTTTCGCTGCTGTTACCGATCGTCGGCCGTGTTGCTGCAGGCAGCCCTATTTTGGCTGCCGAACACATCGAACGGGAAATCGGCGTCGAGCCTAGTCTGTTCACCCCTGTACCCGATTACTTACTGCGGGTGCGGGGTCTCAGCATGCGCGATGCCGGCATCCTCGACGGCGACCTCCTGGCGATCAAGAAAACCCCTGAAGCCCGTGATGGGCAAATCGTGGTGGCGCGTATCGGTGATGATGTCACGGTGAAACGTCTGCATCGTCGGGGCAGCACGTTGCAGCTATTGCCCGAGAACCCCGAGTTCGCGCCTATCATCGTGCGGCCGGGCGACGAATTCGCTATCGAAGGCTTGGCAGTGGGCCTCATACGAGCCGCGCCACTGCACTGACGCCGCATCTTTAATCCGGGATATGCTTTGCCCGAAAGGCATCAGCCTTGGCCGGGTCAAGCGTTTTCCCGGTCATTATCGAATAGATCGGCTCGAGATACTGCAAACGCACGGCCATGCCCTCGTTAAGGCCGGTCACCACGTAGTAACCGATCTGGCACGTATATATAGTCCTTGCTCTTGCTCGCGCGTCAATTGCATCAAAGCCGTGCTTTTCGTAGAAGCGCGCAATGCCATCCATACACTGCTCGTCGGCTTCATTGACTGCCTGAGCCGCGAGGCTAGAACGCCTGGCCCAGTCACGCATAGCCAAGTCCAGCCCCGGTTCGAACTTATCGGGGTCGAGCCACGCAGAAAAGAGCGACAGCACGCCGTCATCTAGCGCATCGACATCGTCCAGCGCATGCAGCACCGAATGCACATTTTTCTGCCGCCAATAAGAAAGTAATGCCCTGTGCAGATCGTCACGATGTTTGAAATGCCAGTAAAAACTGCCGCGCGTGACACCTAGAACATCGGCCAGCCGCGTGATGCGGACGGCTTCTATACCTTCAGTCTTGAAGATCTCCAGTGCGGCAGCAAGCCAGTCGGCACGCGAAAGTTGAGGCGTACGCGTCGCCTCTCCTTCCTGTGCCACCCGCTGTATAAGATCTTTGCCAGTCATTATGATGAGATTAAGCGCCTACAGCAGGCCCAGCAACCGGGGAAAATAGAGGGATACCGCCGGAACGAAGGCTGTCAGCAGCTGGATGGGAATAGCCACGAACACAATTAGCAGGATGGCGGGTTTGAATGACTGATGCACCACCACTTTGCCCACACGACAAGACAGATATAGGATGGGTGCCATGGGGGGACTGTTCGCGCTTACAACCACTGCGCAAGCCACAATAGCGGCAAACTGTACCGGATGGACATCCGCAACGCCCACCAAGGGTAGCAGCAAAGGCGCAATCACGACGGTCAAGGATACGTCGTCGATGATCATGCCGACGAGAATCAAAAACAGATTGACGATGAGCAGGATCGCAATCGGGCTGTCCACCAGGCCGGTCACAAACTCCGTGAGATCCTGCGGCACACCCTCGACAATCAATATGCGGCCAATCAAGAAGGAAAACAGCAGAATCAGGATGATGATCCCGGTTGTTTCTGCGGAGCGCAGCAGGCCGTTGCACAACTTGGCGAGCGTCAGATCACGGTAGATGAAAAAACCAATAAACACCACCAATAGAACGGCCACCGCCGCTGCTTCGGTAGGCGTGAATACGCCGCCGTAGATCCCGCCCAGAATCAGGAGCGGAATACACAATGCCGGTAACGCCCTGAGCGCTGCCCGGCCCACAGAAACCTGAACCTCGTCAGCCTTTCGCTCAAGCGGCAATTCGGTGAACAGCCATCCGCCCGAAAACAGATAGTTAACCAGTGTCAGCGCCAAAACAAAAAGGATTGCCGGCCCTAATGTCGCCGCAAAACATGCCACGACGGATTGCTGTGTCACCACAGCAAACAGAATCATAGTGATGGATGGCGGAATTAATATGCCCAGCAAAGAGGACATGCCCAA
>JAJUGV010000061.1 GCA_029265795.1 Alcaligenaceae bacterium
CATCTATCACTACGCCTTTGCAATGATCATCGGGATCATGGCTTTATTAACCTTTTTCGTGCTGACGGTTCACTGATGGCTAGCGATATGGCGTCTTCTACATTTCCATGGTTAACGCTTGCGATTTTCGTGCCCATCGTTGCCGGCCTGGTTGTTTTGCTGGTCGGACGCGATGAAAAGCCCGAATTAACGCGAGTGTTGTCGCTGGTCGGTGCCGTCCTCGGCTTCCTAGTGACCATTCCGCTGTATACGGGCTTTGACCCGTATACAGCCAACATGCAGTTTGTTGAGCTCACCCCCTGGATCGAAAGCTTCTCGGTCAACTACCACCTGGGCATTGACGGGATCTCGCTCTGGTTTGTGCTGCTGACTGCCTTCATTACCATCATCGTGGTATTGGCGGGCTGGGAAGTCATTACAAACCGTGTGGCCCAATACATGGGGGCTTTCCTGATCCTTTCCGGCCTCATGATCGGTGTGTTTGCCGCGCTTGATGCCATGCTGTTCTACGTGTTCTTCGAGGCGACTCTGATACCGATGTATCTGATCATCGGTGTGTGGGGCGGCCCCCGGCGCGTGTATGCGGCATTCAAGTTCTTCCTGTACACCCTGCTGGGCTCGCTGCTGATGCTGGTGGCGTTCATCTATCTGTGGTTTGCTTCGGGTGGCTCTTTCGACATCCTGACCTGGCACAAGACAGCGCTGGCTCACACGCCGCAGATACTGATCTTCCTGGCCTTGCTTGCGGCGTTCGCCGTCAAGGTTCCGATGTGGCCGGTGCACACCTGGTTGCCGGATGCTCACGTCGAAGCGCCGACGGGGGGGTCAGTGGTGCTGGCTGCCATCATGTTGAAACTGGGTGCGTACGGCCTCCTGCGCTTTTCGCTGCCTATCGTGCCGGATGCGTCGCAGACTCTGTCCGGCTTGATGATCGCGCTGTCTCTCATTGCAGTCATCTACATTGGTCTGGTCGCCATCGTGCAGCAGGACATGAAGAAGCTGGTCGCCTATTCATCTGTGGCGCACATGGGCTTCGTCACCCTCGGTTTCTTCATCATGAATCAGGGTGGGCTCGAAGGAGGCATCGTGCAGATGATTTCGCACGGTTTCGTCTCCGGCGCTATGTTCCTCTGTATTGGTGTTCTGTACGATCGCCTGCACAGCCGCGAGATTGCCGACTATGGCGGCGTCATCAATGTGATGCCGCGATTCGTCACTTTCTTCGTGCTGTTCTCGATGGCCAATGCCGGCCTTCCCGCCACCAGCGGTTTCGTTGGTGAGTTCATGGTCATCATCGCCTCTGTCGAGTACAACTTCTGGATCGGTCTGCTGGCGGCCACTTCACTGATTCTTGGGGCATCGTATTCCCTGTGGATGGTTAAGCGGGTTGCCTACGGCGAGATCACCAATGACAAGGTGCGCGGCATGAGCGACCTCAACGGCCGTGAATTCTTCATTCTCGGTGTGTTGGCGATTGCCGTGCTCTACATGGGTATTTATCCCAAGCCCTTTACGGATGTCATGCACGTGTCGGTGGATGCGCTGCTGCAGCACATCGCCATCTCGAAACTGTAAGCCTCGATGACCATGCAAATTTCCTTTGACTTCGCTTTGGCTCTGCCCGAGATCCTGCTGTTGATCATGGCGGGCACAGTTCTGCTGATCGATGCCTTCAGCAAATCCGAGACGCGGCACTCCACCTTCCTGCTCAGCCTGCTTTCGCTGCTGATCCTGACCGGGGTGTCGCTGATTCAGTGGAACGCCGGTGTAGCGGGCACCACATTCAGTGGCCTGTTTGTGGTGGATTCTCTGTCGCACTTCCTGAAGGTGCTTTCCTACCTCGCAGTATTGGCCACCCTCGTTTATGGCCGTGGCTATAACGAGGCCCGCGACATGACCCGCCATGGCGGCGAGCTCTATTCGCTGACACTCTTTGCTCTATTGGGGCAAATGGTGATGATTTCCGCCGGCAGCCTGCTGACGGTGTATCTCGGCCTCGAGCTCATGTCCTTCGCACTGTACGCGCTGGTGGCTGTGCGTCGTGATCACCTGCAATCCAGCGAGGCGGCCATGAAGTACTTCGTGCTGGGCTCTATGGCCTCGGGCGTTCTGCTTTATGGCATGTCCATGGTTTACGGCGCTACTGGTACGCTGGATCTGACCCAAATCGCCGAGATCATCGGCTCAGGTCAGGCTGAGCGTCTGCCGCTGGTGTTCGGTGTGGTGTTCATTGTCACCGGTCTGGGCTTTAAGCTGGCCACGGCGCCGTTCCATATGTGGGCACCGGACGTCTATCAGGGTGCGCCGACTTCGGTGACACTCATCATTGCCGCCGCCCCCAAGTTGGCTGCGCTGGCTATCACGCTGCGCCTGCTGATCGACGGTCTGCACGGCCTGGCTTTCGATTGGCAACCTATGTTGCTCGTGCTGGCCGTACTATCGCTGGCGATCGGTAACCTGACCGCCATCGTGCAGACCAACTTCAAGCGTATGCTGGCGTATTCCACCATTTCGCACATGGGTTTCGTGCTGTTGGGTCTGCTTTCCGGCGTGATCGATGGTGAGACACACGCTGCGGGTCTGGCTTACGGCTCATCGTTGTTCTACATGGTGATCTATGTGCTCACCACCCTGGTCACCTTCGGCATGATCATGCTGTTAAGCCACCGGGGGTTCGAGTGCGAGAACATTGCCGACCTCAAGGGCCTGAATCGCCGCAGTCCGCTGATGGCAGCCATGTTGATGCTATCCATGTTCTCGCTTGCCGGCATTCCGCCCCTGGCCGGTTTCTATGCCAAGCTGGCGGTTCTGCAGGCTGTGATCGGTGCAGGGCACATCTGGCTGGCGGTGTTCGCCGTAGTCATGTCGTTGATTGGCGCCTTCTACTACCTGCGCGTGGTGAAGGTGGCATACTTTGACGAGCCGGAAGGCGAGGGTGGCCTGATTGATACGGGTGCCGTCACCAACGGTCTGATGACCATCAACGGCGCATTGGTGTTGGTCCTGGGGATTTTGCCGGGCGGCCTGATGGCGCTGTGTGTCAGCGTGATTCGTCAATCGCTGCAGTTCTGAGTCTCTGAATGAATCAAAGCTTCGCGGTCTGGCTGCTCATCCTGCTGTCGCTGGTCACTGCAAACCTGCCATTTTTGGTGGAGCGCCCGTTTTTGGCGCTCCCCTGGACGCAAAAGGGTGAAGCCGACCGCCCGGCCTGGTCACGATGGCTGACTTCTTTGCTCTTCTTCCTCGCTCTTATCGGGCTGGGAACAGCGGCGATGACGCTAATCGGGCGGGGGGTCTTCACCGCGACCGACACGGCATCGGTGTTGCGTTTCGTCGGGGTGCTGTTCGCACTCGCGGCGGCCGTTGCGATCGTGTTGGCCTATCCCGGCTGGCGTAACCGTGGAAGGGAAATCCAAAAGTCCTTCATAGAGCGGATGCTGGAGCTTTTGGTCTTCTATAGCCTGGTCGGTGTGCTCGGGTTTGCGTTCGAAGCGAATCTGGGCAACCGTTTCCCGCAGGGCTGGGAATTCTACGCCATCACATTAAGCTTGTTTCTGGTCCTGGGCTATCCAGGTTACGTGTGGCGTTACTTAATGAAGCGTCGCGCCACCAGCAGAAGCGCACGGCGCAGCGCCATCTCCAACTAAGCCGATACGTCTGCTGCCTGTAATTTCCTATCTGTCATGTCCCATCTCATACTGCAATCGCCCAGCCTGATGCCTGCGCATGTGGAACAGGTCGCCGCCATCGTGTCAGCCGCGGGTGTCCAGGAGCTCGGCGCTACGGCTGTGCGCCTGTTGGAGGCGGATGAATCCGAGCGTAGCGTAGTGGCTGCCTACTGCGACAGCAACGGTATGGATTATGCGTTTCTGCCGCAGATTGATTTGCTGCGTGAGCGTCGGATCCTGGCAATGGACATGGATTCCACGCTCATCAGTATCGAGTGTATCGATGAGATCGCTGATGCAGTGGGGCGCAAACCGCAAGTGGCCGCCATTACCGAAGCGGCCATGCGCGGCGAGATCAAGGATTTTGCCGAAAGCCTGCGACGGCGCGTGGCGCTGCTGGAAGGGGTACCGGAGTCTGCGTTGCTGGAGGTCTACGAACAACGCCTGCGCCTGAACCCCGGTGCGGAGCGATTGGTTGCCACGGCAAGGCAGCATGGCCTGAAGGTGCTGCTCGTATCAGGCGGTTTCACCTTCTTCACTGAGCGTCTCCGTGAGCGGCTCAGTCTGGATGTGTGTCACGCCAATGTGCTGGAAGTCGCCGACGGTAAGCTGACCGGCCGTGTGAACGGCGATATTGTTGATGCTCGCGGCAAGGCGGCGCGGTTGGCGGAACTGGCCGCTGAGCTGGGTGCGAGCCGTGAGCAGATCATTGCGGTCGGTGACGGTGCTAACGATCTGGAAATGATGGCGCTGGCACATTACTCTGTCGCGTACCGAGCAAAGCCCGTAGTGCGCGAACAAGCGGCTTTTGCCCTGAATTTCAGCCCCCTGGATGCGATTTTGAACTGGTTTCGCCTGAGCTACTAAGCGGCACCGGGCGGCGCTGTTTCTTCAGGGGCAGTCTCTCTCTTTACTTCGAACCTTTTCCTAGAGACTTCAGCAACTCTCTGAGAGCGTCGGTGCGCGTCTTCAGAGGGATACCTTCTTTGAACTCCAGGCGCAGCTTGTCCTGCCCCGAAAGCTTAAGGTCGCGGCGTTCCTGAACCAGCTGAATGATACGCAAGGGATCGACCTGCGGTTTCGCGGAGAACTGCAGGACAGCGTGGCTTTCTGAGGAATCCAGCTTTATGATCCCCAGGGGTTCGGCCAGCAGACGCAGTCGGTGGGTCGTGAGCAGGTTATGCGCGGGTTCCGGCAGCTTGCCGTAGCGGTCGATCAACTCTTCCTGTATGCCGATGATCTCGTCTTCGTCACGGGCATGCGACAGTTTCTTGTAGAAACCGAGGCGCGCGTGGATGTCCGGGCAATAGTCGTTTGGCAGCAGAGCCGAGGCATGCAAGTTCACTTCGCACTTGGCATCGAATGGGGACTCCAGATCAGGCTCTTCCCCGGCCTTGAGGGCGCGAACGGCCTTGTTGAGCATGTCGGTGTACATAGAGAAACCGACTTCTTGGATATTCCCTGACTGTGATTCGCCCAGGACTTCTCCCGTGCCACGGATTTCAAGATCGTGCATCGCCAGAAAGAAGCCCGACCCCAGCTCCTCCATCGCCTGAATCGCCTCAAGACGCTTCTTGGCGTTAGCGGTCATGGCATCTTCGAAGGGGGTCAAGAGGTAGGCATAGGCCTGGTGGTGTGAGCGTCCGACGCGTCCGCGCAGCTGGTGCAACTGGGCGAGCCCGAGGCGGTCCGCGCGGTGAATGATGATGGTATTCGCACTGGGAACGTCAATGCCGGTTTCGATGATGGTGGTGCAAAGCAGCACGTTGTAGCGTTGCTGATAGAAACCCTTCATGACTTCTTCCAGCTCGCGCTCCGGCATCTGGCCGTGCGCGACCGCAATGCGCGCTTCAGGAACCAGCTCTTCTAGCGCAGCACGGCGGTTGTGAATAGTGTCCACTTCGTTATGAAGGAAATAGGCCTGCCCACCTCGCTTAAGCTCACGTAGTAACGCTTCGCGGATCGTGCTCTTGTCCTCGCGACGAACGAAAGTCTTGATCGCCAGGCGCTTCTGAGGCGCCGTGGCAATAACGGAAAAGTCTCGTATGCCTTCCAGCGACATGCCGAGCGTGCGCGGAATGGGTGTGGCTGTAAGAGTGAGCACATCCACTTCCGCCCGCAGCTTTTTCAGGGTTTCCTTCTGACGAACGCCAAAACGGTGCTCCTCGTCGATAATCACCAGTCCAAGATTTTTGAAACGCGTATCACGCGACAGAATCTTGTGAGTCCCAATCACGATATCTACCGAACCCTGTGCCAGGCCTTGTTGGGCAGCCGCGACTTCCTTGGCGGAACGAAAGCGCGAAAGCTCAACGATCCGTACCGGCCAGTCGGCGAACCGGTCGGAGAAGGTTTGGGCATGCTGTTCAGCCAACAAAGTGGTGGGGCATAGCAGGGCGACTTGTTTGCCGTTGGCCACGGCGATGAAGGCCGCCCGCAGTGCGACTTCCGTTTTGCCGAAGCCGACATCCCCGCAGACCAGGCGATCCATGGGGCGGCCCGACGTCATGTCGTCAATCACGGCTTCGATGGCTGCGGCTTGGTCCGGAGTCTCCTCAAAACCGAAGCCTTCGGCAAAGGCCTGGTAGTCCTGGAGCGGCAGTCTGAAACGATGCCCTTCGCGTGCAGCGCGCTGGGCGTAGAGGGCAAGCAGCTCGGCAGCAGCGTCTCGGACCTGCTTGGCTGCCTTACGCCGCGCCTTGTCCCACTGACCGGAACCGAGTTGGTGCAGCGGGGCATGTTCGGAATCCGTACCGCTGTAGCGCGAAATCAGATGCAGCTGAGCAACCGGAACATACAGGGTGCCGCCACCTGCATATTCCAGGTGAAGGAATTCCATGGCGCCTTCACCGAGATCCATCTCCTTGAGACCGACGTAGCGGCCGATACCGTGTTGAGCGTGAACCACCGGATCGCCTTCGCGCAACTCGGACAGATCGCGCACCATGGCTTCGACATCGCTGGCGCGCTCTTGCGCACGCCTGCCGCGCCGCACGGTACGGGCCTGGGTGGGGTAAAGGTCGTTCTCAGTGAGAAGCACTATGGCTTCATCTGCCAGCCCAAAACCGATGGCGAGTGGTGCGACGAGCAGCGAGAAACTGGTGTCGCTCTGGAAGAATTCGGCAAGCGTATTGGTGGTCGTGTCGGCCACGATGCCGAATTCCCGCAGCATTTCGTCGAGTGTTTCACGGCGACCCGGTGAGTCCGCACACAGGACGACACGCCCTGCATAGTTGTCGAGCAAGCGACGCAGAGCGCCCACAGGGTCGTCGGCCCGCCGCGAAACCGCCACATCGGGCACGGGATCAAACCCCGGTGCAGGCTGATCTTTCGCGAGGCTTAACCTCGGAAAGCGCTTCAGCTCTGCGAACAGTTCTTCTTCGTTGAGAAACAGGGCTTCGGGTGGCAGGACAGGCCGTTCGCGATCACTTTTCAGGAACTGCCAACGGCCATAGGTTTCCTGACTGAAACTGCGGATGGTGGCCGAGGGGTCGCCCAGCGTCACCGTAATGGCAGATTGCGGCAAGTAATCGAATAGTGTGGCGGTCTGGTCGAAGAACAGCGGCAGATAATATTCGACGCCGGCAAAGGCGATTCCATTGCCGATGTCTTTATAGGGCAACGCTCGGGACGGGTCGCCTTCGAAGACTTCGCGAAACCGCGCGCGGAACTGATTGCGCGAGGTCTCATCCATGGGAAACTCGCGCCCCGGCAGCAACTGGATTTCCTTCACCGGGTAAAGGCTGCGCTGCGTATCTACATCGAAGCTACGTATGGACTCGATCTCGTCGTCGAAGAGGTCTAGTCGGTAGGGAAGCACCGAGCCCATGGGGAAGAGGTCGATCAGCCCACCGCGAATGCAGAATTCACCGGGCGCGGTCACCTGGGTGACGTGGCTGTAGTTGGCCAGAGTCAGCTGCTCGCGCAGGGCTTCTTCATTGAGAGACTCACCCTGGCGGAAGGAAAAGGTATAGGCTGCGAGAAATTCGGGGGGCGCGACCCGGTAGAGCGCGGTAGTGACGGGTACCAGCAGCACATCCACGCCTTCCTGCATCAGCGCGTGCAACGTGCGTAAGCGTTCCGAAACCAGATCCTGATGGGGCGAGAAGCCGTCGTAGGGCAAGGTTTCCCAGTCGGGAAACTGGCGCACTTTCAGTTCAGGCGCAAACAGCGGAATTTCGTCGGTTAGACGCTGTGCAGCCTGGGGCTCGGAACACAGCACCACTAGGCATCGACCGGCGTTGCGCGCGAGGTCGGCCAGGAGATAACTGTCGCCCGAACCAGGGGGGAGAGGGTGCTGATGGCGTTGCCCGGGGCGCAGGGCCGCCAGGATCTGCTGAGTGGTGGAAAGCGGGGGCACGGAGAGCGAAACAGGGGACATGAAGCAGGACATTATAAAATGCCTGGGCCATGAGTTCCTCTTTTCCTCAAATCATTGCCATTGTGCCCGCCGGCGGGGTCGGTCTGCGGGCCGGCACGGGCTATCCGAAGCAGTACCGAGCGTTGCGCGGCGATTCCATGCTGCGCTGGGCAGTGCGGGCCTTGCTGGCTGACGCCCGCATCGATCAGGTTCGGGTGGCGGTCGCACCGGATGACCATCGGGCGGCGGAAGCCTTACGCGATTTACCACGCACCGTGTGGCGTCCCTGCGGCGGCGAGACACGTGCGGCCACCGTGCTTGGAGCACTGCGTGACGCGGCGCTGGATCCGGATGTCTGGGTGTTGGTGCATGATGCGGCAAGGCCGGGTCTGCCGGCTGACGCACTGGGGCGCTTGATCGATGCCTGCTTGGAAAGCGGCGAAGGCGGGTTGCTGGCCGAACGCGTGGCCGATACGGTGAAGCGCGAGCAGGCTGGTGCGCTTCCTGAGCGCAACGCGCGTGTGGCGGCCTCCGTTGATCGCGAAGGTCTGTGGCTCGCGCAGACCCCGCAAATGTTCCGCGCCGGAGCCCTTCAAGCGGCCCTGGAGGCCGCCGCGGACGTAGCGACGGTCACCGACGAAGCCTCGGCCATGGAGCGAGCCGGCCACCGACCGCTGCTCGTGCCCGGATCCATACGCAACTTCAAAGTCACCTGGCCGGAACACTTCGAACTCATGGAGCAACTCCTGAAACTGGGGTCAGACCCCAGTTTCGGTGAATCGTAAACCGGGGTCTGACCCCAGTTTTGGAGCGGAATGTGAAATTTAGAGTCGGGCAGGGGTTTGATGTCCACGCTTTGGTGGAGGGGCGGGATCTTGTCATTGGGGGTGTGAAGATTCCGCATACGCATGGGTTGCTGGGGCATTCTGATGCCGATGTATTGCTGCATGCGGTGACGGATGCGGTGCTTGGGGCCGCCGCGCTCGGGGATATTGGACGCCATTTCCCCGATACGGACCCACGCTATGCGGGGGCGGATAGTCGGGTGCTGCTGCGCGCGGCCATGGAGAAGGTCGCTGCTGAGGGATGGCAGGTCGTGAATGTGGATGCCACCGTGCATGCGCAAGCCCCGAAAATTGGTCCGCACGCGCCGGCTATGGTGACGAACATCGCCGAAGATCTGAACATTGACGCGGGCTGCGTGAATGTGAAGGCCAAAACAAACGAGAACCTAGGTTACCTGGGGCGTAAGGAAGGCATCGCGGCGACCGTTGTCGTGCTGCTGGCCGCCGCCTGATCTGCCCTTAAAGCGTGTTGCCGCCGATACGCCGGTTGCACGGGCATAGTTCGTCTGTCTGCAGGGCGTCGAGGATGCGCAGGATTTCTTCCGGGTTGCGCCCGACATTCATGTTGTTGACGGACACATGTTGGATGATGTTGTCTGGGTCGACAATGAAGGTGGCGCGGTGTGCGACGCCTTCGCCGCGGTGGCGTATCCCCAATTGGTCCACCAGCGAGCCGGTTAAGTCACTAAACTGATAATGGCCAAGTTTGTCGAGCTCGGCCTGTTGTCGGCGCCAGGCCAGCTTCACGTATTCGTTATCGACAGAGCCGCCCATGAGCACGGCATCGCGCTGAGCGAACTCCCCGGCCAGATTGTTGAAACCTACAATTTCGGTAGGGCACACGAAGGTGAAGTCCTTCGGGTAGAAATAGATCACTTTCCACTTGCCCGGAAACGAACTTTCTGTGATGTCCTCGAAGGCGGAGACGCCGTTTTCTTCAGGTTCGTTGAAGCCGGGCTTTACGCCCGTAACTTTGAACGATTCCAGTTTGTCGCCTACCGTTTTCATCTATGCTCCTTGCTGTGATGACCTGCCGCGTGACGGCTGCTTTTCACAGCATTCTAGGGGAAGAATCCGGCCTTGTGTGTACGCAGCCGTTTGCCGCGTATTACTTGTTTCCCGGCGTAACAGCAAGGGGTGAAGAATGCTCAGCTACGGGTGTCCACGGCATAGCTGCGTGGCCGATATTTAGGGATTTCTATGCGGGCAACCAGGCCGCCGGGGGGGTGGGAAATGAGCTCCAGCTGGCCGCCCACTTGGCCTAGCAGGCGTTCAACGATGGAAAGCCCCAGCCCGGCTCCACTGACCCCCGTGCGCGCCGACTCGCCGCGAGAAAATGGGCGTAGAAGGCGCTGGATGTCATTATTGGCGATGCCACGACCGTGGTCGCGGACTTCAATGGACACAATACTGCCGCGTTGTTGGGCCGAGAGCTCGATATGCGCGCGGTCGTCATCCGGTGTGCGCCCGTAACGGCGCGCGTTTTCAATCAGATTGCCTACGATGCGCTTAAGATCGTGGGCGTTGATGCGGGCGAACAGGTTCGGTTCGATATTCGCTTCCAGCTTGCCGCCCAGCGATTCCGTGTGGCTGCGTTCGCGCTCATACAGTTCACGCAGTACCGCGGAAACGTCGATGCCCTGTTCGGGCACCTGACCGGCGGGACGCGCATATTCCATCAGCTGGTCGATACAGTGATCAATTTGCGCCAGATCTTCGTCAATAGCCCCGCGCGTGTCGTCGCTCACATTGCTCATCTCTATTTCGAGACGCATGCGGGCCAACGGTGTGCGCAAGTCGTGTGAAATTCCTGCCAGCATGATTTCGCGGTCGGCCTCAGTCTGGCGGATATCCCGTGCCATGCGATTGAAGGCAATGTTCATATCGCGAATTTCTGCCGGACCTTTCTCGGGCAAAGGTGAGGGCGTTTCGCCGCGGGCCAGCTGCTGGGCAACCTTGGCCAATTGTGCGAGCGGACGATTAACGAAGCGGACACTCACGGCCGCGCCAATCAGTGCGAGCAGTAAGGCCGTGGCACCCCACCCCAACCATTCCACACCCGCGGTGAGGGCGAGCTGTTCGCGTTCGAAGACCAGCCAGTACTTGTCTTCGTTGATCTCGAAGCTGACCCAGACTCCCGGTATCTCGTTCACGCTCCACATAACTTGGGTCTCGGCACCCAGTTTGTCACGGATTTGCGCCGCTACGTGCCCCCAGTAATTGGAGTCCGGCAAGGGTTCGAGGACATCCGACTCTTCCCTCGGCTGCACTCTAAGGCTTTCTTTAGTCGCCAGATCCAGAAGCAGGGCCGGACGGACACTGGTCGGGGCGTACACCAGCGCCGATCGTGTGATGCTGACCGCGGTCGTGACGCGTTGCGCCATTTGCCTGGCGCGAGGCCCTTCTTCCATGCTGAAGAATACTTGCAACCATGCCCCAAGGCTGACGAGCATCAGACTTGCGAGCAGCAGAAAAGACCTGCTGAACAGGCCCAGGCGCAAGCGTGGGGGGGAAACCCCCCGCTGTTTGGAAGTGATGGACATGACGGAAGCGGCCCCGTAGCTTTGGGCTGCGTACTGACGCACCTTGCGTCAGTACTTGCCGCCCTCAGAGCTGACTTGCTGCTGCATGCTCTCCTTGAGGTAGTTACTGACCACCATCAGGGACGAAGACGTACCCCAGCCCCCAGACCGTCTGGATGAACACCGGTTTGGATGGATTAGGCTCGATCAATTTGCGAAGCCGTGATATCTGGACGTCGAGGCTGCGATCGAAGGCTTCGTATTCGCGGCCGCGTGCGAGTTCCATCAGCTTATCGCGCGAAAGCGGGATCTTCGGGTGACGAGCGAATACCTTTAGCACCGAAAATTCGCCCGTAGTGATGGGAACCGGCTCGTTATTCTTGGTAAGCGTACGAGTAGACAGGTTCAGAACATAGGGGCCGAACTCGATGGACTCGTTTTCCTGACTGGGGGCGCCCGGATGTTCCTCGGTGCCGCGGCGACGCAGAATTGCGTTCACACGAGCGAGCAGTTCGCGCGGATTGAAGGGCTTGGACAGGTAGTCGTCTGCACCCATTTCGAGGCCGACGATGCGATCAATTTCTTCGGCTTTGGCGGTCAGGATGATAATGGGTGTGTTGTCATGCCCCCCCCGAAGGCGCCGACAGATGGACAGGCCATCTTCGCCCGGAAGCATGAGATCAAGCACGAGTAGGTCGAAATGCTCTCGTTGCCACAGCTTGCCCATTTCCTTGGCGTCTTCAGCAACGAAGACGTTGAACCCTTGCTCGGACAGATACCGACGCAGGAGATCACGCAAGCGGGGATCGTCATCGACGATGAGAATTTTGCGAGACAGGGATTGGTTCTGTGTGTTCATGGGGGAAAATGTAACAGGGTGGAGAGAGGCAGGGAAGTGGCCGTAGCAAGATATTACATATTAAGGATTCGGTAGAAATCGGCCAGACGGCCCAGGGAAGGGAAAACGTGTGGAGATCATCTTAAGGCATCGGAACGACTTTGGTAATGCTTTGGCGGCGCTCACGCTAAAATCTGCATATGACCGTCCATTTACTTGCTCTTGAGACTTCCGGCAGCCTTTGTGGCGTCGCGCTGATGACCCAGCATAACGATGGGAGCGTGACTGTGGCGCGCCGGGAGCACGACGCCACCGGTGAGCATGCCGAGCGCCTTTTGCCAATGGTTGACGAGCTCCTCGCCGAGCGTGGCCTGGGCCGCAGCGCCTTATCGGCGGTTGCGTTTGGGCAAGGGCCCGGCGGTTTCACCGGCCTGCGCGTGGCCTGTGGTGTGGCTCAAGGCATGGCCTTCGCCCTGCAGATCCCGGTAGTGCCGGTCGCCAGTCCTATGGCGGTGGCTCAGCGCGATGCCGATGCGCGGCCGGACGCGAACGGCGCTATCCGCGTGATCGTTCAGGATGCGCGTATGGGTGAGCTCTACCTTGCAGCCTATACGCAGTCGGAACCGCAGGTGTGGAGCGTGTTGCAGGCACCTATGCTGCTTGGCGCGGCGGACTTTCCGCTTTGGTTGGATCATGCCGGCGCTTCCCACACCCTCCCGGCAGGAAGCGTGTTGCGGTTGGTGGGAGACGGTCTACCTCTGTGTCCGCCCTTGAAAAACATCACGCTTTCGCAGAATCTCACTTTGGAGCAGGGGCCTGCGCTGCGGCCCGATGCCGTTGCAGTGGGCAAACTGGGTCTTGCTATGTTTCAGCGTGGCGAACACGTGCTACCCGAACAGGCAGTCCCCCTTTATGTTCGAGACAAGGTGGCTTTCACGACCAAGGAACGGCAGGAAGGGCAAGGCGGTAATCCTAAAGCGCCGGGGCTCGGCGTGGCACTGCGGCCGATGGGGCCGGAAGATGTGCCTGCTGTGGCGGCGATTGAGGCATCCGTACAGGAATTTCCCTGGACGCCTGGAAACTTCTCAGATGGCCTGAAGGCCGGTTACAGCGGATGGGTGGCGCATCGGCACGGCCGCGTTATCGGTTTCAGCCTGACACTATACGCGCCGGATATCGCCCACCTGCTCGTGCTGGCGGTTGCTCCCGATGCCCAGCGTGAAGGCGTGGGTAGCGCCCTGATTCGACAGAGCGAGAAAGAAGCCCTGGCGCGCAAACTACCTGCCTTACTGCTGGAAGTGCGGCCCTCCAATACCCAGGCGCTTAGCTTCTATCGTCGCCATGGTTTCGAACAAATCGCCGTGCGCAAAGACTATTATCCGGCAGCCGGCGGCAAGCGCGAAGACGCTTGCGTCATGCGCAAGACCTTGATGCCGCAAGGGTAAGGAGTTGCCCAGTATGGAAAAGCCCGTTTTGAACCGGACGCAGCGTGCATGGCTGCAGGAAATCGGTATTGACGCACGCATGCTGGCGCATCTCAGTACGGATGTTGAGCATCCCCGCGTCGCGCCGCCCGGGCCCGTCCCCGTGGCGCAGCTGATCCAGCGCGCGCCTTTAGCACCCGTCCCCGCGCCCGAGCCCACGGCTGCTAGTTCCGTTCCCGCGTCGGAGCCCACGGCCGCTCGTCCGGTTACCACGGCCGCTCGTCCCGCGGAAAAGTTGGCTGAAAATGCCAGCTTGAGTGATTTGCGTCACCATGCAGAGAACTGTCAGGCCTGCGGGCTGCACGAAGTGCGCGGCCAGATGGTGTTTGGAGAGGGCGTCGAGGGGTCTCCACAATGGATGTTCATCGGCGAAGCCCCTGGGGAGTATGACGACACCGTGGGGCGGCCATTCCAGGGAAGGGCGGGGGATCTGCTGCGTTGTATGCTGCAATCTGTGGGTATCGCGCAAGACAGTCCGGTCTATTTCACGAACGTCCTGAAATGCCGGCCAATGGGTAATCGGAGCCCCTTGCCTGATGAAGTCGCAGCCTGCATGCCGCTATTGCGGCGGCAGATCCAGCAGTTGCGGCCTGACTGCCTGGTCGCGTTAGGGCGGGTTTCCGCCAGTGCTTTATTGGGAAAGGATGCTGATCTGGATCAGCTGCGCGGGCATGTGCACAGCTTCACCGATGACGACGGGCGGGAAATCCCCCTGGTGGTGACCCACCACCCCGCATCGCTACTGTTGCATGGTCAGCTCAAGGCAGAGGCCTGGCGCGATCTCAACCTTCTGGCCGATCTGCGTCGTTAAACATAAATACTGTCGCGCTGCGATGCAGCCATCAGGGCTTCAGCGCCTGCCCGTGGCCATGCTGCCCGATGGTGGCGATCAGACCGGGGTTTTCAGTCAAGTTGCGTTTGTTCCACTGCATGATGACAAGCATCAGCGTTGCTACGAGCGTGCCAAAAATTACGATGATGACATTGATGGGCAGCTGCATCCACAGAAGCAAACTGTAGACGGCCAGCATCAGCAGAATATTCAGCTGTTCATTGAAGTTCTGTACCGCAATGGAATGGCCCGCAGAAAGCAGCACATGGCCGCGGTGTTGCAGTAGGGCGTTCATCGGTACGACGAAATAGCCGGACAGCCCGCCCACTACCAGTAGCAGTGTATAGACGGCCCATTTTTCGTGCACCATGGGCATCAACATGACTGCCAGGCCCATCAGTATCCCTATCGGCAGGACAGACAGTGCACGGCGCAGAGGCACACGGCCCGCCAACACTGCGCCGAAGACGGTACCTATGGCGGCGACGCCCATCAGAATCGATGACTGGTCGAGCCGATAGCCCAGGTGCTGCGCGCCCCATTCAATGACGATGAACTGCAAGGTGGCGCCGGCGCCCCAAAACAGGGTGGTGACGGCCAACGAAATCTGGCCCAATTTGTCGTTCCAAAGTATGCGGACGTAGCCGGCAAAGACGGCTATCAGTTTGACCGGATTACGCTCCTGGCGTGGGTAGGTGACGTTGGTACGGGGAATCGCCAGGTTGGTGAGCGCCGCCGCCAGGTAGACCAGGCCAATCAATAGAATGGCTCCCTCGGTACGCGTATCCACCCATGAGCCTACCCAGGTCTCGAGCAACATTTCCGATATGGTGGGGTTGATGAGCAGGCCGCCCACCACCGTGCCCACGATTATGGACACTACCGTAAGGCCTTCGATCCAGCTATTACCTTTAACCAGATCCTTTGGGGGCAGCATTTCCGTCACGATGCCGTACTTCGCCGGGGAATAGGCAGCGGCGCCTACTCCTACCAGTGTGTAGGCGATGAAGATGGTCGCAAGCTGAGACTGCACGGGCAGGCCCAGGCTCTGACAGCCGAACATGAGCGCACAGCCTGCCATTTTGACGGCGTTGGTGATGAACATGACCTTGCCCTTGGGCAGGGTGTCTGCAAAAGCGCCCACAAAGGCAGCTAGCGCGACGTATGCCAGCGCGAACCACCACTTCATCATGGGCGCCATCCAGTCCGGGCCATGCAGGTCTGCAATGAGCGCGATGGCGGCGATCAGCAAGGCGTTGTCTGCAACGGACGACAACGCCTGAGCGGCCATGACGAGATAAAATCCTCTGTTCAACGCTGATCCCGGTTTGTGCTTCGAACCAGAAAGCGCGGCTTTCCGGCCGACTTTTGTGGCTTGAAGTTGCAAAGGTTACTGAGTATAGCGGCAGACTGCGGCTGGAAACTAAAAATCATAACGCGTTTTTTAAAGGCGCTTTGAAGGGGCAAGTATCAAGCTCTTGCCGCAACCGGGGGATCGTCGTCGCCGAGATGTGTTCGTCCATGGGCACTGAGTTATCATAGGCTTCGTCCACGACGCTCTTAATTTCTCCTTCATCCCAACACAGTGCGACTCACGCAGATCAAACTCGCGGGCTTCAAGTCATTCGTCGATCCGACGACCATACCCACGCCCAGCCAACTCGTTGGAGTGGTCGGCCCGAACGGTTGTGGCAAGTCCAACATCATCGATGCCGTGCGCTGGGTTTTGGGCGAAAGCAAAGCCTCTGAGCTGCGTGGCGAGTCCATGCAGGACGTCATCTTCAATGGGTCGGTCAATCGCAAGCCGGCAGGCCGGGCGTCGGTTGAACTCGTCTTCGACAACAGCGAAGGGCGGGTTCCCGGTCAGTGGGGCACATATACCGAGATTTCTGTACGGCGGGTGCTGACTCGCGATGGCAACAGTAGCTATTACATTAATGGCCAGCAGGTGCGACGGCGTGATATTCACGATATTTTCCTGGGCACCGGGCTGGGAGCCCGCGGCTATGCCATTATCGGGCAGGGGATGATCAACCGCCTTATCGAGGCCAAGCCCGAAGAACTGCGAGTATTCCTGGAAGAGGCCGCAGGGGTGTCACGTTACAAAGAGCGGCGCCGCGAGACATCCAACCGGCTGGCGGACACACGCGAGAATCTGGTGCGCGTTGAAGATATTCTGCGTGAACTGAGCAGCAATCTGGAAAGGCTGGAAGCTCAAGCTGAAGTCGCGCAGCGCTATCGCAGCCTGCAACGCGAAGGTGAACTCAAGCAGCACCTGCTATGGCTGCTGCGTGAGCAAAGCGCCCGCGAAGAGCGCCAACGTAAGGCGGTCGCCATAGAACAAGCCCAGGCGGAACTTGAGGCCGCGATGGCGGCCATGCGTGCAGGGGAAACCGCCCTGGAGTCTCGCCGGCAAGCACATTACGCCGCCAGCGATGCCGTGCATGCGGCGCAGGGAAAGCTCTATGAAGCGTCGGCGCGAGTAAGCCGCCTGGAGGCGGAAATCAAGCATGTCAGCGAATCGCGTAATCGCTTGCATGCCCGTCGCCAGCAACTGCAGATACAGCAGCAGGAATGGCGAGACCAACAGGAGCACTGCACGGCGCAGCTGCAAG
>JAJUGV010000134.1 GCA_029265795.1 Alcaligenaceae bacterium
GTCCGTGTGCCCAAGTTCACGCTGAAGCTGACATTCGAGCGCAAGCTGCTGCTCCAGATCGTTGGCCGACGACGCGTATAGCGCACGCTTCGTCGCACCAAAGGCGCGGGTCGCCCCACCGGCCAGCCTAGTGTGCATGGCCTCCAGCTCCGATTCGAGGGCGTCATCAGCGATACAGCGCCAGATCAGACCCCAGCGTTCCGCCTGTTCAGCACTGACCGGATCTCCGAACAAGGCCGCACCCATCGCACGTTGCTGGCCCACCAGACGCGGCCAGAAATAGGTTGCCCCGGCATCCGGCAGCAGTCCGATACGCGAGAAGGCCTGAATGAACTGTGCTGATTTCACCGCGAGGACGACATCGCAAGCCAGTGCCAGGCTGGCACCCGCCCCTGCGGCCACCCCGTTCACGACGCAGACGACCGGCACAGGGAGTGCACGCAGTCGCAGCACCAGAGGCTGATAATACTTTTCCAGCCCTTCTGCCAGGTCGCGGCGACTGCCATCGGCGGGAGGCTGACGCTCCGAGAGATCCTGCCCGGCGCAGAAGCCCCGACCAGCGCCTGTCAGCAACAGGCCGCGAAGATCGTCACGCGACTCCAGGAAAGCCAACGCAGCGGCCAGCTCTTCATGCATCTGCTGCGTAAAGCTGTTCAACTTTTCGGGACGATTGAGCACTATGCGGCCGACGCCATCCCGGTACGAAAAGCGGATATGCTGATAAGAGTGGTTCATCTCGCGCCAGTCATTTCAGGGGTACCGGCACAGACACGGCCTGCGGCGGCAGGCCCAAGCTTACCCCCTGAAGCGCCTGCGAGCCATTAACCACATTGGAAGCCTGCCTTAAGCAAAACGAAATTGTCATCCCTGCGGTTCGTGGAGACACTTGGGTCGCCTTTCCCTACAGTAATGTTCGTCATGCCAGAAAAAAAATCGATACCCGCAGACCCCGCGCTGACCACGGGCGCGGAGCGCCACTACTTTGATCTTCTCGAAAATGGCAGCTTCATGATCCAGCGCTGCTGCGGCTGCAACAAGGCGGTGTTCTTCCCCCGCATGATCTGTCCTCATTGCGGAGCCGACGAGCTCGAATGGTTCGCGCCTAGCGGGCGCGGCACGGTTTATTCCACGACGGTGGTACGCCGCAAGCCCGAGCATGGCGGCGACTACAACGTGGCGCTCATTGACCTCGAGGAGGGCGTCCGGATGATGAGCCGGGTCGAGGGCGTGACACCGGAATCGGTCTTCATCGGCATGAGCGTACTTGCGCGAATCACTGACAGCGAATCCGGAAAGCTGGTGGTGTTTGATGCGATGGGAGAGACACAATGATCGCGAACTCGCTCAGGGGAAGCTGCGCCATCGCCGGCGTCGGGCATGCCGGAATCGGCTTCGCCACCGGATTCACCGAAATGGAAATACTGGTGCAGGCCGCACATCGCGCAGTGACGGACGCCGGCCTCACCATGCGAGACATCGACGGCATCGCAACCGCCAGTGTTTCTGCCACGATGTGGGCCATGCCGGTCATCGAGCACCTTGGCATTCGTCCAACCTTTATCGAAAGCACCATGCTGGGCGGCTCCAGCTTTGTCGCTCACCTGCTGCCGGCGATTCATGCATTGGAATCCGGTCAGTGCAATGCCGTGCTCATTTGTTATGGCAGTACCCAACGCACATCAACACTCAGCCGCGCCGAAATCGGCAACGCGCGGCGCAAGCTGGATCCGCAACCCTTTGAGACGCCCTACAACCCCTTGAGCCCACTGAGCTCCTATGCCTTGGCTGCCGCACGCCATATGTACCAGTACGGTACGACCCGCGAACAACTGGCAGAGGTGGCGGTCGCCGCCCGCCAGTGGGCGCAGCTGAATCCAGAAGCGCTCATGCGCGACCCGCTCACCATAGAAGAAGTGTTGTCGGCTCGGATGGTGTCTGATCCCCTGACCGCACGCGACTGCTGCCTGGTGAATGATGGGGCCGGAGCCGTGGTGCTGGTGCGCGCCGATCGAGCCCGCAACCTGAAGAACAAGCCGGCCTACGTGCTGGGTAACGCCACAGCGGTATGGAATCGCCAGATTTCCTCAATGGACGACCTGACCATCACCGCAGCCAGCCAGTCCGGGCGCCTGGCCTACGAGATGGCCGGAGTGGGCCCCGCCGATATCGACGTGGTCGAACTCTACGACGCCTTTACCATCAACACCATTCTCTTCCTGGAAGACCTCGGATTCTGCAAAAAGGGGGAAGGCGGCGACTTTGTGCAAAACGGGGCCATCGCGCCCGGCGGGCGCCTGCCCGTCAATACCAATGGCGGTGGCTTATCGTGCGTGCACCCCGGCATGTACGGCATTTTCATTCTTATTGAAGCCGTACGCCAACTGCGAGGCGAATGTGGAGACCGGCAGGTGGCAGGCGCTGAACTTGCCCTGGTGCATGGCAACGGCGGAACATTGTCGAGCCAGTCCTCCGCCATCCTTGGAACGGAAGCGGCACTCTAGCTGCCCTGCGAAGGCTCAGGATGTGGCAGATAATACGTTGATCCGGCCGCAATTGGCCGGTCGCAACACTCGAACACGTATATGCCATGATTGAAAAGCCAAGAATACAAATCAACCCGCCGGTGTTCTATACCGCCGGCGCCTTCATCCTCACGCTGGTAATCTTCGCTACCGCCGCTCCGACTACGCTTCAGCGGGTATTCACCGCAATGCAGGCGTGGATCTTCGGCAACGCGAGTTGGTTCTACATGCTGACGGCGGCGATCATTCTGATCGCCACCCTTTATGCGGCACTAAGCCGCTTTGGCGAAATCAAGCTTGGCCCGGACCACAGCGAGCCTGATTACAAGGATACGGCGTGGTATTCGATGCTGTTCGCTGCCGGCATGGGAATCGGACTCATGTTCTTCGGCGTGGCGGAACCCGTCATGCACTTTCTGGAGCCGCCGACCGGCGAGGGCGGCACCGCTGAAGCCGCCCGTCAGGCCATGGGCATCACGTTCTTCCACTGGGGCTTGCACGCTTGGGCAATCTACGCGATTGTCGCGCTGATTTTGGCCTACTTCAGTTTCCGGCACGGCCTTCCCCTTACGCTACGTTCAGCGCTGTACCCGCTGTTGGGCGACCGAATCTATGGCCCGCTCGGCCATGCCGTTGATATTTTCGCCATCATCGGGACAGTATTCGGGGTCGCGACCTCGCTGGGCGTCGGGGTGTCCCAGATCAATACAGGCCTGAACTATCTGTTCGGCGTGCCCGTGGGTGTCGGCGTCCAGGTGGTACTGATTGTTATCGCTTGCGGGTTGGCCACACTTTCGGCGGCGAGCGGCCTGGATAAGGGCGTCAAGTTGCTGTCGCAGTTCAACATGCTGCTGGCCGTGCTGCTCGTGGTCTTTGTCATGCTCGCCGGCCCCACCGTGTTCCTGTTGCAAACTTTCGTGGAAAACACCGGCGTATATCTCTCCGGCATTGTTCTGCGCACTTTTAATCTGTACGCCTATGACCCAAGCGACTGGATCGGCGGATGGACCGTCTTTTACTGGGGATGGTGGATCTCGTGGTCACCCTTCGTAGGCGTGTTTATTGCGCGGATTTCGCGTGGCCGCACGATACGCCAGTTCGTGGGCGGAGTGCTGCTCGTGCCCACAGGATTCACCTTTCTGTGGATGACTGTCTTCGGCGACACCGCCATCCATTTCGTCCTGACGGAAGGCATGACGAACCTCGCCGATACGGTGAGCGCCGATGTCAGCGTCGCCCTGTTCGTATTTCTGGAGCAGCTGCCATTCTCAGCAGTAATGAGCACCATTGCGGTGGCTATGGTCGTAGTGTTTTTCGTCACATCTGCCGACAGCGGTGCGTTGGTCGTCGATCAGCTTGCAGCAGGGGGAACGACTACGGCGCCCGTATGGCAGCGGATCTTCTGGTCGGTCTTGATGGGTACGGTAGCCGTCGTACTGTTGCTGGCAGATGGACTGACCGCGCTTCAGACAGCCACCATTGCCACCGCGCTTCCCTTCTCCGCGATTTTGCTCGTGGCAATATGGGGATTGTTCAAAGCGCTGCGCCTGGACCTCATGAAACGCCAGCTTCGTTCGCGCAGCCTCAGCCGCGGCTCAGCGAGCGTATCGGCCGAAACCTGGCAGCAGCGGCTACGGAATATGGTGATGATGCCCCGCCGGCGCCATGTGGAGCGCTTCATCGATCAGATTGTGCGCCTTGCGATGGAAGAAGTCGCTGAGGAACTGCGCAAGCAAGGATATGAGCCCCGCATCGAGGAAAATGAAGGCGCTCAGCTGTGCCTGCTGGTGCCACATGGAGAGAAGCTCGATTTCGCCTACAGTGTGCATCCGGTTGAAGTCACACGCCCCAGCCTCACCGCCGCGGAAATGGCCGACGATGAAGAATCACGCTATTTCCGGGCGGAGGTGTACCTGGGCGAAGGCGGACAGGACTATGACATCATGGGCTGGAGCCGCGACCAGATCATCGGCGACATACTCGATCAGTATGAGCGTCATCGCCACTACCTGCGTGTCACGCATTAAAGGGCGAGCGTTCGGCCTCGGACGCGCCCAGCGCCGGGGTTACGCGGGGCGGCGTTCAACGCGCTGCCCTGCGGACAGTTCAACACGCGAATAGCCTGAACGCCGCCGGGCCTGGCCGGTATCTTGCTGGACGCAGCAGATACCCGGAGCCCCGCTCCGTTTCAATCATGGCATGCCGCCCGGCGCGCCATGCGAGGAGGAACAACGGCCATGCAGCATCCCCGACCACCATCCGATCCGTCTGATCCATTGGATCCGGCCGGCGCGAGCGGCTCACCAAGTCCACCGGAGTCGAGCGGAGCAACCGCCTCCCCAGGCTGGCCAGAGAAGGCAGAACCGGGGCGCGAACTCGACGATGAGACGCTGGCGCTCGCGCGAGAGCTGTTCGAGATTGTCCGGGCCGGCGAAACACAGCGCGTTACCCAGTTACTCGAAATGGGCCTCGCACCCAATTTGCGCGATAGCAAGGGCGACAGCCTGCTCATGCTGGCCGCCTACCACGGACACACCTCTCTCGTAGAAGCTCTGTTGCGCCATGGCGCCGACCCGGAACTGCGCAACGAGCGAGGGCAGACTCCCCTGGCGGGAGCGGCCTTCAAGGGATATATCGACGTCATCCGAGTGCTGCTTGAGAACGGTGCCGAGGTGGATGCCCGTATGCCGGGCGGCAAGACGGGACTCATGTTTGCTGCCATGTTCGACCGCGTCGACGTGCTGGACCTGATGCTTGCACACGGCGCGGACCCGACGCTGGTCGATGACCAAGGCGTGACGGCCACACAGGCAGCGCAAGTGATGGGAGCCGAGGCTGCTGTGCGGCGACTGCGGGAAGCTCGTGAGCAAGGGTGATCGCAAGCGAAGCGTCGGCCTAATCCATTTCGTACCACCGACAGCAATGCTGTGGTGAAACAGGGAGTTTAGCAATGGAAACACCAAAGCATGAGCAGCGGCAAGATTTGACCGATCGACAGGGGCACCCCATCAGCGATAACCAGTCGCAGCGCACTGTCGGCAGCCGCGGGCCGGCAACGCTGGAGAACTATCATTTTCTTGAAAAGATCAGTCACTTCGACCGCGAGCGTATTCCGGAGCGCGTGGTCCACGCTCGCGGCTTTACCTGTTACGGGGAATTCGAAGCCACCGGCAAGATAGGCGACGAGCCGGCATCCAAGTACACGCGCGCCAAAATTTTCCAGGACGCCGGCAAGAAGACACCGCTTGCGATCCGGTTTTCCACCGTGATCGGCGGCCGGGATTCATCCGAGGTCGCACGCGACCCACGCGGCTTTGCCGTCAAGTTCTACACAGAGGACGGGAACTGGGACCTTGTGGGCAATAACCTGGCGATTTTCTTCATCCGCGACGCCATCAAGTTTCCCGACGTCATTCATTCCCTCAAGCCGGATCCCGTGACGTTCCGTCAGGATCCCAACCGGATCTTTGACTTCATGAGTCAGACGCCGGAATCGATGCATATGCTGACGCACCTGTTCAGCCCTCGGGGTATCCCGGCTTCGTACCGGCACATGGAGGGCTTCGGCGTCAATACATACAAGATGGTGAACGCCCAAGGCGACACGGTGCTGGTGAAGTATCACTTCCACCCTCGTTGTGGAGTGGCCAGCCTGACGGCGGCTGAAGCGGCCAAGGTGCAGGGCCAGGATCTAGGCTCGGCGTCCAAGGACCTCTACGAGGCCATTGAGCGCGGGGACTATCCTCAATGGGATATGTATGTACAAATTATGGAAGACCATGACCACCCGGAACTCGACTGGGATCCGCTGGATGACACGAAGATCTGGCCAGAAAAGGATTTTCCGCTGCGCCATGTTGGCGTCATGACCCTCAACCGCAACGTCGAAGACGTGTTCAACGAGAACGAACAGATCGCGATGGGTACGGGCGTGCTGGTCGACGGCCTGGACTTCTCCGATGACAAGATGCTCGTGGGCCGCACGTTCTCGTATTCCGATACGCAGCGGTACCGGGTGGGCCCGAACTATCTGCAGTTACCGGTCAACCGCCCCAGGAATGCAGCGCCCCGGACCAACCAATCCGGCGGGCAGATGTCTTACTATCGCGACCTGGCGCCTGGCCAGAACCCCCACGTCAATTTCGAACCGTCCATTCATAACGGGCTGCATGAGGCTGAAGATCCCGGCCCAAACAATCCGCCGGAAATCAAAGGGCGTCTGACGCGCAGCGTACTCGAACGCCGTAACGACTACGCCCAGGCGCGGGGACGCTATAACACGATGATGGACTGGGAGCGGGATGATCTGGTCCATAACATGGGTACCATGCTGAGCCAGTGTGAGCGTGACGTGCAGGAACGCATGGTCTGGCACTTCCTGCTCGTCCATGATGACTACGGAAACCGTGTGGCTGAAATGCTGGGCATGAGCGCCGACGATGTCCGACACCTTGAACCGCTACCCAAACAGGTATTGACCGCAGAGGATCAGCGGCGGCGCGAAAACCTGGGCAATAACGGCGACCGCATTGACCCTGAAGTATGGGGTCAGTGGACGAGCTCGGTGAAAAATCATCCTGCCACGGCGGAAGAGGTACTCGAAGGCAAGCTTCCATCAGGCAAATGATTGGCACCATAGATCGCGGCCGGCGTGAGCCAGCCGCACACGTGCCTATGGTGGGCTTTTGTCTATGACGGGTCTTCGGCGATTCGCCGACGCAGCCCGGCTGCAGCTTTGCGTTTCCCCAAAGACAAAACCCCATCTGCTTTGTAGCAGATGGGGTTTTGCGGGTATAAGTGCCTGACGATGACCTACTTTCACAGACGGATGTCAACTATCATCGGCGCGAAGGCGTTTCACGGTCCTGTTCGGGATGGGAAGGCGTGGGACCACCTTGCTATGGTCGTCA
>JAJUGV010000052.1 GCA_029265795.1 Alcaligenaceae bacterium
ATGAAGCTGAATCTCTGACATACCGATGAGTAAGTGGCCTCACTGTATAAGAGCCATTGCGCTGACGTTGCTGTGCCTGCTGCAATGGCCGGCCTTGGCGCAGGAACTGCGCATCATTACTTCGTATCAAGAAGACGTCGTTGAGCCCATCCGCGAGGCGTTTCAGCAACGCTATCCGCATATTCGCGTGCGGACTCTGAATAAAAACACTCATGCTGCCGTGGACGAAATGCTGGCAGGCAACGAGAGGCAGTTTGATTTGTTCTGGGCATCGGCCCCGGAAGCCTTCGTCGTGCTTGAACACGCAAAGCGCTTACGGGACCTCGGATACGGTCCCCATGCGGATTTCGCCTGGTCGGCGGTGGGCTGGACGTGGCGCAGCGATCAGCTCGCCGGGAACAAGCTTCCCGTCCCGCAGGACTGGAACGACTTGCTTGACCCCGTGTTCGCGCGTCACATCGCAATGTCCCACCCCATGCGCTCCGGCACCATGCATTCGCTATTGGAAACCATTCTTCAAGATAGGGGCTGGCAAGCCGGCTGGGCCTGGGTGTTGGAACTTGCCGGTCAGCTACATACCATCTCGGCACGCAGTTTTGGCGTGCTGGAAGGTGTAGAAAACGGCGACTTTGCCCTAGGCCTCACCATTGACTTTTTGGCTCTGAAGCGCAGTACCAAAGGACTTGTTTTCCGGTACGGCCGACCGGTCATCATGATTCCCGCGAGGATTGCAGCCTTACAAGGGGGTACCCAGCCTGAAGCCGCCCGCGCCTTCATCGATTTTGTATTGTCTGAAGAAGGGCAACGCATACTTTTGCGTCCCGATGTCCGGCGTATTCCCGTCGACCCCGAAGTACGCAACGAGCTGGCAGAGTCACTGCATCCCGAGGTCAGGGCCGCCCTGAATTTTAGCTGGTCTCGTTATGACCCTGCACTGGCGGCAAAACGCTATTGGGAAGTCAAGCAGGTTTTCGAGGCTTTTGTTGCCCGCGATCTGTTACTGCGGCGCGACTTGTGGCGCCGCCTGCGGGCCCTGGATCACGTACCGGCAGCCGACCGCAGTCGCATTCGCCGGCTGCTGACATGGATGCCCTTAACTGAACATCAAGCTCGCTCCACCCCCAAGGACCGGGATACGCTTCTTGAATGGTCAGAACGTTCCCTCTCTATCCTACGAGATGCCGAGGCCTTACTACATGTGCTGGAGCGGCAATGAAAAGGTGGCGCGGCTCGATAAGGGGTCAACTCTTGGCAGCACTGGCCCTGTTGGTGCTGATTGCCGCAGCGGTACTCGCCATGGGAATGGCAGTCATGCTGCAAGCGGAAAAGGATTTCCGGGTACTGGCACAGGATCGAATTCCAGCCGTTGCATTGGCGGGGGAACTCGCAGAAGCGACGGGTGAGCTGGCCGCGTTGGCCATGCAGCTGGTTGCAGACCCGGCCATGCCGTCCATTCCTATAAAACGTGCGATCGACAACGCTTCTCGGGGCGTGGAAGCGGTGCTGGCCTCCACCCTGCTGCAGGCGGCCCCCGAAAGAGCGGCAACTCGCGCTGAGATCAGGCGGGCGGAGCGTGTCCTGCACGGAGCACTCACCGAGTTCAGTCGACTTAGCAACGACCTGATGTTTCATGCTCAGGCCGAAGCACGCGCCGGCGTTGAGCTACGCTGGATTCACGCAGATATACAAGATCAGGTGCAGGGCATCCTCAGCGACCTGTCCTTCAACATGGATACACAGTTGGCTACGCTTGTTGGCACGAGCGACCCGCAGGCCCGCGCCGTTGCCGAGCGCAGCCTGACTGAGGACTGGTTGCTACGCGACCGTATTCAGCAGATTGGCTCCCAAGCGGCTACATTGGCCGCCCTCTTGCTGCAAGCGCGTTCAGCAGACAGCCTGGATGTGCTGGAACAGACTCTTGACCTTGGCCGCGATACGATGGACGCCTTGGCCCTGGCTCAGTTGAACCTGCCTCCGCGAGCAGATATTGGTTTGTTGATGCAATCGTTGGACAGGCTGAAAGCTCTGACTAACGATGAAGGCAATATCTTTTCGTTGCAGCGACAGCGGTTAGCGCTGCACCGAGCCGCAGTTACCGAACTGCAGTCCGCGCAGACAGGCCTTGCACAGATGCAGGCATCTTTGACGGAGCTCGGACGCTCAGAGCGCATTGGCGCGCAAAAGCGCGCAGATGCCGCTGCGGCCGCCATTAGACAGGGCTCTACCTGGCTCGGTCTCGTGACGCTGCTCGGAGCCTTGGCAGCGGCCGCCATTCTCGCGATTTTTGTCCATCGTCGGATTCTTTTGCGTATAGAAGCGCTGTCAGCCGACCTGCGGCGCATTGCGAAGGGCGACCTCACCGGTAATGACCGACCGTCCCCTTTAGTGACGACACACAGCAAGCTCGGCGACGAGATTTCGGACATGGCTTACGCCGTAGAGGTCTTTCGTGCATCAGTGCGTGAACGCCAGTTAGCGATCGAACGACTGGAACAGACACAACGCGAACTGGTGCAAGCCGGAAAGATGGCCGCACTGGGTCAGATGTCTGCCGCCATCAGCCACGAGATCAACCAACCACTTGCCGCCATCAGCCATCGTCTACATAATCTTGCGGCCACGCAACCGGAGGCCCGTCCAGCCATCGATCGCATTGAGGCACTGCTGGATCGCATCAATCGCACCATCGGCCACCTGCGCCGCATCGCCAGAAGATCTGCGCACCGTAATAGCCGTGTATTAGTGAGTGAGCCTATGCAAGCGGCTTTCGAACTACTTGAGCACCGTTTGCTTGCAGAAGGCGTAAGCGTCGAATGTGCCAAATTGGACGGGGTGTATGTTGGCGGTGATGAGATTCTTCTGGAACAGGTTTTTCTCAACGTATTGAGCAATGCCCTGGACGCGATCGCAGCGCGCGAGCCCCCGGCCGAACCCGGTGTGATTCGCATTGAGCGGCATGACAGCGCCCACACTGTCACCTTGTTGATGCGCGACAATGGCGTGGGGCTGGGTGGGCAAAGCGGCCAGGCGCTGACCGATCCCTTTGTGACGACTAAAGAGCCCGGCCAGGGCTTAGGCCTTGGGCTGTCGATCGCCTTCAATGTCATGCAGGATATGGGGGGCCATCTTGAGATCGAAGAGCAGCCAATGGGTGGCGCAGTGGTGCGGCTGCGCCTGAACCGTTGGCTGGAGGAAACCAATGAGTAGTACGCCACACGAAGTCATGCTGGTGGAGGATGACGCGGATCTGCGTCAAGCGACGGTCGAAACACTTGAACTGGCCGGGTTACGCGTGCGGGAGTTTGCTGCAGCGTCTCCCGCGCTAGACACGCTGCAACCGGATTTTCCAGGGGTCATCCTGTCCGATCTGCGCATGCCGGGTCTCTCGGGCCTGGATTTCCTGGACGAGGCACGCAAGATCGCGCCGGAAGTGCCCTTCATCTTGATCACGGCTCACGGTGACGTTCCAGCGGCGATCCGGGCAATGCGCGGCGGAGCGCATGATTTTCTTGAGAAGCCCTGCCCGCCACAGTTGATGCTGGACGTGTTGCGCCGCGCACTGGAGATGCGCAAGCTGCATCTGGAAAACACCCTCCTGCGTGAACGCCTGGACCGCGGCGTGGCGCCCGAAGATCGGTTGATCGGGCGCTCCGCGGCCATGCAGGAACTACGCCGGCAGCTGCGCAAGCTGGCCGACCTGCAGGTGGATTTGCTGCTCACGGGCGAAACCGGTACCGGCAAGGAGCTGGCTGCACGAGTGCTGCACGAGCTGTCCGCGCGCGCCGATGCCGCTTTCGTCGCTGTCAATTGCGGCGCTCTGAACGCTGCCCAGGTCGATCGAGAGCTGTTCGGCACTCACGATGCGCCCGGGCTGATCGCCAGGGCCGAAGGGGGGACGCTCTACCTTGATGAGCTTGAATCGATGCCTGACGAACTTCAAGTGCGTCTGCTGCGCGTCTTGGATGTGCGAGAAATCACGCCCTTGGGCGATGCCCCTCGGCAGGTGGACATTCGTATCGTCGGCAGTGTCAAACGCCCGCCGGACGCCCTGGTGGCCGAGGGTCTGCTGCGAGCAGACCTCTTCCATCGTTTTCATGCCGCCCTGCACTTGCCCCCGTTGCGCGAACGCGGCGACGACGCCATCCAGTTAATCGCTCATTTCGCCGCCCGGGCTGCCGCCCGTCATGACCTTCCAAAAGTCCATGTGGACGATGCTTTGCGGCGACGCATTTCCTGGCATGATTGGCCCGGAAATGTTCGCGAGGCCAGAAATCTTGCCGAACGCCTGGTCATCGGGATGGATCCCGGCCTACCCCCCGAAGGGGACATCCCAGCGGAAGCTTCCCGCCCTAGCTACGACGCCGCTATGGACGAGTTTGAAGCCCGCTTGTTGCGCGCTGCGCTGGTTGAAACGGGAGGACGCAAAGCAGAAGCGGCAAACCTGTTGGGTATTCCCCGCAAGCGCCTGTACCTGCGTCTCCGGCACCATAACATGCTGGAAAAACGCAATTCGGGTCAATAGCGCCACACACGACGTGTCACTTTTGACCCATATTTATTGTTTAAAAACAATCACTTGCAACATCTCACCGCGTCGTGCATAGTTCCCCCCGTACAGACGGAGCCCAAGCAATTCGGCGAGGCCCCGACGTATTTAGCAAGAAGTGTCCACATTGGGAGGAACAGAAGATGAAAAAATTTACGCTCAGCGCTGCTGCAGCAGCGCTGATGATGTCATCCGCCATGGCGCTGGCAAGCACAGTTACCGTGGTGACATCATTCCCACGCGATCTTACCGATCCATTCAAGTCAGCGTTTGAGGCCGCGCACCCCGGCACCACGCTTGAGGTGATCAACCGCAACACTAACGCAGCAGTGTCGCATCTGCAGGAAACGCGTAGCGCGAATACCATCGATTTGATGTGGGCCTCGGCTCCCGACGCGTTCGAGGTCCTGAAGTCGGAAGGCCTGTTGGCCAAGGTGGATGTGAAGTCCGAGGGCATCCCCGATTCTATCGGTGGTTATCCCATTAACGACCCCGACGGCCTGTACTATGGTTTTGCCGCCTCCGGCTATGGAATCATGTACAACACCCGCTACGTCAAGGCCAACGATCTGCCCGTTGCCAAAGAGTGGGACGATCTGAAGCGCGCGGAATATAACGGCCACGTCGCCATGTCTTCCCCTTCGCGTTCGGGCACGACCCACTTGACGGTGGAAACCGTGCTGCAGGGTGAAGGCTGGGATAAGGGCTGGGCAACCTGGAAGTGGATCTCCGGCAACATGAACACCGTTACCGAGCGCAGCTTCGGCGTGCCGGACGCAGTCAACTCCGGCTCGACCGGGTTTGGCATTGTGATCGACTTTTTTGGCTTGGCATCTAAGGCGTCCGGCTTCCCGGTCGAACTCGAGTATCCGAGTGTGACCGCCATCGTACCGGCGAACATTGGTGTACTGGCCAATGCACCGAACCAGGAAGGTGCAGTCAAATTCATCGAGTTCCTGCTGTCGCCGGAAGGTCAGCAAGTGTTGTTGAATCCCGCCATCATGCGCCTGCCGGTGAACCCTGCCGCCTATGAAAACGCACCCGAGGGCTTCCCCAACCCGTTCTCCGAAGACTTTGCCCCGGGAGCAATCGCGTTCGACGTAGACAAATCGGGCGAGCGTTACAACCTTGTCAACTCTCTCTTCGACGTGCTGATCACCTATCGTCTCGACGATCTGCGCGCTGCCGTAGCTGCAGTTCAAAAAGCGGAAGCGGCTCATGCCAAGAGCGGCAATGCCAAGGCCGCTGAGCTGATTGCGGAGGCTCGCGCCCTCATCGAAGCCATGCCGATCACCGAAGAAGAGTCGCTGGATCCCTCGTTCACCCAGGTGTTCACTACATCGCGCGCCAAGCCCGAGACCAAGGTAGTGGGACGCCAGGCCGAAGTGGAACAGCAGTGGGACAGCTTTGCAGTAGAAAACTATCGCAAAGCTCGTGACCTCGCCAACCAGGCTGCAGCGCTGAAGTAAGCCCAGCCGGTGTTTTGAAGCATCCGCCCGCGGCAGTCCAGCCGTTGATCCAGGACTGCCGCGGGCGGTATACCGCCGCGCCCCTATAGGGAATCGAGCGGCCGCTCTGCCCGCCAGCCCCTTTAAGGACAAGTATGACGGATATCACTATCCGCCGGGAATCAGCCCGGCGCCGGTTTACGCTATTTCCGCGCCTTTCGGGCACGGCCGTGGCCGGCATCCTGATTGCGATCTTCCTGATGGCCTTCTTGATCCTGCCGGTGGCGCAGGTCATTTATGTGGCCTTCCTGGACGCCCGTACCGGTGCGTTCACCCTGCAAAACTTCCAGGATTTCTTTAACACCACGTTGTTTCGCGAGAGTTTCGCGAACTCATTCTATGTATCGGCCATGTCGGTCGTTGTGGCGACTATCATTGCCCTGCCGCTGGCCTACATCACTACACGTTTTAACTTTGCCGGCACTGCCGCCATTCAGGCACTGGGCATCATTCCCCTGATCATGCCCCCGTTTGTCGGTGCGGTGGCGATGTCGCTGCTGTTCGGCCGCAATGGCTCTATTAATTTATTGCTGAGCGAGTACTTCGGATTTCGCATCCCCTTCATGGAAGGGTTGAATGGCGTCATCCTCGTTCAGTCTATTCATTACTTTCCATTCATTCTGATCAACCTTTCGGCGAGCCTGCGCAATATTGACCGCTCCATGGAAGAAGCCGCGCAGAACCTCGGTGCGTACGGCATGCGGATGTTCCGCCGTATCGTCTTCCCGCTGGCAATGCCGGGTTATCTTGCCGGGGCGGCGCTGGTGTTCATCAAGGTCTTCGACGACTT
This sequence comes from Alcaligenaceae bacterium, assembly GCA_029265795.1. Classification (GTDB taxonomy): domain Bacteria; phylum Pseudomonadota; class Gammaproteobacteria; order Burkholderiales; family Burkholderiaceae_B; genus Yanghanlia. The sequence continues at coordinate 6,845 of JAJUGV010000052.1, forward strand.
GGGCACCCCCTTGCTTCTGAACGTGAACAACATGCTTGCGCCCCAGGCCTATTTGCGCATCACCGGCGTGGGAATCAATGACCCCATGGGTTATGTGATCTCATTCATCCTGGTCGCGTTTTCTGTATTTTCGCTGTGGGCGTCCTTCCTGTTCATGCGTGGCAAGGATTACGCCACGGTGCAAAAAGGCGGTGGCGGGCTGTCTCGCCGAGATCTGCGCCCGCGAGAGAAGTGGCTTGCCTGGGCAGTGATCATCGCAATCCTTGCCATGGTGCTCTCGCCCCATATCGGGCTGATGCTGCTTGCCTTCGGCACGATCTGGTCCTTCTCGCCGCTGCCTGATGGCTTCACATTGCAGCATTTCGGCACGATCTTCACGCAGTCCTCACAATATGTGTGGAACACACTGGCCTATGCCGGCACGGCTGCGGTGATCGACGTGATACTTGGCACCGCCATCGCCTACATTGTGATACGCACCAAGCTCCCCGGCCGCAAGTGGCTGGATTACATGGCGACAGCCGCGCTGGCAGTACCTGGAGTCGTTCTGGGAATTGGCTATTTGCGCATGTTCCACGGCTTCGAGCTGCCATTCGGGCTTGGGCAGATGTCCAGCTTCTGGGGCATCATCATTGTCGCTCTGGCTGTGCGACGCTTGCCTTATGCACTGCGAGCGTGCATGGCGGCTCTGCAGCAGGTTTCGCTGTCGCTGGAGGAAGCCGCCGAAAGCTTGGGGGCGACTCGCACCAGCACCATACGACGTATCGTTGTGCCGCTCATGACCGGCGGGATACTGGCCGGCTTCGTCACCAGTTTCGCGACGGCCGCCGTCGAGCTGTCCGCCACCATCATGTTGGTTGCGCGCTCTTCGGATGCACCTCTCGCCTACGGAATCTATCTATATATGCAATCGCCGGCGGGGCGTGGGCCGGGTGCGGCGCTTGGCATTCTGGCCGTAGTGATCGTCGCTCTCGGCACCTACCTTTCACAACGCATTATCGAGCGCGAACGCACACGACAGTCGGCCGCCGTCAATGGACAGCAATAAGTTTCGGAGACCCAACATGAGTCAAACCAAAGCGGGCATCCGCATCGAAGATCTGCACCTGTCGTTCGGAGACACCAAGGTGCTACAAGGCATAGACATGGTGATCGAGCCGGGCGAGTTCTTCGCCTTCCTCGGGCCATCGGGATCAGGCAAATCAACACTTCTGCGAGCCATTGCGGGTTTCGGTCCGACTCCCCGGGGCCGCATTCTGATCGGGGATCGCGATGTCGCCGAACTTCCTCCATGGAAGCGCAATGTGGGCATGGTATTCCAGTCTTACGCCCTTTGGCCGCATATGTCCGTACGCAAAAACGTGGCATTCGGCTTGGAGGAGCGTAAGGTTCCAAAACAGGAAATCGAAGCGAAGGTGGAATCGGCACTGGAGACCGTAGGGCTTTTGCATCTGGCAGACCGGATGCCGGCCCAGCTTTCGGGCGGCCAACAACAGCGGGTCGCCCTCGCCCGGACCATTGCCATCGAACCCCAGGTGCTGCTGCTTGACGAGCCGTTGTCCAACCTTGATGCAGCACTACGCGTACAGATGCGTCGCGAGCTGCTGTCGCTACAACGCAAACTCGGGTTGACGACCATCTTCGTGACTCACGATCAGGAAGAAGCCAACACCACCTCTGATCGTATGGCCGTACTGGATAAGGGCGTGATTCAACAAATCGGTACGCCACAAGAGCTTTACGATGAACCTGCCAATTCATTCGTAGCGGGCTTTCTTGGCACGGCAAACATTCTGGAAGGCGCGATGCAGGAGGACCGCTTCGTGACCAAGGGCGGGCAACGCCTGAAGGTCGCCAACCCGGTTTCGGGCGCGACGCGCATCGTGCTGCGACCACAGAACATCCAGCTTACCGGCTCGCAAGGCGATATTCCGGGGACCGTCTCACACCGGGAATTTCTCGGCAGTCAGATACGTTACCTGGTCGATACCCCCGATGGGCAGATTATCGTGGACACCTTGCACTCCACGGGGGCGCCTCCGTATGACACCGGCAGTAGCGTCGCGCTCACGATAGACAGCCATAGCGCTCCTTTGCTAACGGATTAAGCACATGGATAAGGGCTCGGATCTTCGCCAACGCCTGCGAGAGCTGACCGTACTGGACGGCCCGTTTAGGCCTGTCGATTTCGATTCCCCGCCTGCTACGCCCCAGCAAATGTTCCTGGATTGGTTCGAGGCCGCCGTCGGCGCCGGCGTGCCCGAGCCGCATGCGATGACACTATCGACTGTCGATCCTGCTGGATTTCCTGACGCCAGAGTGCTGATCCTGAAAAACATTGACGAACGAGGTTGGCACTTCGCAATCAGTACTGCGAGCCCGAAAGGTAGGCAGCTACAAGAGCAGCCTGCTGTCGCGCTTACTTTCTACTGGCAAAAATTGGGGCGACAAGTACGCATCCGCGGCACAGCCATGCCGTTGAGTGCCGCGGAATCGGCGCAGGACTTTTTGGAGCGTTCTGTGTCCGCGCGGGCGAATGCCAGGCTGCATCGGCAGAGTCAGGAACTCGACTCCCCTTCGTCCATTCGATCGGCAATGGCAGAGTCGATCGCGCGTATCAATGAGCAGCCGGAGGCGGTGGACCCCGCATGGCAAGTGTATGTGGTCCGACCATTACAAGTGGAGTTTTGGCAGGGAGCGGCAGACCGTATGCACGAGCGCTTACTGTTTCTGCGCGGTTCTGACCAAGAATGGAAGACGACAAGGCTCTGGCCTTGAGGCGCATTTTTCGCGGACTAGCCGGCAAAAATAGCTGCCAAAAACAATTTAGGCCGCAACTGTTTGAGTTGCGGCCTATTTGTATTTGGTTGCGGGGGCAGGATTTGAACCTACGACCTTCGGGTTATGAGCCCGACGAGCTACCAGACTGCTCCACCCCGCGGCTGTTCTGTTTCGATTCGCTCTATTGCGTTCATCGAAGAAGTCGTAACTATAACAAGGGTATTTACTAATGTCAAGAACGCCGCTTCTTCCCCTGCGTGTACAACTCGACGCAACAAGTAAAGATATCCACACAATCTGTGCATAAGCCTAGGGAAAACCCTCTGATATCTCGAAAACTTCCTGTTACGACAACAACATGGGGTTCTTTGATCAATAGCCGGTCTTGTTCCGCAAGTATCCTAATGTCTGGCTTATCCACACATTCTGTGAATAAGCTTTTGGAGAACCGTGGAATATGGTCGATTTCATCTTTAATTTCAAATACTTGTAGCTCTGGGCAATTATGATTCAGGCAGTTTTAACGGCCCCTCGTGCACAAGCCGCAGCAGACGGGTACACTCTGAGCGGCACGCATGGTCTGCGTCGCCAGTCGACTTACCCAGTTGCTCAACCCACATGATGAATGACACGGATCGCTCTGAACTGGTCTGTACACCAGAGGCCTTAATCCAGACCCTTCCCGGATTGGTCTACTGCGCCCGTGTGGATGAACACTGGACCATGGAGTTCGTCAGCCAGGGCAGTCTTGACCTGACCGGCTACAGCCCAGAGGAACTGCTGTACAACGACCTCACATGCTTCGAAGAGTTGATTCACCCGGATGACCGACATGGGGTGCGACAGCAGGTGCTGACCGCCCTGAAAGAAGGGCGGCGTTATGGGGTCGAATATCGTATCCGCCACCGCAACGGGCAATATCGCTGGGTATTCGAACGCGGGGCGCCCTTTCGTGACGCTGAAGGCAACGGGTCCGCGCTCATTACCGGCCACATCCAGGATGCCACAACAAAGAAAGAAGCCGAAGCCATCTACCGCGAGGCGGAACGGCGCTATCGCAGCATTTTTGAAAACACCATCGAAGGGATTTATCAGTCGACACAATCGGGCCACTTCATTACAGCCAACCCCGCCATGGCCCGCATGCTCGGCTACTCCAACCCTGACGAGCTCATGGCCGGCATCGACCGAATCAGCGACGAATTCTATGTGGATCCCGGCAGGCGTAGGGAATTCCTGGACCAGATACTGAAAGACGGCATCATCAAGGATTTCGAATCCCAGGTTTACCGCCGCGACGGATCCATTATCTGGGTTTCAGAGAACGTCCGGGTCGTGAAAGACGCCAACGGAGAACTCCTGTTCTTCGAGGGCACGGTCGAAGACATTACCGAACGGAAAATACAAGAAAGCGTCGCCCAATACCAAGCCACGCATGACAACCTGACAGGTCTGCTGAACCGCAACGCCCTAGCCTGCCGACTGAATGACGCATTGGAACGACGTGTAGGCCACGAGTACGTCGCTGTGTTGTATATCGACCTAGATCAGTTCAAGTATGTGAACGACAGTCTGGGCCACCAGGTTGGCGACCAATACCTACGTATCGTGGCCAGCCGATTGTCCGCGTGCCTACGCGGCAGCCACAGCGTGGCGCGGCAGGGCGGCGACGAATTCATTGTCATGCTCGAGCAGCTTACGTCCGTTGAAGACGTGACTGACATCGCACAGGCCATACTCACTGCGGTTTCACAGCCCTGGCGAATCAACGGATACGATATCCATACCACCTGTAGCGTCGGGATTAGCATCGCTCCCTCTGACGCCACCGATGCCGATACGATGTTACGACAGGCCGATGCAGCGATGTTCCGCGCGAAGTCACTGGGTCGCAACAATTATCGCCACTTCACTGCTAATTTGGGGAATAAGGCTTTCGATCGTCTGGAGTGGATCAACAAGCTACGCAATGCCCTCACATTCAACGAATTCCTGCTGCATTATCAACCCAAGATCGAGGTACTCAGCGGCCGGATCGTAGGGGCCGAAGCCTTACTTCGCTGGCGCACCGCGGATGGCAGCATGGTGTCGCCCGCGGATTTCATTCCCCTTGCCGAAGAAGTGGGGTTGATCGTCCCCATCGGTGAGTGGGTGCTGCGTGAAGCCTGCCGTATGAATCGCGTATGGCAGCAGGCGGGATATCGTCCTATACCAGTGTCTGTCAATATTTCGGCTATCCAACTCGAGCGCGATGATCTGGTCGAAAAGGTGACCACCATTCTCGACGAAACGGGGCTTTCCGCACGCTTTCTTGAACTGGAAATTACTGAAAGCGCCCTCATGAGCGATGTGAAGCAATCCACCGAGACACTCGAGCGCCTCCGTGCTTTGGGCGTTCGCTGTGCGATCGATGATTTCGGCACCGGTTATTCCAGCCTTGCACAGCTCAAGAATTTCGCTGTCGATACACTGAAGATCGACCGGTCATTCATCAGCAATATCACGCAAGACCGGGGCAATATCGGAATCGTTCAGGCCGTGATTTCGCTGGCTCATACACTAGGCCTGACCGTCGTCGCGGAGGGTGTGGAAACACCCGAAGAATACCGCCATCTCAGTGCCCGGGGATGTGATCAGATTCAAGGTTATTACAGCGGCAGGCCGATGCCCGCAGAGCTGCTCGCGGAAAAATTGCGGGCTCAACGCTGAATGATGCAGATCCTTCCGAAGCTGCCGTTCGCCGCCATTATCGCTCTGACGTTGTGGGTCGCAGCGCCCGACGCTACCGCGGCCGGCTCAGCAGAGCTGCGCTGTACCGTCAGTTCCGTTCATGACGGCGATAGCTTGCGGGTGCGCTGCCCCGGAAACCGGCGCAGTGTTCGTGTGCGAATGGAGCAGATCGACGCTCCGGAACTGGAGCAGGCGTACGGGAAGCACGCGCGCGACTACCTGCGGCGCTTGTGCCGCGTGGGTAGCGACGCCGTCATCCACACAACAGGGAAAGATCAGTACGACCGACTGTTGGGCAACGTGTACTGTAACGGAAAAAGTGTCAACGAAGAGATGGTGGCTTCGGGATCAGCTTGGGTCTATAAACGTTACGCACGGGACCGCAAGCTATTCCGATTACAGGATGAGGCACGCGCACAGCGTCGAGGCTTGTGGTCGGCGGGTAAGCCGATCGAGCCATGGCGCTGGCGCTACGAGCAGCGGGGACCGCGCTAAGCTTCACTGCTCATCAGTCGGAGACTCGGGTGACCCGCCATTTCTGGCCGGGTCAGGCGGTGTATGGGCCAATCCCGCTTCTTCCTCGGTCACAGTCCGGTCAACGTCAACATCCTCGCCGGAAGCCACATTGGGCCGCTCCTCAACAGAAGGTCGTTCACCCGTGGCATGCCGATCAGTATCGGTGTCACGCAACTCTTCGGGAAGGTCATTAGCAGAGTCGGAACTGTCGCTCGGCCCGATATGGGGGTCTGTACGTGAAGCGCCGTCAGTGCCCAGCACTTCGAGATCTGTAATTCGGCTCATGTTTGCTGCTCCTGTCTCTATCAGTGGAATGATGACCTACCTACAGCAAGCGGTGTTCCCCTAACGAGCGCTGTGCCGTACGGTGCCGTGCTAGCATTTGCGCTTTGACGCCAGTCGAAGCTTATTGCCTCAACCCGAGTCGACACCATGATCTCCCCTCTTCCCACCAGATCTTTCCTACGTGTGCCGTTTTCCCTTTCGCATCTGTCAGCAGGGTTCGTTGCCGTATTGGTGGGCTATAGCAGTTCGGTGGCCATTGTGTTTCAGGCCGCTTTAGCGGCCGGCGCCACGCCGGCGGAGCTGGCTTCTTGGATGTGGGCACTTGGGATTGGGATGGGTGTCACCTGTATCGGCCTGTCACTCTATTTCCGTACACCGATTCTGACGGCCTGGTCCACACCCGGGGCGGCATTGCTCGTCACCGGTTTAGAAGGCCTCGGGATGGCCCAGGCCATCGGTGTATTTGTGGGCGCCTCTGCGCTCATTACACTCGCCGGTGCCAGCGGCAGCTTTCAGCGACTCATGAGCTGGGTCCCTCGCCACGTTGCTGCAGCCATGCTTGCGGGCATACTCGTTCGCTTTGGCATGGATGCATTCAGCTCGATGCAGACGCAACCCTTGCTAGTTGCGGTGATGTTCTTCACCTGGCTTGCCGCCAAGCTGCTCGTGCCGCGCTACACCGTTCCACTGGCATTGGCAGCAGGTATCTGTTGCGCTTCGCTCATGGGCCTTTTACAACTGGAAAGTCTGGATTGGACACCGGCCTCTCCCCGCCTGATGATGCCCGAATTTTCCTGGGCGAGTTTCATTGGTGTAGCCATACCTCTGTTCGTCGTCAGCATGACCTCGCAGAATGTCCCAGGGCTTGCGGTATTGCGTGCCAACGGATACGAAACACCCGCCAGCCCACTAATAGGCTGGACCGGCTTCACAGGCCTGGTACTCGCCCCTTTCGGCGGCTATTCATTCAACCTTGCGGCCATCACTGCCGCTATCTGCATGAGCCCAGATGCCGACCCCGAGCCCAGGCGGCGCTATATGGCTGCGGTATGGGCCGGTATTTTCTATTTGTGTACCGGTATTTTTGGGGCTACGGTAGTCAGCCTGTTTGCTGCTTTCCCGGTGGAACTCGTAGCAGCCATCGCGGGCCTGGCCCTGGTTGGCACGATCGCCGGCAGCCTGGGCGGGGCCCTGAGCGAGGAAACAAGCCGTGATGCCGCTATCGTCACTTTCTTGTGTACTGCATCAGGCTTGAGCTTATTTGGCATCGGCAGCGCATTCTGGGGCCTGGTGCTGGGCATGCTAGTGCACGCAATGGCGCGCCGCCGGCAAAGCAGCTAGGCTGCAGACAGGGCGGGCGCCACGCGTTTGACTTCTATGCCGGCCTGTTCACACGCTGCACGTATTGCCTTAGCAAAGACGACCGCCCCGGGCTGGTCACCATGGATGCAAAGCGTGTCCGCACGGACTTCGACATCGGTGCCGTCCACTGCAGTGACCTTCCCTTCAGTCACCATGCGCAGCACTTGCCGTATAGACTGTTGTGGGTCTTCGATCATGGCGTTGGCGTGGCTTCGAGGCGTCAGGCTGCCATCCGGCTGATAGCTACGATCGGCAAACACCTCGTGCGCGACATTCAACCCGACTTCTGAGGCAATTCTTGCCATATCACTGGAAGCCAGCGCGTAGAACACCAGTGATTTATCGGTGTCGTGAACTGCTTGTGCTATAGCGCGGGCGAGCGCCGGGTCACGGACCGCCATGTTATAGAGGGCGCCATGCGCCTTGACGTGGTTCAGACGAGCCCCCTGACTGGCTGCCACTGCCGCGAGCGCTCCGACCTGCACGACAACAATGTCATAGGCCTGTTGCGGGGTGATGTCCATATTGCGGCGCCCGAAACCCGCTAAATCAGGCAGCCCTGGATGCGCTCCCAGTGCCACCCCGTTTCCGATGGCTGCCGCCACGGTTTTTCGCATTATGCTGGGGTCGCCGGCATGAAACCCGCAAGCAATATTGGCCGAAGTAATTAACGGCAAGACTTCACTGTCGTTCCCCATGACCCAGGGGCCGAAGCTTTCCCCCATGTCGCAGTTCAGGTCGATAGAAAGGGACATCTCGGGTTCTCCTCCTTATTTTTTGATACGAGCCGTTTAAGCGCTCTTCAGACCGTAAAGGATTCACCGCAACCGCAGCTAGCCTTTTCGTTGGGATTAACGAACTTGAAGCCCTCGTTGAGGCCTTCACGAACGAAATCGACCTGCGTTCCATCGATGTACTGAAGGCTGTCTGGGTCAATGAAAAGCTTGACCCCGTGTTGCTCGATCAGCAAGTCTTCCACACGCGGCTCGTCTACGTATTCCATCTTGTAGGCCAAGCCGGAACACCCAGTGGTCTTGATACCCAGGCGCAGACCGATGCCCTTGCCTCTCTTTTCGAGGTAACGGGAGATATGGTTGGCAGCCCGCTCTGTAATCGTGATGTTACTCATGCGTACACCTTCTGTTTGTCCTTGTAATCCTGTATGGCAGCGCGAATCGCGTCTTCCGCTACCATCGCGAAATGCAGCCGTGCCGGTGGTATGTCCAGGGCTTTGGTGATTTGTTGATAACCCATCGCCTCGGCATCTTGCAGTGTCCGGCCCGGCAACGCTTCGGCTAGCCACGACCCCGCCGCAATCAATGCAGGCGGGCCGTAGGCTTGGAAACGTGCATCGTTGACGCGACCGTCTTCATGGATTCGAATTTGCAACCTTAAAACGCCACCTGTTTCGCGCGTACCGGCAACACCCGTACCTACGTCGCGCGCCGTCTCGTTAAGACGCCCTACTTTCCGCGGCGAATGAAAGTGATCCAACAGTGTTTCACTATATACCATGCGCATTGAATCACCCTCAGCCTTGGACTTCCCAGAGCGGCGAAAGATCCCGCAACCGCTGCACGACCTCGCGCACTTCGAGAATGGCGGCATCAATGTCGGCCTGTGTACTTTGACGCCCGAGACTGAAGCGGATAGATGCGCGCGCAAGTTCGTCACTACGACCCAGCGCCTTCATCACATATGAGGGTTCCTGACTGGCGGAAGTGCAAGCCGAACCACTGGATACCGCAATACCCCTGAGCCCCGCGAGCAATGCTTCGGCATCGACGTGGGCGAAGCTGACGTTGAGATTATGTGGAACACGTCGGTTCATATCGCCATTGAGCCAGACTTGCTCGAGCGTGGAAATACCTTGCCAAAGTCGGTCACGCAGCGTACGGATACGCCCCAATTCGTCTGCCATTTCAAGTCGCGCCAAACGGAAAGCTTCGCCCATGCCTACGATCTGATGTGTCGCGAGAGTCCCAGAGCGGAACCCTTTTTCGTGGCCGCCGCCGTGAATCTGTGCCATCAGCCGCACACGTGGCTTGCGCCGCACATAAAGCGCCCCAACCCCTTTGGGGCCATACGTTTTGTGCGCAGACATAGAGAGAAGATCGACCTGCCACTCGGACACGTCGATGTGCATCTTGCCGGTGGCCTGCGCCGCGTCTACATGAAATATCACGCCCCGATCGCGGCAGATCTGAGCCAAGGCAGGAATATCCTGAATGACACCGATTTCATTATTCACCGCCATGACAGACGCCACGATAGTATCGGGACGCAGAGCGGCTGCAAAGACATCGGGGCTGAGCAAACCGCTGGACGGTACGGGCAGGTAAGTGACTTCGAAACCCTGGCTTTCAAGTTCCCGGCAGGTGTCCAGCACCGCTTTATGCTCAGTGCACACAGTAACGATATGCCGCCCTTTATCGGCATAAAACTGTGCCGCGCCCTTTAAAGCCAGGTTATTGGACTCGGTCGCGCCCGAAGTCCAGACAATTTCACGCGGGTCGGCCTGAATAAGCTGAGCCACCTCTTCTCTAGCGTTTTCCACGGCGTCTTCGGCTTCCCAACCATAACTATGGGAACTGGACGCAGGATTGCCGAAGCGTTCATTTAGCCACGGCAACATTGCTTCGACAACGCGAGAATCGACCGGCGTCGTCGCCGCGTAATCCAGGTAAATCGGACGTGGGTACATCAAATGGCTCCGTTAGCCGGGCTGAAAAGATCGAATTCAGGCAGGATGGCGGCTTAGCATCGCCTGACCCTGTGCCGCTAATCGTGCCCTCGTGGATTCTTCTAGCTGCCGCATGCGTTGCTGATCTACGAGATCTTGCAGCGTGACCGAATCGAGATAATCGATCATCTTGCGATTCAGAGTCATCCAGAGATCGTGAGTCATGCAGGTGGTGGAGCCCGGCGAACGCCCCACCTTGCAGTTGCCCTTGCCGCCGCAGTTGGTTGCGTCTAGCGGTTCGTCAACAGCAAAAATAATATCAGCTACCGTGATATTGCGTGCCAGTCTTGCCAGGGAATAACCGCCTCCCGGCCCGCGCACACTATCGACCAATTCGTGACGGCGCAGTTTGCCGAACAACTGCTCGAGATAAGAAAGCGAGATATTCTGGCGTTCGCTGATTGTGGCCAGCGTCACCGGCCCGCGCTGTTGGCGCAGTGCCAGATCGATCATGGCAGTGACGGCGAAACGCCCTTTTGTGGTCAGGCGCATGACGGATTCCTTATTGCCAGGGGGACTTAGAGATCACGGCCGTCGGACACTACCCCTGCGACCGTCCCGGTAACAGAATTATATCAAATCCCGAGTAATTTAATAGGGTAATCCTCGCTGCCACCCACGCATGAAAAAGCCGCGCACTCGGCGCGGCTTGGAATCGTGCTTGTCGGAGGACAAACAGGGCGATGTCAGGCTGCCTGATACTGGAGCGCGCGCTTACGAACGACTTCCATGACACCCTCACAGGCGTCTTCAAGGTAATCGAGCACCTTGCCAAAGCCTTCAGGCCCACCATAGTAGGGATCGGGCACCGTTGCTTCTTCGTATTCGTTCGAGAAACGCATCAGAAGCATCAGCTTGTGCTGATAGACCTTGGGGCACATTTGTTGGAGTGCGGCGAGGTTTTCCCAGTCCATCGCAAGAATCAGGTCGAACTCACGGAAATCATCCGCCTTCACTTGACGGGCCACGTGGCCGGAAATGTCGTAGCCACGCTTGCGCGCCGCCGCCTGAGATCGAACGTCGGCGGCCTCGCCAACGTGATAGGCATGCGTGCCCGCAGAGTCGGCGCCGATTACGCCGCCAAGGCCGGCGTCCTCCACGATATGGCGGAATACGCCTTCAGCGCTGGGGGAGCGGCAAATATTACCCGTGCAAACAAACAGTACCTTGGTCATCTTTAGGGCAGGAAAATGGTGTGAGTGGCTATCCCGACAGCGTTTCCACAATATAGATTGCTGCACCGCATCGAGAACGAGGGTTTAATGGTAAACCCTAGTTCGTAGATGGGCAATACTTATCCATAAGAAAACATCGATCAGATGTCAGCTTAATGAAAGCTAAGACGAATTGTTGCAAGATCACAACATTGCCTCGCCTTAATTCAATAATGCTTTTTCCTTCAAGTGGTTCAACGCGTCACGTGCGGCAGCTGCCTGTTCAAATTCAAGGTTGCGCGCATGGTCCATCATTAATTTTTCTAGGCGGCGTATTTCACGCGCCAGCGCCTTGTCATCACGCAGCAGTTCAGGAGCCACATCCAGCTCGATAGCTTCGCTCCCACTGTCCACCGGCGCCATCACACCGTCAATCATCTCGCGCACGGCTTTGCTGACACCACGCGCCGTAATCTGATGCTTGGCGTTGAACTCCAGCTGACGTGTGCGACGCCTTTCCGTCTCGTCAATGGCGCGGCGCATCGAGTCAGTCACTCGATCCGCATACAGGATGGCTCGCCCGTTAAGATTGCGAGCTGCCCGACCGATCGTTTGGATGAGGCTGCGTTCCGATCGCAAAAAGCCCTCTTTATCGGCGTCCAATATGGCGACTAACGAAACTTCGGGGAGGTCTAGACCTTCCCGCAGCAGATTGATGCCCACCAGCACATCGAAGACGCCCAAGCGCAGATCACGAATAATCTCAACGCGTTCCACCGTATCGATATCCGAGTGCAGATAGCGCACCTTCAAGCCGTTCTCAATCAAATAATCGGTCAGATCTTCGGCCATGCGCTTGGTCAGCGTGGTCACCAATACCCGTTCACCCTGCGCGATGGTCCGGTGCACCTCTCCCAGCAGGTCATCCACCTGAGTGGCAGCCGGACGCACTTCGACCAGGGGATCCACCAGCCCCGTAGGTCTTACCACCTGCTCAACTATCTGGTCGGAACGATCCAGCTCGTAGGGCCCCGGCGTCGCCGACACGAAAACCGTCTGCCGCATACGCTGCTCGAACTCTTCAAGTTTCAGTGGCCGGTTATCCATCGCCGAAGGCAGGCGAAAACCGAATTGAACAAGCGTTGACTTGCGCGAACGGTCGCCCAAATACATGCCGCCAAGCTGCCCCATGGTGACGTGACTTTCGTCTATGAACATGAGCGCTTCGGAAGGCAGGTAATCGATCAGTGTGGGCGGCGGCTCACCAGGCGCCGCGCCGGAAAGATGGCGCGAGTAATTCTCGATGCCCTTGCAGAACCCCAGTTCCTGGAGCATTTCCAGATCAAAGCGGGTGCGTTGCTCCAGCCGCTGCGCCTCCACCAGTTTGCCGTCCGCCACCAGTTCCGCCAGACGTTCGCGCAGTTCCACCTTGATGGTTTCGATGGCCCGCAGCACGGTCTCACGAGGAGTTACATAGTGCGAGCTGGGAAACACCGTAAAGCGCGGTACTTTATGCTGCACCTTGCCCGTGAGCGGATCGAACATCTCGAGCGTTTCGACCTCGTCGTCAAACAAGGTAATTCGCAAGGCCAGTTCGGCATGCTCTGCAGGGAATACATCAATTGTCTCGCCGCGTGCCCGAAAGGTCCCACGGGAGAATTCCACATC
>JAJUGV010000035.1 GCA_029265795.1 Alcaligenaceae bacterium
AGCCCACCTTTTTCGTAGGTTACTGACAGACGCTGTGCCGTCGAGGTGATTTGACGAGTGTATTGAGTGCGTAAAGCGTCAATGAACTGAACGTATATGAAAGCGATTAATATCAGTGTGGTGAAAGTCGCAAGCAAACCATAATTCAGTGTCAGGCGGAACGATATCGAGTTCCACAGGTTCCTGAAGAGGTCTTTCATTGCGCGGCGCTGGCTGTCTTAGCGGGAGCGTGCTGGTCGGAAAGCATATACCCCGCGCCACGAATGGTGTGTATCAGTGGCCTGTTGCCTGCGCCGTCAATCTTGCGGCGCAAACGGCTAACTTGGACATCAATGACGTTGGATTGGGGGTCGAAACTGTATCCCCAAATCGTCTCGAGCAGCATTGTGCGGGTGACCACCCTGTGGGCGTTCAGTATTAAGTACACCAGTAGCCTGAATTCCTGCGGCTGAAGGTTGATGGGTGTCCCGCCACGATGCACTTTTTGCGTCGTGATGTTCACCATGAGATCTGCCACACGCAGTTCTTCGGCATCGCTGCGGTCGCGCGTTCGCCGTATAAGTGCGTCCATACGCGCCACGAGTTCGGTGAATGAAAAAGGCTTTACAAGGTAATCGTCGCCCCCGGCCCTTAGCCCATCGACCCTGTCGTCGACTGCAGACAAGGCACTGAGTACCAAAACCGGCGTGTTTTTACCCAACGCGCGAAGCGTGGAAAGAATTGTCAGGCCATCTACATTATTGGGCAAAATACGGTCCAGGATAATGATGTCCCAGTGATCTTTCATGGCGCTGTCCAAACCACTGGCACCGTCGCCGTTGATGGTCACGACATGACCCAATTCCTTGAGGCCGTTCGCAAGATAACGTGCATTCGCTTGGTCGTCTTCAATAATCAGACACTGCCACATAACGCATTCCGATAAAATGAAACAGGGCGGCAAATAATAATCTCAACGACCATATCATCACCCAGGAAGGGTATTCAAGGCGCACACGCAGCGAACTCTGGCTTGCTGAGAACCAGGAAGCTATCGAGAGTTCTAATGCGTATGTTGAAAAACACGGTCTTCCGCCGGCGAAGTACCGAATGTTCTAATGAGCCGCTCTTTTCGGTGGATGCGGATCGGGCAAAGAAAAAGGCCGGAAACCCGCATGCATGCTGGATTTCCGGCCTTCAAATTCTGGTGGCGCATCAGGGACTCGAACCCCGGACCTGCGGATTATGATTCCGTCGCTCTAACCAACTGAGCTAATGCGCCATTTCGCGAAAGAACCGAACTATAACAGACAAAATTTTGCGGCGCAAGCGGAAAAAAAGTTCGGCTCCAATCCCACGACGCCAGTCGGGCTTATGCGACGCCTGGCGGGGGCCTGCGATACAGTGAACGAGACTTATTATCAGAGGTAACCCGCAATGGCTTATCCCGCGTTTTTTGACGACGTTCCAACCATCACGCTGCAGGATCCGCTTTCCCGGCTGCTGGGGGCCGCAGACGGCGGTTTGATCGAGTATTCCTTTGCAGAGGTCGTGAAGCTGACCGGCCACTCGTGCCCGACGGTGGCAGGCGCCTGGTTGATGACTACCGGTGCGTTGCGGCGTTTATACGGCAACGACATCCCCACGCGGGGCGAGATCTCCGTACAGTTCCGGGCAAGTGCAACGGAAGGGGTTACAGGTGTGATTGCCAGTGTGGCGGGCTTTCTGACCGGAGCAACGGTGGATACAGGCTTCAAGGGTTTACGCGGGCGCTACGACCGGCGTCATCTCATGAGCTTCTCGCAGCCAATAGAGGGTGACATCCGGTTCGAACGCCTAGATACGGGGCAAGGGGTGACGGTGAGCTTTGATGCGTCACCGGTGCCGCCCGCCCCCAGAATGATGCCCAGCCTGTTTCTGGCGATGGGAGAGGGCGCCACGGAAGAAGAGCGGGCGGCGTTTGCCCAGATATGGCAAGACCGCGTGCGGCGCATCCTGGAGCAGGCGGAGCCTTTGCAATTGGTTAAGTACTCCTGATGTCTACTGGGCCGCAAACTTGCCAATTCCACCACACTGCAAGAGGGTGCCGCACAAATATTCAACTCTTACACAAATAAACGTTGACCGTGGTGTGTGGCCCGGTTATTCTGCAATTCGGCAAGTGAATATTTAGGTTAGTTATTTGGATCAGTTAGCACAAATCTCTTGTGCCAATGAGTGCCGTATACGCCTGGTGTCCTGCCCGAGCAATTCCGCTCAACACATCTAGGAGTATCAAATGAGCACTCAAAAAGAGTTCGGTATCGTCAAGTGGTTCAACAACGAAAAGGGTTTCGGTTTCATCACGCCTGAAGCCGGTGGCAAAGACCTTTTCGCACATTACACGGAAATCGTTGGCGACGGCCATCGTTCCCTGGAAGAGAACCAGCGTGTGTCCTTCATTTCCGGCATGGGCCAAAAAGGTCCCCAGGCCAAGTCGATTCAGGTCATCTGAGCTTATAATGCCACCCCGCCCCTAAGCGGGCGCGGTGCATTAGCCAAGATTTGAATTCAATCGCCCCATAGGTTTGCGCCTATGGGGCGATTACTTTTTGCGGCGCCAGACGCTCGCAAACCAAGGCTGCTGCTCGCGCGGCAGGCCTTCCGGCCGGTAATAGTGTTCTAACTCAATGAGCCCGGCCATGGTCATAAGGTCGCGCCAGCGCTGTTCGTCGTGGTAGGCGCCGTATCGTGTCCCGTTCCAGCCTTCCTGATTTTGTCCACGCGGGTTAGAGCTAAAGAGTACGCCGCCCGGCTTGAGCGCTGCTCGCAATTGCTCCAGCACCCTGGGCAGTTCCTGGGTCGGCACATGGAACAAGGTGGCATTAGCAAAGATGCCGTCGAACATGCCTGCCGGCAGCTCCAACATGAGAAAGTCCTGCTGCCACACTTCGCAGCCGGAATAGGCGCGTGCCATCTCGGCAAAGCGGGCGGAGCCGTCGAGCCCGATGGCACGGTGACCCATGTCGGAGAAGGTCTTGAGGTCGCGCCCGGGTCCACAGCCGAAGTCCAAGATGGTGGAGGGCGGGGTGGCTTCGATGTGTCGAAGCAACGCGGCAATGTTTTGTGTGACGTCATGGTCTCGCGTTCCCGCCCAAAAGGCGTCGGCCTGGGCGTCGTAGTCGGCCAGGGTGTTGGTGGTGATCTGCCGGAGTGTCTTTTTATCCATACTTGTGATCTATATATTCGAAAACATTGTCAATTAGTTTCAGAATAGGGGTTACTTGGAAGTTTTTGTTCTAAAATGCAACGTTTTGTATTAAGCGATTCGTCACATGAAAATAGTTTCGTGGTTGACGTCGCGGCTGCTTTTGCTGTCCTGGGTCATTGCCGTCGGCATTGGAAGCCTGGTGCTCGTACAGTTGCTGGAGTCGCGGGCAGCCACGTGGGAACGGGCCAAGACAGCGAATACCAACTTGCTGTTCACCGTGAGCCATGTGCTGGAGCGTACGCTGGAAGGCGCGGACCGGGCCATGCGACATTCGGTGCGAATGATGGAGCAGGCAGCGGCGGAGGGTCTTACCGCAGGCGATAGCGATACGCTGGTCGTCGTGCCCGACCACGCCCTGATGTTTGTGGCCATGCCGGAAAATGGCTATGGCATCCAGCAAATTCTCGACCACCAGGGTCGTATCCTGGCGACGTCCAGCCCTCCGCCTCCGGGTAAATGGCAATTCGACGATCGTTCCTATTTCACTGCACATCGCGACCATCCCAATAGGGGTTTGTACATCAGCCCGCCCTTCATTTCGTCATTCGATGGTGTGCACAGCGTGGCGTTGAGTCGGCGCTGGAATCTGCCCGACGGCCGCTTCGGCGGTGTGGTGGTGCAGACGCTGAAGCTACCCACCCTAGAGCGTTTGTTTTCCGAGTTTGAGCTGGGTGACGATAGCGGGATCAATATTTTCCTTGAAGACGGCAGCGTACTGGTGCGCTTTCCTTATACGGGACAATACACGGGTATGTCTTTGAAGGGCAGCGTCAACTTCGAGCGGTTTGTTAGCGAGGAGCGTGGTAGCTTCACGGGTTTAGCCGTAATCGATAACGTCGAGCGGCTGTATGTGTTTGGCCGGCTCGAGACCTTCCCCGTCATTATCAACGTAGCGCAATCAACTCGCACCATACTTGGGGGGTGGCAGCGCAATGCGTTGTGGTTGGGTGCCGCCACACTGGTGTTGATGGCCGCGTGTGTATCGCTGGCGCTTTTCGCAGAGCACGGCATGCGGGCGCATCGTAGAACGTCTGAACGTTTGGGGCAGGCCGAGCGCGAACTGCGCACCATTGTCGATAGCTTGCCGGTACTGGTGGCGTATTGGGATAAGGGCCTGGTCAATCGAATGGCGAATATTGCACACCGTCACTGGCTGGGCCTGGAGCCCACGGACATGGTGGGTAAACATGTCGACCAACTGCTCAATGGTGGCCGTACGCTGTTCGCCCAGCCTTATCTGGATGACGCACTGGCGGGTGAAACGCAGGTATTCGAACAGGAATTAATTGATGCCGGTGGCAGGCGTCGTCATACCATCACCAATCTGATTCCCGATCAGGACAAGGGCAGAGTAAAGGGCTTTTTCCTTCTGGTCACGGATATCTCCGACCGCAAGGAGGCGGAGATGGCCCTGTTCGAAGAGAAAGAGCGCTTCCGCGTGATACTGGAGTCCATTAAGGACGGGGTTATCACCACTGATCACGAAGGGCGGGTGCTGTATCTGAACCCGGCGGCCGAAACCTTGACGGGTTGGCCGCTGGAAGAAGTGCGCTTCCAGCCGATTGAAGAGGTCATGTCTGTCGACAAACTGGATGGCAGTGAGACGGCTGCCTGCCCCTTACGGGAAGCGCTGGAGCAGCGGCGGCCCACCCGGGACAAAGTCGAAATGGTGCTGGTCAGCCGCACAGGCGCGCGTCTGAACATCGAGAATTCCGCCGCCCCAATCTTGGACGAAAAAGGCGAGGTCCTGGGGGCGGTCGTGGCGTTTCACGATAGCGGTCCGGTGCGGGCGATGGCCAACAAAATGATCCACCTTGCGCAGCACGATGCCCTTACCGGGCTGCCAAACCGCCGTCGCCTGGATCTGGTCGGGCAGCAAGCTCTGGAAAGGGCGGATTCGGCCGGTCGCACCGTGGCTGTTCTATACCTGGATCTGGATGGCTTCAAGCAGATCAACGACGAGTATGGTCACGCTATGGGCGACGAACTGCTGGTGGCGATCACTCGTCGCATGTCAGCGCGTCTTCGCTCCACTGACAGCATGTATCGCCAAGGGGGCGATGAATTCGTGGTGCTAATGACCGATGTGACAGGCTCCGTCGAAGCGGAACAACTGGCCCGGCGTTTGATCGAAAGCTGCCAAATGCCGGTGGGGATTTCAGGTCGTCGCTTCATGGTGACGGTCAGTATCGGTATCGCCCTGTACCCCGACGACGCTACGCACCTTGGTGATCTTGTTCAGTACGCCGACCGTGGCATGTACGAAGCGAAAACCAGCGGGCGTAACCGATATGCCCGCATCACGCATGCGGCTGACGCCGACACCTAAAAGCCGCAAAGCGCCATTAGGTTTTCCCACTGCAGCTTCATGTCGGGCGACAGATGGCCCAGGAAGGCAAGCGCCAGTACAGCGGTCAGGGCAAGGAAACCCACCAGACGCCAGGCCCGCCTGGGTCGACCCAGCGTTTCGGCTTCATGACGAGTAGACAAAGACATACAGCAATTCCCGATGTGGTCAGGCGGCGGCCGGTTGTGCCAGAGTTTCTTCTTTAATCGGCAGGCACAGCACAGCAGCCACAACGGCCAGCACGATGCCGGCCCACCACACAAGTGTATAGCTTCCTGTGCTTTGGTAGACATAACCGCCCATGGTCACACCGATGAAGCTGCCGATCTGGTGGCCCAGGAAGGCTATGCCAGACAGCGTGGCGGCATAGCGCAGGCCGTATATCTGGCCGATCAAGCCCTGGGTCAGCGGTACGGTGCCCAGCCAGAACAGCCCCATCCACGCGGCAAACACGTAGGCAACCATTGGCGAGGGGGGCAGGGCGATCAGCAGAATAATGTCGAATGCGCGTAAAAAATAGATCCAGGCAAGGAGCAGCTTCTTGCTCAGACGCTCGCCCAGCTTGCCGGCGTAATAGCAGCCGGCCACGTTGAATAGCCCGATCAGCGCGATGGCTGTCGCGCCATGCGTCGCCGATAGGCCGCCGTCCATCAGAAACGCCGGCAGATGCAGGGTGATGAACGCGGTATGAAAACCGCAGACGGCGTAGCTCCAGAATAAGAAATGGAAGGATTTGTGGGCCAGGGCTTGGCGAATGGCATGGCTTAGCGACTGGCTACTGCGGCTTGCATCGGGCTTGCCGCGCAGAAAGGTGGCTAGGGGAATGCCCAAAGCCACCAGCATCGACAACACCCACAGGGCGCCGGTCCAGTCCAGACCGGAGATCAATAGCTGACCGCCCGGCACGACCACAAACTGGCCCAAAGACCCACCCGCGGCCACAATGCCCATGGCTGTGCTGCGATAGGCGGGCGGTACGGCACGAGCCACCACAGGCAGAATCACAGGGAAAGTGATACCGGCTTGGCCAAGCCCCACCAACACCCCCGCAGTCATGTAGAGGGAGAAGACATCAGTGGAGTAGCGCATGCCCAGCATGCCCAGCGCGTAAAGCAGCGCCCCCAGCGCAATGGTACGCCCCGAGCCGTGGCGGTCGGCGAGCATGCCCATAAAAATAGTACCGGCACCCCACACCAGATTCTGTATGGCGAAGGCCAGCGAGAAGACGTCGCGGCCCCAGCCGAGGTCCACGCCCATGATCGGCATAAATAGGCCGAATGTGGCGCGCACGCCCAATGCAAGCAGCACAATGAACGCGCCGACATAAAGGGTCCGCATGGAGGAAACGGCAGGAGTGGAGGTCATGATGGGTAGTAGAGCTGCGTAAGCGCGGAAAGCCGCAATATTAACTCTGAATGGAGGCGCTTGCGTTTGTGGGTTGGCAGAGTCTGCAGCTACAAATGGAAGGCCCCGCCACTTGAGTGCGGGGCCTTACTGCCGTTGCGGCAGTCGCACTATCGAATAGTGCGGGTGGAGCAGCTTAGAGCCGCTCACCATCTCCTGATGGCGATTCCAGTTTAGTCCTACAAAACGCAGTAAAAATCGGGGTTTACCCTTAGCTGAAGGGTGGCGTTATAGTCGGGTTTTCCGGTGCGCGAGGAGCTACGAAATGGGTGTGAAAAATAACACCAGCTACACCGTGATTGTGGGCGATTGGCAGCGCTGTGCGAAGGATGCCGCCATGATTCGTCATGAAGTCTTCGTGGAAGAACAGCATGTGCCGGTCGAAGAAGAGCTGGACGATCGAGACGCCGTCTGTCTGCACGTCGTGGCCTATGACGCGCAGGGAACGCCAGTGGGGACGGGGCGGCTGCTGCCGGACGGGCACATTGGCCGTATGGCCGTGCGTCGGGCAGAGCGGGGCAAAGGCATTGGTAGTCTGCTGCTGACGCGGCTCATTGATGAGGCAAGACGCCAGGGGCATCCGTTCGTGGTGCTGGCGGCGCAGCTTCATGCTCAACCGTTCTACGCGGCCCATGGGTTTGCGGCCGAAGGCCCGGTGTTTTTGGATGCGGGAATCGATCATATCAACATGAGGTTGATGCTGTCCGACCCCTAACTAACATTTCATGCCGTCAGGCCATTCTGGCCAGCGTGTGGCGGAAGCGCCGGAGCGAATAGCTGAATAGCGAACCGCCGATGATCAACAGCGCCAGGAAGGAAGGCCAGACGGTCTCAAGACCTGCTCCGCGATACAGAATGGCCTGACTCAAACTGACGAAGTGGGTCGTGGGCGCGGCCAGCATCACGGTCTGCACCAGTTCAGGCATGCTTTCCCGGGGTGTGGAACCCCCGGAGAGCATTTGTAATGGAATCATGGTCAGCACCAGCAGCAGGCCGAACTGCGGCATGCTGCGCGCGATGGTGGCCAGGAAGATGCCCATAGACGTCGTGGCAAACAATGATAGGGCGACCCCTACGAAGAACAGCAGCAACGAGCCTTCTATCGGCACGCCCAGGGCGCCGCGCACCACCAGCGTCATGGACATGGTGGTGGCAAGCAACACCACCAAGCCCATGGACCAGACTTTGGCGATCATGATCTCGGTAGGTGAGACAGGCATGACCAACAAGTGTTCGATGGTGCCGTGTTCGCGCTCACGGATCAGTGCGGCGCCCGTCAAGATAATCGACAGCATGGTGATGGAGTTGACGATTTCCATGATGCTGCCGAACCACGCGCGCTCTAAAGTGGGGTTGAAACGCATGCGCAGGGCGAGCTCCACGGGCGGGGCAAGCGCTTGGCGATGGCGGGCCATGAACTCGCGGGCCTCGTCGGTGACAATCTGCTGGATATAACCGGCGCCGCTAAAGGCTTGCGACATGCGAGTGGCGTCGACGTTTAACTGCAGATCCGGCGTTTTTCCGGCCAGCATGTCGCGTTGAAAGCCCGAGGGGATAATGAGTGCGAACGTGTACTTCCCGGCGTCCATGCCTGGGTCGATTTCCGCATGGTCGGCCATGACAGGCGGGCGGAAATGGGGCGGATAGAAGGCGGAGGTAATGCGTGCGGAAAGCGGGGAACGGTCTTCGTCGACCACGGCAATTACGGCGTTATGCAGGGTTTCCGGCATTGCGGTCGCTGCGGTGTAAAGGGCCACGGTGAACAGATAGACGATCAGCACCAACATGACGGGCTCACGCCACAGGCTCCATAGCTCCTTGACGCCCAGATTCCAGATGTTCAGCAGATGGCGCTTCATGTCAGATTTCCTGCTTTTTCAGCATCAGGATCGCCAGGCCAAGTATGACGGGTACGGCGATGATGAGCGGCCAGAAGTAGGGGTAAAGCTCCGCCAGACCCAGCGCCTTGCTGAAGACCCCACGGCTGATCACAAACATATGGCTTGATGGGTAGATTTCGCCGATGATGCGACCCGGCCCTTCAAGGGCGGAAACCGGGTTCAACAGGCCCGAGTACTGGACGGCGGGCAGCAGCGTGCCGATCATGGTTAAGAACAGCGCGGCAATCTGGCTGCGGGTTAGAGCTGAGAAAAGCAAACCCATGCCTGTCGAGCACACGACATAGATAAGAGTGGCGGCAGTCAGCACGAGAAAGCTGCCTGTGATGGGAACGCCGAAAGCGGTGACGGCAAGCAGGCACATGGCCAGATAGTTCACCATTGCAAGGCCGACATAGGGAATTTGCTTGCCGATCAAAAACTCGCTGCGGGTGACCGGGGTCACATACAGGTTGGTGATGGAGCCGAGCTCTTTTTCCCGAACGACGGAAAGCGCCGACAGCATGGCCGGCAGCATCATCAACAGTAGAGGGATCACGGCGGGCACGATGGCGGGCAGGCTGCGGATATCGGGGTTATAGCGAAAGCGGGTCTCGATATTCGGCGCGATGGCGACATTTGCCAGTTGTGGGAAGGTCTGCGCCAGCCAGTGGCGATGGATGCCTTCGACATAACCGCGCAGGGTTTCCGCGCGGGTCGGCATGGCGCCATCGACCCAGGCGCCGATCTGCACTGCGGCGCCGCGTTTGATGTCTCGGCCGAAGCCCGACGGAATTTCAATGGCCAAGGCGATGTCGCCGCTACGCATGCGGCGGTCCAACTCTTCGTAGCTGCTGATGGGGGCTTTTTCCGTGAAATAACGGGAGCCGGACAGACTCAGTGCGTAGCTATGGCTCATTGAAGTCTGGTCGCGGTCGAGGACGGCATAGCTCAGGTCTTCGACATCCAGGCTGATACCAAAGCCGATCACCATCATCAGTATCAGCGAACCGGCCAGCGCCAGCGTGGCGCGGATGGGGTCGCGACGCAGCTCCAGAGATTCGCGCCAGCAGTAGCTCATAAGCCGGGCCAGACTGAAGGAAGGCGGCTCGGAATCGCCGTTGTTGGGGGCCTGGCCGGTGCGCGGTGTTGGTGCGGGGGGGGCGGCGGGTGGCGTTGCGGTGGCCGGTGCGTCTTCCTCGCTGGCTTCCAGCAAGTAGCCAATGAAGGCGTCTTCCAGATTGCGGGCGCCGCGCTTTTCCACTAGAGCGGCCGGGCGGTCGCTGTCGAGCACTTTGCCGGCGTGCATCATCGACATCCGGTCGCAGCGTTCGGCTTCGTTCATGAAGTGGGTGGAAATGAATATGGTGACCTGGTCGCGGCGCGAAAGCTCAACCAGGTGGCGCCAGAAAGCGTCGCGGGCAACGGGGTCAACGCCGGAGGTGGGTTCGTCTAGAATGAGAATTTCCGGCTTGTGTACCATCGCCACCGCCAGTGACAGACGCTGGCGGATGCCCAGAGGCAACCTGGAGGGCAGGTCGTCGCGCACCTGCTGCAGGCCGAAGCGATCCAGCATTTCTTCCACTCGCGCGGCGCGCGTTTCGACGGGCACGTGAAAGAGCTTGGCGTGCAGCATCAGGTTCTGGTGAACACTGAGCTCGCTGTAAAGCGAGAAGGACTGCGACATATAGCCCACGCGGGCGCGGGTGGCCATGTCTTTCGGATTCACTTCGTTGCCGAATAACCAGGCGCGCCCTTCCGAGGCGGGAAGCAGGCCGGTCAGCATCTTCATGGTCGTGGTTTTGCCGCAGCCGTTAGAGCCCAGGAAGCCGAAGATTTCACCGCGACGGATGCGGAAACTGACGTTATCCACGGCCACAAAATCGCCGAAACGCATGGTGAGGCCTTCGGCCTCGATGGCGATGTCGTCTTCGCTCTGTACAGTTTCCGGCAGGGGTGGTATCACGACCGGGGCATGCCCCTTCTTCTTTTCTTCCGGCAGCAGCGCGATGAAGGCCTCTTCCAGCGTCTTGCTGCCGCTGCGGGCCAGCAGTTCTTGAGGCGTGCCGGTGGCTAGAATTTGTCCGGCGTCCATGGCTACCAGGTGATCGAAGCGCTGGGCTTCGTCCATATATGCTGTGGCCACCAGCACGCTCATGCCGGGGCGCTCGGCGCGGATGCGGGCGATGAGGTCCCAAAACTGTGACCGGGCCAGCGGGTCGACGCCGGTGGTGGGCTCGTCAAGAATCAGCAGATCGGGGTCGTGAATAAGCGCGCAGCATAGGCCGAGCTTTTGCTTCATGCCCCCGGAAAGCTTGCCTGCCGGTCGGTCGAGAAAGGGGAAGAGCCCCGTGCTGCGTGTGAGTTCATCGATGCGGCGGCGCCTTTCGGCGGCATCATGATTGAACAGGCGGCCGAAAAACTGCAGATTTTCTTCTACCGACAAGGTGGGGTAGAGATTACGCCCCAGCCCTTGCGGCATGTAGGCGATGCGCGGGCACGTGCGCTTGCGATGCTGCTTGTCGGCCATATCGCCCCCCAGCACATGCACGCTACCTTCTTGAATCTGCCGTGCACCGGCAATCAGCGCCAGCAGGCTGGACTTACCCACCCCATCGGGCCCGATCAAGCCGGTTGTGCACCCCGCTGGAATCTCCAGCGATACCTCATCCAGCGCCACCGTCTTCTTGTAGCGCAGACTCACCCCCCGCAGCACCCCAACCGTCATGGATTAACTGGGGTCAGACCCCAGTTTAGGTTATCAGGCCAGGCGGTGTCGGGGTCGAGTTTGACCCAGGTGACGCCGGGGAGGCCGGTTTTGACGTATTCGAGGTGTTGTTTGAGCAGGGAAGGGGAGATGCGGGCGCG
Source organism: Alcaligenaceae bacterium (assembly GCA_029265795.1). Taxonomy (GTDB): domain Bacteria; phylum Pseudomonadota; class Gammaproteobacteria; order Burkholderiales; family Burkholderiaceae_B; genus Yanghanlia. The sequence continues at coordinate 11,726 of JAJUGV010000035.1, forward strand.
GACACGGAACATGAGTTTTTGGCGTTCGCTAGCGGTTTCGACTGTCTTGGGTGTGAACTGAGCGGTGCTGGAAACGAAGCTGATCTCGGCGGGAATGATGTAGTGTGGAGCGGCGTCGAGAATGATGCGCGCTTCGCCGCCGAGCGCTAAACGGCCGGCCTCGACTTCGGGCAGGAAGAAGGTCATGTAGACATCAGACAGATCGACCAGGTTCATGACCTTGCCGCCTGGCGCCAGCACTTCACCGGCCTGGGCAACCAGAAACTGCACGCGGCCGTCGCGCGGCGCGCGCAGTATGGAGTCGGCCAGGTCCGCTTCTACGCGCGCGACGGTGGCGGCGGCGGCCCGGGCCCTTGATTCCGCCCCGATATGCTGGGCCTCGGCTGCCTGGACGGCGGCTTCGGCCGCGACCACCTGAGCACGCGCCGCAGTTAGAGCCGCCTCGGCACCGAGGAAGGCCGTGCGGTCGTCGTCAAGCTGTTGTCGGGAAGTGGCGCCCTGGCCGGCGAGCGACTGCGAGCGCTTCAGGCGCTGGTTGGCGGCATCCAGCTGAGCTTGGCGCTGCATGACCAGCGCCTGGGCTGCGGCGACGTCGCTTTTGCGAAGGGCAATCTGTGCCTTGGCTGCCGCAATGGCGTGGATGGCTTCTTGGTGTACTGCTTGGGCTTCGGCCAGTTGGGCTTCTAACGTGCTTACCTGCATGCGGGCCAGGGGCTGGCCTTGCTGCACGAAATCGCCTTCCTTCACCAGAATTTCTTCGATACGCCCGGCAAGCTTGGTCGCGACATCGACTTCGGTCGCTTCAATGCGGCCGTTGCCACTGGCGAACCCGGGCCCGGGGCCGTCGTCGTGCAAGCTGTTCCACCCCAGCCACCCAAGCAGCGCGATGGCTGCAAGCGCTGCAACAACGAAATAAGTTCGTGATTTCTTTTGATTTCTGGCCATGAAACCGCCTTGAATGGACCGGCTGCCACCGGAATAACAAATTGCGTTACAACTTGCTGAAAGTATAACTGCCGCGTGCGTTTACGCCTTGATGCAGTCGGCCCATTCAGGTAGTCAGGCGGCCATGACGGCGACATTCTTCTTCGAGTTCGCCAAAGGTGCGCAGCCCCCGCGCCTGTAGCGCCGGCAGCAATTTAAGCAGCACTTCCGCGGTCGCCGTGGCGTCGCCCAAGGCAGTATGGCGCACCGCCGCAGGAAGCGAGACGCCCAGGCGCGCGGCCAGTACATCCAGGCTGTGACTCTGGGCTGTGCCGAAGACCACCGCAGAGAGCTGCACCGTATCTAGGACGGGGTGGTCGAAGCGCAAGCCGATGTGCGGTTCAGCTCGCCGCAGAAACGCCATATCGAAGCCGGCATTGTGGGCCACCAGTACGGCTCCCCTGGAAAACTGATGCAAACGCCTACCGACCTGCTCAATCCCCGGGGCGTCGGCCACCATGTCGTCGGAAATTCCATGAATACGGGAAGAGGCAAGTGGTATCGGCCGACCCGGATTGACCAAGGTATTGAGCACTTCAGTTTTGATGCGCCGCCCATTTACGATGCGTACTGCAGCCAGCTGTACGATTTCATCTCCCAGGTCGGGGCGTAGGCCTGTGGTTTCGGTGTCCAGCACGACATAACTAAGCGCATCAAGCGGCGTGTTAGCGATGTCGGTGTGCAGCTCGCGGGTGAGCAGATCGAAGTCGTAGACGAGACGATCAGATACAGTCGATTCTTCAAGGGGGCCGGCCGATTGAAGGGTGAGCATATAACCGCCCGCGCGGCCGGCGTCGGTAAGCCGGTCGCTCAACAACCGTATCCGCGCCTGAAGAGGCGGGCTCCTGCCCTGCGTGGGGCACAGAAAACTAAGTTCGATATTCGAGGCAGGCGTCTGGTTAACAGCGTGAATCGCCTGACGCACGGCGGCTTCATCCAGATAATCAAACACCGGGCGGCCTAGACAGATCGGGCCGGCGCCGGCGGGGTCGCATACATCATGGTGCTGTCTGCCGGCCAGGTTCTGGGCTGAACCGTCGCTTTCTGACAGAAGTGCTTGCGCCGCGCTGTTATACAGCACCACGTTATGCCCCGCACCGCATACCAGCAGACCAACCGGTAGTTCAGAAAGCAGCGCAAGCAGGCGCTGCTTTTCCTCGACATGGCGCGCGGTTTCCCGGGCAATCGTTTCGGCCAGCTCATTGCGAGTTTCATTCAGATGACGCATGAGAGCCGCCGCGGCGGGTGCGAGATCACCCAGATGACGCGCTTCCAGATCTTCAAGTTCGGCGCCGACCGTGGTGTGCGCCCGAGTGCGCAGCTCGCCGGCGAGGCGCTGCAGGGGCTTGGCTACATGTTCGTCGAAAAGCAGCCACATGCCCACCACGAGGGCGAGAATGGCGCAGCCCGACAGCACACCGCCCACTATGAGTGCGTCCAGTGCCCAGGGGTTGTTGTGTTTGGCGTAGCCCAGATACAGCCCCAATAGCAACGCTAGCATGGCTGCACCTGCTAACCCGGCGAAAAGCAACAAAATGCGCTGCCTCAGACTGAAGCGTCGCAGGGAAAGGTGAAGCCGGGACAGGGTTTGAGGCATGATACGTACCGCCTAACAGTTCACGCCTTAAGTTACGCGAGCCGCGCACGCGGCACGTAGCAAGGGGTCGTCAGGCGCTACGGGCTGCCACTTGGCGCCGGAGAGCGTACCGTCCGCCTCAATGCGCGCCTGGCCGAAAAGATCGGCGCGGCGGCGCTCGTGACAGTCAAAGGCCAGATGCACCTTACGCGTGGCCTGCCAGCGTTCCACCAGCAACAGCTCAGTCACCACCAGGCCGGGCAGTTGGCGCGAAGCGACCCGGTTTTGCATGTCCATCGCCATAAAGCGGGTGGTGACAGGCCAGAGATACGTCCAAGGCGCCCAGAAATCGCTACGCTGGCCCTGCCCCACGACAGCGACTGTCGTGGGCAGTTGCGACGTAATGCGATCGAACCACGAATACTCATTCCAGATGCTATAGCCGATCATGCCGGCACCGATCAGGGCGGGCATCGCCCAGCGTGGGATGCGGTGCCCACGCTGTTTCAGCACACGGCGCACAATAAAGATCGCGCATGCTACGAGTACGCCGATTGCGGCCATGGAAAGGATATCAACCCACATAAGGCCGTTCCCCTTTCGCTGATCTCTGACGATTGAAACACTTCACCGTAGAACTCCTTGGTCATGTCCGATCGCCGACTGCATGGTGCGCACCACAATAAATGCATTACGCAAATAGTTGCGTTCGAAATCAGACAACTCAGCAGGCGCGAGGTAGTTGGTGATGTCTCGGCCTTGCTTCACCATATTCGCCTGCGTCTGCAATCGCAGCATCGCAATGGCGTCGTAGGCGTCAACCAGTTCGCGGGCGCCGGCCGCCGATACCACTCCCGCTTCTTCGGCGGCGAGCAGGCGGGCGCGGGTATTGACTTCTGTAATGCGCCCCCGCAGGGCATAAACACGGGCCAGGTCGGTTACCGGTATGACGCCATTGTGCTTCATGTCGATATGGTTGCGATATGGCCCCGTACGTAGGGTGGCAAAGCCACGGATCAGGCCCAAGGGCGGCACGTGTTTCAGGCTATTGGCAATCATGTGAGCGACAAAGATGGAATTCTTCGACGCCTCGGCCAAGGTTTCGGCTTGAAGATCGTGGTACAGGCCGGCCGTACCGCCTATAGGACGTAAATCGAACATGACAGAAGCCAGCATTTGTGAGGCCGGTTCATGCGTCACCGCCCACGAATGAAAGTACTCGCGCCATACCTTTAGCGGCTGGCACCAGCGCGGATTGGTCGCCATCATGTCACCGGGGCAATACACGTACCCGCAGGCATTCAACCCATCGGACACGCGCTGCGCAAGGGCGGCGAAATAGGGCATGTCGTCAGGCGTCACGGTGTCGTCCAGGAACAAGCAGTTGTCTTGGTCTGAGACGCCCGACTGTTCCTGCCGACCTTGGCTGCCGCAGGCAAGCCACAGATAGGGAACGGGCGGTGAGCCTAGTTCCTCTTCCGCCAGAGCCAGAAGCCGCCGTGTGATGGTGTCGGCTACATCGGTAATCAACCGTGTGATGACTTCGTGAGCCTGATTGGCTGCCACCAATTGAACTAACAGTGCAGGGATGCGTTCGGCGGCGCGCTGCATATCTTCCACGCTGCGAGCGGTGGCGATTTCCTTTACCACGGCTGCTGAGCTGGTTGCCTGGAAGCGGGTGAGGTCGGTCTGCGTGATCATGCCGATAAAGCGGCCTTGATCCAGCACAGGCAGGTGCCCGACCCGGTTCTCAAGCATCAGATGCAGCACATCTGAGCCCAGCGAGTTCGGAGTAAGAGAGGCCGGGTTCGTGCTCATGACCTGGCTGACGGGTGTGTCAGGGGCGCGGTTCTCGGCCAGCACTCGATTGGCGAGATCGCGAATGGTGATGATGCCCACCAGCATATCTGTGCCGTCTTGGGTTACCCCGAGGGAAGACACATGGTTCTCGCGCATGAGTCGGGCGGCTTCCGCCACCGGCGTTGACGGAGAGCAGGATAGCGGTGCGCGGGCGATAAGTTCAGAGACCTTATGAGTGGAAATGTCCGCACTACGTGAAAAATACGGGTGGCCCCGTTGAAAGAAGCGTCTGACCGAAGGAAAAGACTCCAGAAGACGGCGGAATTCAGCGGCCGGCACTTGCAGTACCCGACAGTCTTGCGTGGTTCGGGCGGTGGTGGCGGCATGGCCGTCACGCAGGAAGCCTCGTTCACCGAACGTGTTTCTCGCGGCCACCAGGGACACCAGAGCACCGTAGCGATCGGTCGTCTCGACCTCACCGCTCATCAAAATGAAGACCCCGCCCAAGAGATCGTTCACCTGATACACCACCTGGCCCGCAGGGTAATCGCGACAACTCATTTGCCGCGCCATGCGTTCCCGCTCCTCCTTTTGCAGAATGTCATAAGGAGGCACAGTGGTAAGGAACTCGACGATTTCGGCAACGCTCGGGCTCATGTTCGCCTGGACGAAAACGGGTGCATAGGCACCCGTGTTTCGCATTTCAAAGTCGGGATTGACACGCGGTCAATGACCGGTAGCCGCGCCGGCCCCCTTGGGTACACGAATCGATTCGACCAGATGTTGAATCTCCTCGGGTGGCGCCTTGGTGACAGACGCCACAACAAAGGCGACGATGAAGTTGATCAAAGCGCCGACCGCGCCGATGGATAGCGGCGAAATCCCGAAGAAATAGCTATCGGGTGTGTCCGGCAGGCTATTGGTGCCTGGAATAAAGAACCATCCCTTGTAGATGAAGATGTACACCGCGGTGAAGATCAGACCCACCAGCATACCCGCCATCGCTCCTTCCTTGTTGATGCGCTTGAAGAAGATGCCCATCATCAGTGCGGGGAAGATCGTTGCGGCGGCCAAACCAAACGCAAGCGCCACCACCTGCGCCGCGAACCCGGGGGGGTTCAACCCCAGCCACGTGGCGACGATAATGGCGAAAGTCATGGCGATACGCGCTACTGTAAGCTCCTGTTTTTCTGTCAGGTCGGGCTTGATTGACCCCTTGATCAAGTCGTGAGAGATAGCAGAAGAGATCGCCAGCAACAGACCCGCAGCGGTAGAAAGCGCCGCCGCCAACGCCCCCGCAGCCACCAGCGCAATCACCCATCCCGGCAGGGCAGCAATTTCCGGGTTGGCAAGCACCATGATGTCGTTGTCCACCTTCACCAATTCGTTGCCCTGCCAGCCTTGCTCCGCAGCCAACTTACTGATGGGGTGGTCGGCCGGAGCCTTGTCGTTGTAGTACTGGATCATGCCGTCATTGTTTTTGTCTTCGATGTCCAGCAGACCCGTCTGTTCCCAAGTTCGAATCCAGGACAGCTCGGGCCGGGAATCGATGTCAGCACGGGAAATCGCAGGGCCGGACGTCGCAGTGGCGGTGATGGCGGCGGGCCACATCGTGGTGGTGAGGTTCAGGCGCGCCATCGCTCCCACAGCGGGCGCGACGGTGTAGAGCAGGGCGATAAACACTAGTGCCCAACCCGCCGAAGACCGTGCGTCAGCCACGCGTGGCACCGTGAAGAAACGAATAATGACGTGTGGCAGGCCCGCGGTGCCGATCATCAGCGACAGCGTGAACAGGAACATATTGAGCCGATTCGGCGTGTCTGCCGTATAGGCGGTGAATCCAAGTTCCGTCACTACCTGGTCAAGCTTGGCAAGAAAGCTGATCTCTCCCCCGCCGGGCGCGTAGCTGCCAATCAGACCCAGCTGTGGAAGGACGCTGCCGGTCAGATGAAGCGCAATGAAAATCGCCGGAATCGTATAAGCAATGATCAGCACAACGTATTGCGCCACCTGCGTGTAGGTGATGCCCTTCATCCCGCCGAACACCGCATAGACGAACACAATGGCCGCGCCGATATACAGACCCATGTCGGTGGAGACTTCAAGAAACCGCGAGAACGTCACGCCGACCCCCCGCATCTGCCCGATCACATATGTGATGGAAATAACAATCAGGCAGATCACCGCCAGCAGGCGTGCGGCGTTCGAATAGAAACGATCGCCGATGAATTGCGGTACGGTGAACTTACCGAACTTACGCAGATACGGCGCCAGCAGCATCGCCAGCAACACATAGCCCCCCGTCCAGCCCATGAGAAACGCCGACTGCGTGTACCCGCCGGTGGGAGCCAGAGCAATAATGCCCGCCATCGAGATGAAGGACGCCGCGGACATCCAGTCTGCCGCTGTGGCCATACCATTGGCGACTGGGTGTACGCCACGTCCCGCAGCGTAGAACTCGGCGGTGGAAGCGGCGCGGGCCCATACAGCAATGCCGATGTAAAGCAGGAAGGTTGCGCCGACGAAAATGAGGTTGAGAGTAAATTGGCTCATGGTTCACCCCTTACTCTTCCACGCCGTGTTCGCGGTCCAGCCGGTTCATTACCTTGGCATAGACGAAGATCAGGATGATGAAAATATAGATAGAACCGTTTTGCGCCATCCAGAAGCCCAGATCCGCCCCGCCCACCATGATGCCGGACAGTGCAGGGCGCAGGATGATGCCCATGCCGAAGGAACACACAAACCAGATAACCAGGCTAATGCCAATGATTCTGAGATTGGCTTTCCAGTAGGCGTTATTTGACGATGGATGATCCGCCATTGAGATGTCTCCTCTTATGGGTGTGATGGTCGAGCGCCTGCATAGGCGTCGCCTCCTTCTGTCCGCACTGGGCGGGGTACTTCGTGGGCCGGGATAAGCAAGAATCATGCCAGCGCGTAAACGGCTGACCAGAGAATAAATAATGGAATGTAGGGACGGGCAACGCCGAGCGGCGCTGTGTATGGGATAGGCCGAGCGGCCATGTGAATGCAGACTCTTCCAAAGCTGCCATGTTGGCATTGTCTCCTTGGGTGTTGCTGCGTCAGGTCTGTGCCTGCTTGGCCGGTTTTTAGAGTGCAAGACCGGCACTTGAATAAATTCTAATCCTGGAGAACCCCGATGTAACGCATTTTTTTCTTTAAATGTGTAAGTGTTTCTTTAGTCACATTACCTATGCAGTCGGCAACGCCTTTGCACCAAACGCAAAAAACCCAGCTAAATCGCCTGACTTAGCTGGGTTTTCTGTTAAAGCGGCTGGTGCCCAGGAGAGGACTCGAACCTCCACACCTTGCGGCACATGGACCTGAACCATGCGCGTCTACCAATTCCGCCACCTGGGCTTTTTTCTTGCGTACTTCACTTACTTCTAAACACCTCAGAAGCAAGAAGTAAATTATAGCAGGAGACTGTTGTTCGTCAAGCGGTGGTGCCCAGGAGAGGACTCGAACCTCCACACCTTGCGGCACATGGACCTGAACCATGCGCGTCTACCAATTCCGCCACCTGGGCTTAGCGTGTATGCTATGGACTTGCCGAAACAGCAGCTTCGCTGCCACTTCCAAAGAAGGTGCGAAGTATAGCGCGGTTTTTAAAGAAACGGAAACCCCTTTGAGTAAACGATCAAAAAAAAGCAGTAACGCGGAAATCGTCGTCGGCGCGATGGATCTTCCACCGGACTTCGACCCGGAAGTCCCTAGCAGGGAAGCCATCATGCAAGAGCTGCGCCGCTTCGGCAAACCTATGGCGCTGGAAGCACTTGCACGTGCTCTTGATGCCGGGGTGCCCTTGTCCATTGGTTTTGAGCGACGGCTGCGTGCCATGGAGCGCGATGGCCAGATTTTCGTAAATAAGCAGGGCAAAGTTCAGGTCAACACCAAGCTGGAGTTCATTCCGGGCAAGGTACAAGGCCACCGTGACGGCTTCGGTTTCTTGTTACGAGACGACGGCGGGCCCGATCTTTTCCTGCCTCAACGCGAAATGCTGAAGGTGCTGCATGGCGATCGGGTCCTGGCCAAAGTCGAGGGCGAATACCGCGGCAAGCTAGAAGGGCTGATTGTCGAAGTCCTAGAGCGCCGCACCGATAAGCTGGTGGGCCGGTTCCTGCGCGAACGGGGCGCCTGTATCGTCGTGCCGGAAGACCAGCGCATTAAGCACGATATTCTGATTCCGCCTCAAGAAATTAATGGTGCCGAGCACGGCCAGGTCGTCACCGTGCAAATCATGCAACACCCCACGCGCCATACTCAACCACTTGGGCGTGTCATAGAAGTATTGGGTGAAATCGACGACCCCGGCATGGAAATCGAAATTGCGGTGCGTAAATTCGGCGTGCCGCATGAGTTTTCCGCAGGGGCGATGGGTCAGGCGTCCAAGCTACCTCAGCAGGTGCAGCCGTCCGAGATCAAAGGCCGCGTCGATCTGCGCGATGTGCCGTTTATCACCATCGATGGCGAAGACGCGCGCGACTTCGACGACGCGGTTTTCTGCATGCCGGTGAACCTAGGCACTGAAAAGCGTCGCCGTGCGGGCTGGCGCTTACTGGTGGCCATTGCCGATGTCAGCCATTATGTGCGGCCCGGCGACCCGATCGATGTCGATGCATTGGAACGCGGCACCAGCGTGTATTTCCCCCGGCGGGTGATTCCCATGCTGCCGGAGGCCCTGTCCAACGGCATCTGCTCGTTGAACCCAGGCGTAGACCGTTTGGTGCTGGTGTGCGATATGGTCATCGCCGGCAGCGGCCAGAAGGCGGGGCAGATCACGGCATATCAGTTCTACAACGCGGTCATCCATTCCCATGCGCGTTGTACCTACACCCAGGTGTGGGAAGCCCTACAGCAGCCCAACGGGCCGGCCGCTGCCTCACTAGGTGAGCTGCTGCCTCATGTGCAAGACCTGCACGAGCTCTATCAGCTGTTTGCCGCCGCGCGCGTCAAGCGCGGCGCCATTGACTTTGATACGGTTGAGACCCGTATCGTCTGCACCCCCTTGGGGCGTATCGAGCGCATCGAAGCCTACGTGCGCAACGATGCACATAAGCTGATCGAAGAATGCATGTTGGCGGCGAACACCTGCGCCGCTGAATTCATGACCCGCAACAAGCGCCACGGTCTGTACCGGGTTCACGAGGGTCCGACCCCTGAAAAGCTGCAAACCCTGCGCGCGTATTTGGCTACCATCGGCCTGAACCTGGAAGGCGGCGATGACCCGGGTACTGAAGACTACGCGCGTCTGATGCAGCAGGCGCGTGGCCGGCCGGATTTTGAGATCATCCAAACCATGGCGTTGCGTTCACTGCAACAGGCCATCTACAGTCCGGAGCGTACGGGCCACTTCGGCTTGTCTTACGACCATTACGCGCACTTCACCTCGCCCATACGGCGCTACCCCGATCTGCTTACACACCGCGTTATCAAGGGCACTCTGAAGGGCAAGCGCTATGTGCCCAAGGTGCACGATGTCGCCGCTTCGATGGCCTTGCCTGCCGACGAGCACGAACAAGCCACCTGGGAAAAGCTGGGCCTGGTGCTCTCGGCCGCCGAACGCCGCGCCGACGATGCCTCGCGCGACGTGGAGTCCTGGCTCAAGTGTTGGTTCATCAAAGAGCATGTGGGCGAAGTTTTCAGCGGCCGTGTGACCGGCGTGGCGCCTTTCGGGCTCTTCATCACGCTGGAAACCTTGTTCGTGGAAGGCATGGTGCATGTCTCGGAGCTGGGGTCCGATTACTTCCAGTACAACGAGGCGGCGCACGAGCTGCGCGGCGAACGCACGGGCATGCGCTATCGGCTGACCGATGCCGTTCAGGTACAGGTGGCGCGGGTCGATCTGGAAGCACGTCGTATCGAATTTCGCCTGGTAAAGGGCACCAGCTTCAAGTCGTTGACGGCGGCCGACACCTCCGACGCCCCGCGGCGTATTAAGCGGGCGGCGCCCCCCAAGCCGGAGGCGCTTAAAGGCACCACCGCCAGCCAACGCCGCGCGGAAGCCAAGCGGGCGGCTCGTAAAAAAGAGGCTGGGGCCGGCGGAAAGAAGTCCGACTCGCCACGGCGTTAAAATGCCTCTCGAAGGGGAAGCTGGGCGCTTCCCCACGCGTACCATTCCGAGGGAATCATGTCGTCACAGGTATTGGCCGGTTTTCATGCCGTCATTGCGCGTCTGCGCCATGCACCGGCCTCCATCAAGGAATTCTATTTTGACGAGTCGCGGCGCGACAAACGCATGCAAAGCTTGCTGGAGCAAGCCAAGGCGGCGGGCGTCAAACCGCGTGCGGTACCGGCTGCAAGGCTGGATGGCATGGCCGGGGGTATGCGTCATCAGGGCGTGGTGGCACTTGCCGAGGCCAACGTGCTGGCAGTCGATGTCGACGAAGTGCTGGACGAACTGGAAGAACGTGGTGAACCCGCACTGCTGCTGGTGCTGGATGGTGTGACTGACCCACACAACCTGGGCGCCTGCCTACGTACGGCGGATGCTGCCGGCGTGCATGCGGTGATCGCCCCGCGCGACCGGGCGGTGGGTCTGAACGCCACCGTGCGGCGTGTTGCCTGCGGCGCTGCAGAAACCGTCCCGTACATCATGGTGACGAATCTGGCGCGTGCAATGCGTGGGCTGAAGGAGCGTGATGTGTGGCTGGTGGGCACCGACGACCAGGCCGACGCCGGCCTGCATCAAGTCGACGGCAGCCGCAGCATGGCATGGGTGATGGGCGCCGAGGGCGAGGGCATGCGCCGTCTGACCCGGGAAACCTGTGACGAGCTGGTGCGCATTCCCATGCTGGGTTCAGTCGAGAGCCTGAATGTGAGTGTGGCGAGTGCCGTTTGCCTGTACGAGACCGTCAGACAGCGCTTGAGCCGCTGACGCCAAACAACCCCTGGTTCCGGGCCTGCAACCGTTCGGCTTCTCAATATTGCGGCCCACCCACCTTTTACTTACTGTATCTACATCATGTCTATGAACGGTTTCACTACCAGCATTCTGCACTCCGACCGTCGCCTGGGCACCGAGTCCGGCTCTGTGCACAAGCCCATTCATCCATCGGCGCAGTATGCCTTCAATCAGGTCGAAGATCTGGTGGCTGTCTTCCAGGGCCGGCCCGGTTTCTCGTATGCGCGGCAAGGCACACCCACGACCGCGGCGCTCGAAGCCAAGATTACGCAAATGGAAGAGGGCGCCAATACAGTAACGTTCGCCACTGGCATGGCGGCGCTGTCCGCCGTCTTTTTGACGCTCTTAAGAAAGGGCGACCATCTGATCAGCAGCCAGTACATTTTCGGCAACACCAATAGCCTGCTGGGCACCCTGCAGAATCTGGGCGTGGAAGTCACTCTGGTGGACGCTACGGACATCGAGCAGGTTAAGGCGGCACGGCGGCCCAATACCCGAATGGTGTTTGTGGAAAGCCTGGCTAACCCGGGGACCCATATCGCTGACCTGGACGGCATCGGCGACTGGTGTGCCGAAGAAAAGCTGCTTTATGTTTTAGACAACACCTTGTCCACTCCCTGGCTGCGGCCGGGCAAGGCCTTTAAGGCGGGTCTGGTGGTGAATTCGCTATCCAAGCACATCGGCGGCCACGCGAATGCACTGGGCGGTGCGGTCACGGATACCGGTCTGTTTGATTGGTCTGCCTACCCGAATATTGCCGATGTTTACCGTAGCGGTAAGCCGCAAGGCTGGGGGCTGACTCAGATCAAGAAGAAAGGGCTGCGTGACATGGGCGCCACGTTGTCTTCCGACGCGGCACACCGCATCGCGGCCGGCGCTGAAACGTTGGCCCTGCGCATGGGGCGGGCATGTGACAACGCGCTGGCGCTTGCCAGAGCGCTTTCCGGCCACCCGCGTGTGGCGCGTGTGACCTATCCCGGCCTGGAGCAACATCCCCAGCATGAGCGCGCCAACCGGCTGTTCGGCGGCCGCTATGGTGCATTGATGGCCGTGGAGTTGAATGCCGATGTTGATCTATTTGCCTTCATGAACCGGCTGCAGGTGTTCGTACTGGCGACCCACCTGGGCGATAACCGCAGCCTGATGTTGCCGGTAGCCCACACTATTTATTATGAAATGGGGCCTGAGCTGCGCGCGCAGATGGGCATATCCGATAATCAGTTGCGGGTCTCGGTGGGGATCGAGGACGTTGAAGACCTGATCCACGACTTTGAGCAGGCGCTGGCCTGAAGGGATAGGGCGTAAAAAAAGCACTTAGAAGTTTCTAAGTGCTTGATTGCCTATGCTTTTAGTGGTGGGTGCTGACGGGTTCGAACCGCCGACCTACGCCTTGTAAGGGCGCCGCTCTACCAGCTGAGCTAAGCACCCATATTGGGTACCAACTGAAAAGCTGAATAAGGCTTGAACTGCAAAAACAGAATTATAGCGAGAGCGAGCTTGCTTTGCAAGCCCGCTTCAAAACATCAGTTAACAGCGTCTTTCAGTGCCTTGCCCGGACGGAACTTGGGCACGCGAGCCTTCTTAATCTTGATGGCTTCGCCAGTGCGCGGGTTACGGCCAGTGCGTGCGGCGCGCTCTGAAACTGAAAACGTGCCGAACCCAACGAGAGTGACACTGCCTTTTTGCTTGAGCGTGGTGGTCACTGCGCCAATGAAGGCTTCAAGCGCGCGGGCGGCATCAGCCTTGGACAGATCTGCCTTCGTGGAAATGTGTTCGATGAGCTCTGTTTTGTTCATTAAGGATTACCCCTAAAAATTTATTCATCAAGCCGTTCGCATGGGGGCGGCCTGGATAGTGAGACCTGGGCTTCCTGTCGACAAGATGCGAGTCTGGCAGGGAGTGCGCCACACGGCTACCGCGTATTAAGCCCGCTATCGCGCTGCACTGTCAAGCAGGAAACCCCTGAAAACCCGCGTGAATATTGAGCTTAGTGGAATTTCGGCCACGACTGGTGCACTTTTTGGAAAGACTAGCGCCTGCGACAGGGCAAGCCGCATTAGAGTGGCAGCGATCTAGTGTAGGGCAGATCGGTAACGTTCACGCTTTATTTTCGAATCTTTTGTATCCAAGACACTAGAATGGAAACCCTTATGGAATTCCGGCGATTCCTGGTGCTGGAAATACGATTTCTGAAGCTTGATCAATATTAATTGCGAATGGTTCGTATTAGTGATACGATTTCAGCTCGTGGCAGGCGCAGGCAGCGTCTTGCTGCTACATGCCTAGCAATAGTTGGATAATGCCGCGTTCGTCTTCTTCTTCCAAGCTCAATATCGGCCCGGTGCGCATCGTCGGCGCCACAGTTGCTGTGGGTCTTCATGCCGCTATCCTGGCAGCGATCGTCTCCGCCCCTCCGAGCAAGATCGAGGTGGAGCTTCCCGAGACCGTTGAAATACATTTCGTCGAACTGGCGGACGAAGTGGAGGACGCCGCGCCGAATGAAAACCCTGGCGACGAACCAGTCATGGAGCCGCAGCCGGAGGCCAATGAGACAGCGGAACCGGAGCCTGAGCCGGAAGAGCTTCCCGAACCGGAACCGGAGCCGATTCCAGAGCCTGAACCGCTTCCTGAGCCGGAACCGGAACCAGAACCAGAACCGCTTCCCGAGCCGGAACCGTTGCCGGAGCCTGAGCCCGAACCCGAACCCGAACCGGAGGCGATCAGTGAGCCTCCGCCACCACCCGCGCCGGAACCTCCCCCTCCACCTAAGCCTGAGCCTCCGCCACCGCCGAAGCCGAAGCCGAAGCCGGAACCGCCGAAACCGAAGCCACAGCCGAAGCCACAGCCGAAGCCACAGCCCAAACCGGTGCCGAAGCCGCAACCACCCGCTCCAAAGCCGGCAGCGACTCCCCAGCCTGCGCCTGTTGCGGCGGCACCTTCGGGGAAGGAAAGTG
>JAJUGV010000132.1 GCA_029265795.1 Alcaligenaceae bacterium
ATTGCAGCGGTATCGTGCGCCGTGGGTCAGCATCGCGTCCGGTCGGTCTGGATGGCCTGCTCATTCTCCGGCCTCCTTGCTCGGGTACGGTGCGGTCGGTGTCGTGGGGGGATTCCCACCGTTGGTGGAAAAGTCGTCGATACCGTCCAGCGGCGGCAGGTTCTCAAGCTCACGCGCTTCAGATGGTTTCATCCAGCCCGATTGAATGCCCGATGCGTAGAAGGCGGCGCGTGTCGTGCTATCGCCTCTCAGCAGCCCTTCAACGGAATGCTCGGCAAAGTAGGTGCGGCGTCCTGCTTCAGTCAGGCACTTAGACGCTATGGCCTGTTCCCACATCGTCAGCCAGCGGCGCAGCGTCAGCGTCACGAATTGCCGATTCAGTTCGACCGAGTTGCTGTAGTTGGCCGATTCCATCGCGCCCACAATGACAGGCGGCACCCTGAACAGGCGGCACACCTCGTACACATTGAATTTGCGCGCTTCGATCCATTCGGCATCCTCAAGGCTCATGCTTACGGGCTTGTAGGTCAGCCCTGCTTCCAATACCGGCGTCTTGCCTGAGTTGCCAGCACCACCGTACTGATTCGCCCAGGATTCTTTCAGGGCTTGGCGCTGCTCAGGCTTGAGCACTGCGGCGGTCTCCAGCACACCGTTGAGCTTGGCACCATTGCGGAAGGTGGCTGTACCGTGTTCCTGCTCACTCTGAGCCAGTTCTATGACGCCACGCGCTACCGAGATAGGCGAGATACCTAATACTCCATCCGGGCCGATACGATGGCGCAGGTGAAGCACCTCATGCTCCAGCAGGCGTATCACCTTGCCCTTGCGGTCGGTGTATTCGTAGGCCAGCGCGTCATTCGTCAGGCGCAACACCTGTACGTTAGACAGGGGCCAAAGCTCCCTCACCTGGCCGTCATGCCCTCGCACGATCCGCGAGAAGTGATTGCCCGTCAGCAGCACTTCAGCCGTGGCAAGCTCCCGGTATTCCATCGCGGTCATTTCCGGGTTCGGCTGATCGTGAAGCACCCGGTACAGCGGATGATTGCGGGCCTTCTCGCGCGTGTTGCCAGTGTCCCGGTATAGGTGAAGCGGTAGGGTCGCTACCGTCTCACTGATCGCGGCCACGCAAGCGAAAACGGCGCTGATACCTTGCGCCGTCTGCGGGTTCACCGGGCCGGTACGCAGGGCCGCGAAGTCCTGCCAGTAGCTGTCACCCCCAGGCGCTTGATTCGTGGATCGCTTCTCATACCCCAGGCGCGTCATGATCCTGTTCAGCATATCGTCTCCAGCCAAGCGCGGTTAACGTCGAAGGGTCGAAGGCTGCGGGCTTCAACTGTCGTGGCGGCATAGGCGGGGAATGCCTGAACGATTGACACCTCGTGAAGCTCGACCTGTCGAAGCTCACGCAGGTCACCTTCCCAGGCGTCGTCTACCGCACGAAAACCAAAAGACATGCCCCCCAGGTCGCCACGTTCAGCCAGGGCCAGCAGATCACGGCCAGCTTGCGTATCGGGTACAGCGAGCGAGAAATAAAGCCCATCGTCGTCTTCCCTCAGTTCCAGCGTGTTCGACTTAGTGCGCCCCAGCAGCACGGCGGGGTCGTGGTCGCGCAGACAGAGAATGTCACGGCCAGACGCCAGCGACTGCCGGAACGCACCGGGCCGGATCACCTCTCGAAAGTCGGCAATCCGGGCCTCGGTGTTAAATCGCGCGGCATACCCCACCAGACGGCGGTTAGCCACCGTCAGGGAAGTAGCGGCGCGTCGTTCCAGCATCGTCATGGTTAGATCGCCACGTCGTCGATGACGGCAAACGCTTCGGGTCGGCGCACCGCTGCGTCCATCGTGGTCAGGATGCGGATTTGCACCCCACCGCGCGCGTAGGCCGCACCGTAGGGGTTTGCCAAAATATCCACCGCGCCCCAGGTGCCGATCAGCAGCTCAGAGAAGTCACCCACCAGCACCCGGCCAGCCACTACGTCATCGTTGCTGTCGATCACGTTGTCCAGTTGCTGCGTCACCGCCACCGGAATACCTGCCATTTGGCCGTTTTCCATCAGGTAGGCGGAACCAGCAGACGCGGCCTTCAAAGTGCTGCGCAGTTTGGTTGCTACCGCTGGCGTCGTCAGCCAGTAGTTCGGGCTGATATGGCTCAGGTTCAGGTCTTCAATCACCTTCAGCACAGCTTCCCAGGTCAGGGTTGCCAAGGTGCCGGTGCCCGTGGCGGTATCCACCAGACCAGCAGGTTCTTTCACGCCGTCGCCGTGAATCAGGGCACGATCTACGGCCAGGCCGATGACTTTCACGAAGTCGTCGCGCACCAGGGCTTCAATATCCGGGTTGCTTTGCTGGATCAGTTGGCGGCTCAGTTCGGTCAGTGCGCCCACATGGCGGGGTTGCAGCGTCACCGTATCGAACGTCAGCGGGTCGGTATCGGTCAGGGCATCGCCTTCGGCAAGCCACGTTGCAGCGGTCGTGCTGGTCTGCTTAGGGATCACCACGTTGCCGCGCAAGCCCGACAAGGTACGAGCACCCAGGCTGCGCACAATGGCGCTGTTGCGCAACAAGCCGATGAATTGATCGGCGCGGAAGTCCTCGGGAACAATCCCGTCAGCCGTGGTCGTGGTGTTGGCGGCGCGCTTCTCAAAGATCGAAGCAGGCACCAGCACCCCACGAGCCTGTACGCCCTGGTTGCGTTGTTCTTGATTGAACTCAGCCAGTGCGCCAGTCAGGGCGCGATTCTCGACTTGCGCGTTCACCGCGTCCAGCAAACTGATACGGGCTTCAAGCTCGGCAGCAGACTTGTCTACCGGCTCGCCCACGCTGCGGCGCTCCAGTTCGGCCAGGTAGTTGGCGCGTTGCTCTTGGGCTTCCAGTTCAGTGATTTCGCCCTTGAGCTTGTCGAAGGCGGCTTGCTGGTCAGCGGTCAGGGTTTTGTTGGCGTCCAGCAGCGCGCGCATTTCAGCGACTTTGGCGGCTTTCGCCTCGCGGATTTCGTGTAGTTTCATGGTTCAGGCACCTGTAAGAACGAGACAAACAAAGGCACCAATACCACACGTAAGCCATTGAATAAACAGCGTTTTCTGACCGCGAATTTAGGCAAACAATACGAGCATGAAGATTTTTCCTGTTGTCGCTTTTACGCAATGCTGCCCGCGTGTAAATTCAGCACTGGATGCAGCTCGGGAAGGTGGCCCAGATTCGGTACCGCTTCGGGAAATACGGGACTGCTTCGCCGCCACCGCTCAATACTTCCGTTTCAATCGGGAGAATTGAAGGGGGCACCAGGTACGCGTGATACTGACGCGCTCCGCTTGTCGCCTGCCCGCTTGAGTCGCTGACGCGCCTGCAAGCTGTCAGGGGGGGTGCCGCGTGATCATTCCGGCACGTATAGATGGCAGTTCTAGAAGTTATCCAGAAACTGGATTCAATGAAGTTGCACATGCAAGTTGGTTGCTCATGTCCTAAAACCCGCATGTTTACTTGCTTTCCAGTGATTCACGATTGATTCCTTTTATCCAGAAACTGGATTCAATCGGGCCGTTTTCGTCGGTCTTTGAATCCAGAAACTGGATTCATTCGCCCGCACTTCCACGGATTCAGCACGCCCATTGCGAATTACTCGACCATTCGAGGCGCGTTTTCCTTTGAATCCAGAAACTGGATAGAAAGAATTATTTTTGTGGGCAAAAAAGCCCGGACAGTGCCGGGCCGGGTGAAGGGGTCGATCATGCTGATTTTCGCGCGGCCTTCACAGCCGTTTGAACCAGTCGCAACTTCCTGGCGTCCTGTTCGGCATCGTGGTTAACCTTCAGGTCGATGTAGCCCTTGAAATCCTGCCCTTGCGGGTTTACATCGAATTCAGGCCGATAATCCATTCGCAGCCAATTGACCGCCCATAACTCAGCCTTGCCGTTTACCCCTCGGGTGCCTTGGCGAGTAACAGTAATGAGCCTGCTCGCGCGAAGCTCCTTCTTCGCTTTATCAAGAGTTGTTTGGGATCGCCACCCTCGATGTTGCATCAGCTCCCAGCATGGCGACATGCTGCCGTTGTTCCGGCCGGTGTATTGCCGATAAACGTCCCACAACAACTTCACCGCTGACGGACTCAGCGATTGGTAGGCGGCACTATCCAGTACGGAGTAAGGCATGGGGACGTAGCCCCCAAGCCCTTCTAGGACACCTCGACGGAAGCCCGTCCTAGCCATTAACGCCCCGGATCAAGTGGTAGCGCTTCACGCGCACCCGCCGACCGAATCGCGTCTTCACCATCTCCGGATACGAATGGATCACGTACCCATTGGCCCGCAACTCGGCAATGGTGGAGTTAAGGCAATGGTCGCCCAGGCGCTCGGCCTCGAAGCGGTTCAGGCTCCCGTGGCGCAGTGCTGCGAGAATGGCGGCTTTCTTCGTGTTTTCGTTCATGTCGCCACCTCCGCCCCGGCCAGCTCCAGCGCCCGCATGAGCGCCTGCCTGTTGTCGGCGTCTTCCAAGTCTTGCAAGGCCATTTCCAGCAGCTCCCGGGCGTCCAGATCATCTTCGGAAGTGAGGGCCAAGGCACCCATCACCAGCGCATGGACACGCGCCAGCTGCTCCCGCCAGCGGTTCGCGTTGGTGACAGCCGATTGCAAGGCGTTCTGCTTCGATACCCTCATGGCCTGCTTAACCATGAATTCCACCTCCTGCAATGTGCTCGGCCAAGGCGCGGGAAAAGCCCTGATTGAAGGCCTCCTGTTCTTGCCACCCGCAATGGCGCCCGCAGGAATGCGCCCGCCAGCGGCTATCACGGAAGTCTGCCAGGCTCAGGGGCGGATTCTTAGCGGTTAGCCAGAGTTGCGCCGCCCTACGGCCAGTCTCGAAGGTGAACGGATATGCCGTATAGCCGGCCACGAAAGCCGTTTCAGGGTCAGGGGTCGATACGGTAGAATGGATCATGCGATTTTCTCCATGAAGTCGTGCTTTTCCAGCCCCGCCAGCGTTGCAGCGCTCGGCGGGGTTTCTCATTGGGGCGGCCATTACGCCACCGCTTGTTCACGCTCACGCGCACGGGCCACCGGCGTCATGCGAGTGCCGCGCTTGCGGCTTTCCATCCATTCCAGAACCTCGATACGCTTCCAGCGCACGATGCGAGGGCCGAATTGGTACGGCTGCGGGAAGCCAGCGCTCTTGATGGCGGCGTAAACGGCTGTACGGCCCATGCCGGTGTACTGCTTCATGGTGTCGAAGTCGTCAAAGATCATGTGTTCCGGTACGGGTTGGGGGGCAAGCTCTTGCATTCTTGTAGCTCCTTAAGAAACTATATGAATTCATGTAAACCATGTCTTCTATTAGAAGACGATTGAATTATGCACAGTCTCACATTGCGCGTCAACTTAGAAGACACGTACAATCTGTTCAACGTTGACAGCGGAGAGAGATATGGCTACGAAGAAAGGCGGTGGAGCGAAAACCACCCGCTCTGAGACGGTGACGGTGCGAATTGAACCTAAACTTCGCTACCTAGCGGAGATCGCCGCGCGCACCCAACGGCGCACCCTTTCCGGCTTCATAGAATGGGCTGTTGAAGATTCTTTGAAAAATGCATGGCTTGACGCGAATACTAGCGTTGCAAATTGGGCAGAGACACTTTGGGACGTGGATGAAGCAGACCGCTTTGTGAAGCTGGCCCTGTACGCGCCGTCCTTACTCAATTACGACGAACAACGACTTTGGAAGTTGATCCGAGAGTACGGCCTTCTCTGGAAGGGCTACTGGACGTTAGGGGCTGAATATAAGTGGGAAATAAGCGAAGATAGCGTGGACTGGACCAAACTGCGTGAGTTATGGCCACTTCTTGTCGCAAAGGCGCAGGACGAAAGCGTTCAGTTGCCGGAGTGGGAACCGCCAGTTCACCCCAGCATCGCCGGCGAAATCCCGTTCTAACCCAACACCCGCTCCAGCTCGGCCCCCAGGCGCTCCCACGCTTCCCGCTTTTCCTCCGCGAAGTCATACACCCCATAAGTGCGGTCAATCTTGCTGCCGATGGAGTGGTTCAGACACAGGTTTCTGACATCGTTCGATACGCCCAGGCGCTGCATCATGGTTGAACCAGTCCGGCGCAGGTCATGCGGCGTCCATTCGATATCGGGGCCGGTCGTCAGCACCAGGCTGTTGTCATTGCGCCGCCCTTTCAAAGCCTTGCGCTTCTTGTACTTCATCTGCCTGTCGCCGATCTGCTTTGATACCGTGGCAATGCTCACCGGCCCTTTTCCGTCGCGGGCAGGGAAGCACCAGGCAGACTTGCCGGTCAGCTCTTTCAGCTCGGCGAATTGCTTACGTGCGAACGGTGAAAGCAGCACCAGGTAATCGGGCCGCTTGTCGCTGCGTTGTCGCTTGTAGTTGGCCCGTGGGATGATCCATTCGCCTGTCTCTAGGTTCACATGCGCCCACTCGGCCTTGAGAATCTCGCCGATTCGGCAGCAGGTGGACAGGGCGATCCAGACGGCCAGCCGCGTCTCCTTTTTCAGTGGTCGGGTCGCGCTGCGCTTGTCAGTTGCCGCCTCGTATTCGCGCTCCATCTTCTCGAAAATGTCGCGCAGCTCGCGCAGCTCCTCAGGTGTCAGAATGCGGGTTCTCTCGTTCGACAGGTCGTAATCCTGGGTCACGATGGTTTCAGGCTTTATCCGCTTCGCCGGGTCGCCCTCGATCAGCAAGCGCCGCCAGGGCTGCTCGTCACCCGCCCAGCGGAACATCTGCTTGATATCGGCCAGCAGCAAAATGGCGGATCGGTTCACCCCCCGCTTGGCCACCATGTCACGCAGCAGGCCCCGAATGTCGTCTGCCAGTACGTCCTTCACGGCCTTGTTGCCAATGGCCGGCAGCACATCCTTTTCAAATCGGCGGCGCAGGTCGGCCCCTCCGTCTTTATGCGTGATCCCGTTTTTCACCCAGGCTTCGAATAAATCAGACACGGTACGGCGTTCTTCCAGTGCTCGCCGCTCGGCTTCCAGGGTCGCTTCTATGGCTTTCTGAGCCTCGATGCGGTCGGCCTGTTTCTTGTCGTTCGGGTTGATCCCGGCTGCCACCTGATCGCGAGCATCATCACGGCGTCGGCGAATTTCTGCCAGTTCCACCGCCGGCCAGGTGCCACAGTAGAACCACGCCTTCTTACCCTGCCACTTGAAACCATACCGAAACGCGATTGACACCGTTGCATCAGCTGCTCGCACTTCGCCCACCAGGCCGCCCCCGTCGCTGAGGGTGTCTCCTTTCCAGTCGGGTGGGATAGCGTTAAGCTCTCGAACAGTCCACTTGTGGCCCTTGCCTGCCTTGGGGTATCGGGTCATGCCGTTTTTCTCTCATGGGTACACCTATGGGTACACCAGATTACGGCAGCGGCACGTTTCTGTAAAATACTAAAACTAGCAAAATGACATCAAGCTATTGTTTTAGTTGGATTTTTTGTTTTTTCTGAATTCAGTGGAATCCGCAAATATAAAATTTGGGACCAGAGGGTCGCGAGTTCGAATCCCGCCGCCCCGACCAAATAAAATCAAGGGCTTACAGTGAAATACCTGTAAGCCCTTGTCCATTTCTGGATACCGACGCCTGGATAGTCGACATGGGCGTGGTCCTCCCCCACAAGCTGGGGTTGCCTATTCGTCAGTCACGACCGCGCCGTCCGCCCGTG
>JAJUGV010000116.1 GCA_029265795.1 Alcaligenaceae bacterium
CCGTGAAGTCGAGCGCATCGACTCCGGATATCGCTCCATGATGAGCGTGCAGTCCTCGCTGGTCATGGTTCCCATCAACGAATTCGGAACCGAAGAGCAAAAGCAGAAATACCTGCCCAAACTGGCTACCGGCGAATGGATCGGCTGCTTTGGCCTGACCGAACCCAACCACGGTTCCGACCCTGGCAGCATGGAAACCCGCGCCGTCAAGATCGACGGTGGCTACAAGCTTACCGGCAACAAGATGTGGATCACCAACTCGCCTATCGCCGATGTATTCGTGGTGTGGGCTAAAGTCGTCGGCGGCGAAGACGATGGCAAAATCCGTGGCTTCATTCTTGAAAAAGGCCTCAAGGGTCTTAGCGCCCCCGCCATTCATGGCAAAGTCGGCCTGCGTGCGTCGATTACCGGCGAGATCGTCATGGACGAAGTCGAAGTACCTGCCGACGCCATGATGCCCGGTGTGACGGGCTTGCGTGGTCCCTTCACCTGCCTGAACTCGGCACGCTACGGCATTGCCTGGGGCGCCTTGGGGGCCGCCGAAGACTGCTGGCATACTGCCCGCCAGTACACGCTCGACCGCAAGCAATTTGGCCGCCCCCTGGCTGCCAACCAGCTTATCCAGAAGAAGCTGGCCGACATGCAAACCGAAATCACGCTTGGCCTTCAGGGTTGCCTGCGTCTGGGCCGCATGAAAGACGAAGGCACGGCCGCCGTTGAAATTACCTCGATCATGAAGCGAAATTCCTGCGGCAAGGCCCTGGACATCGCTCGCATGGCTCGCGACATGTTGGGTGGTAACGGTATTTCCGACGAGTTCGGCGTAGCGCGTCACCTGGTCAACCTCGAGGTCGTCAACACCTACGAAGGTACTCACGACGTCCATGCCTTGATTTTGGGTCGTGCACAAACCGGGATTCAGGCCTTCTGCTAAAACACACAAGGTGCGCAACTGCACCGGTTGATGTACCCGCAGAGCACCAGCATCACAATGCCCGCCTTTTCAAGGCGGGCTTTTTTTCGGGCATCACCGAATACCAATCGTACTTAGGGTATTCCCCGTGTTCTCGAGCAAAGTCTGCTCCTGTATTCTTGCATTACATACAAAAGTGTATGCAAAATACTACGGAGACAACCTATGCAGTCATTTTCTTTCAAGCTTATTGCCGGCCTTGCCCTGGCAGTGGCAGGCCATAGCGTTTCAGCAGAAGTCAAAGTGGGTTATATCGGCTCGTTCTCGGGCCCGACGGCAATGCTCGGTCAGGAGCAATACGACGGCTTTATTCTGGGCATCGAAATGGCCAACGCTCAGCCTGGAAGCGTTCCGATCAAAGTTATTCGCGAGGACGACCAGTTTCGACCCGAGATCAGCATGCAGGCCACGCGCAGACTGCTGGAGCAGGAAAAGGTGGACGCCATGGTGGCCCCCGGTTCAACCCAGTTGCTGCTGGCAAGCCTTCCCCGATTGAGTGAAAGCGGCAAAGTGGTTTTTTCCACCCTCTCCGGCCCTGCTGTACTGGCCGGTGAAAAATGCCAGCCCAATGTGTTTGTCACCGCCTACCCGTCGGACGCCCCGGCTGAAGCCATGGGCGAGTACGTCAAGAAACAGGGGTTTAACAACGTGTTTCTCATGACGTCCAATTATCAGGGCGGCAAGGACATGATTGCCGGTTTCAAGCGTCATTACACTGGCAACATCGCAGAAGAAATCTACACACAGCTGGGCCAGACGGATTTTTCGGCCGAAATTACCCAGATTCAGCTTGCCAAACCTGACGCCGTGTTTGTGTTCTACCCTGGCGGCATGGGAATCAATTTCACCAAGCAGGCCGCGCAAGCCGGGTTGCTGCCTTCCTTGCCTGTATTCTCTGTATTTACCGTTGACCCGACCACGCTTCCGGCCATTGGCCCCAGTGCCAATGGCATTACGACCAGCGTGGTTTGGGATGCAGAGCTGAACAATCCCGCCAGCAAGGCCTTCGTCAAGGCGTTCACCGAAAAATACAAGCGGGCTCCCAGCCACTGGGCTGCCGTCAGCTACGACACCGCCCAATTGCTGAGTACGGCGCTTCGCAGCATGGATAGTGACGTTTCAGATAATGCCAAATTTATCCAGGCGGTGAAAAAGGCCGGCTCGGAATTCGATTCAGTTCGTGGCTCATTCAGCTTCAACCACAACAATATGCCGATCCAGGACTACTACATATACCAGTACGTCGAAGATGGCGGTCAAATTGTGGCCAAGCCCATGGGCACAGCGTTGAAGGACCACAAGGACTCATACGCAGCGCAGTGCAAGATGGGTTGAGGCTGCGCCATTGACAAAAATGTCTGCTGTCTGACCTGCACCCCATAAGTTGGACATCAGTCCAACCTTTGGGGTGTTTTTTGACGCGCGGTTTTTTAGATATGCAGCATCATGGCCGGCCTGCATTTTTTAATTATGGATGCAGGCCGGCCAATGCCAAGATACCGCCGGGCTGATCAACAGCGCCTGGCGACAAAGAATGAGTCATGCAGCGCGTCCATGACACGCCCGTCACGCGCGGCCGTTCCGATCAGATGAACTGGCAGGCCGGGTGCCAACGTAGCAAGTTCATCGGCAAGTTCGGTACATGGCGCATAGCCGCAAGCAACGACCACCGTCCGGGCCGCAAGCACTTCTTCACGCTCCTGATCATCTTGCACTGTCACGCCCTTACTATCAATTGAGATGGCCCGGGTATTGGTTCTAACCTGGATGCCGTGATCGGAAAGCAGGTCCGGCATGCCCATTTCGTCCGTAAACACATACCCCTGTGAAAGGACTCTATCGGCAGAATCAATCAGGGTTACGTCGCCAGTGCCCGCAGCTTGCAACCATAAAGCTGTATCGCAGCCCGTCATGCCTGCTCCGATCACGACGACGGGGCCTTCGACCTGGGACCTGTCGGAGATTTCATGTGCCATGAGTACCCTGGCGTCCGAGACCGGCCCCTGGAAAGGTACCGGCTTTCGGCCGGTGGCCAGCATGACCCGCTCAAAACCCGCCGATACCAGCTCCTGGGCAGTGACCTGTCTTGACACCACCTGAACACCTTCCAGGCGATGGATCAAATGGGCCAGCAATGCGCGCAAGTCTTTCTTGAGGTCGTGACGGACGGCTGTGTTGAGCTGGCCGCCCAGCCTGGCCTGCTCGAACAGCACGACGTGGTGCCCACGCTCGGCCAGCACCCGAGCGGCGTTCATGCCGGCCGGTCCGCCCCCGACCACGGCAATCCGTTCGCTACGCTGTGCTTTCTCGATGGGATAACGATACTCCTCACCCATTGAAGGGTTGACCGTGCAGCCTGCGCTGCGGCCGACATTCAGCCCACGATGCAAACAACCGTCGTTGCAGCGAATACAGGGTGTGATGTCGTCCATGCGGCCCTGCTGCGTCTTGAGCGGCCAATCCGGGTCGGCCAGCAAAGGGCGGCCCAACGAAACAAAATCAGCACTGCCGGAAGCAACGATATCCGCAGCGACGTCAGGCGCCACGATGGAACCTGAGGCAATGACGGGAATCGAGACGGCGGCCTTGATCTGTTCCCACCCCCATCGGTGCAAGACACGAGGCATGTACCAGGGGCTGACTTCGTACTGCATCAGTGCGTGGTGACCCCCCGAGCAATGAATGACGTCGACGCCCTCAGCTTCGAGGCGACGACAAAGCTCGACCGTCTCTTCGATAGTAATGCCGTCCTGTTCATAGTCGACCACGGAAAGCCGGACGCTCAGAGGGGTCTCACGCGGAATTTTGCTACGAATGTTCTGTACGATTCCGATAAGCAGCTTGATACGGTTTTCGAACGACCCGCCATATTAATCGCTACGTTTGTTGGTGAACGGCGACAGGAAATTTGTAATGAGGTAACCGTGACCTGCATGAACCTCGACCAGGTCGAAGCGTGCCTGCACAGCGCGCACTGCGGCATCTGCGAAGTCGACCATCACCTGATTGATTTCGGCGATGGTCATGGGCACAGGCTTTACGCCATATTGAGCCTCGACTTCGCTCCACGAAATATCGGAAGCGGCCTTGATGGGCGCCGTACCAAGAAATTTTTGCCGACCGCCGTGCGCGAGCTGCATGCCAACCTTGGCTCCCGCCGCATGCACCTCATCGACCAGCCATCCAAGCCCCGGCACATGCTCGCGATGCGTATTGCCCAGTTGGCAATGAATAGCCTTGGCCGCGTCATCATCAATATAGGTCGGTCATGATCAGGCCTGCGCCACCTTCGGCCAGCCGCTTGTAATGATTGACCGAACGCTGTGACACGGTGCCGTCCATATTGGAGAGTCCAGTGGACTGTGGCGATTTGATGATCCGGTTCTTGAGTTGCAAGCAGCCGATTTGCCCTGGCTGAAACAGTACGTCCGGTTGGGGCGTGGCGGCAGCGCCCGACTGCAATTTGACTGCTTATTGTGTGTGGCCGGTATTCATGACGTTCATGTGTCTCCTCGTTATCTTATCGTGCAGCTACCAGGCGACACCTCGCGCGCCGGCCGGCATCCACACTATTTGTCAGGCTCGTAAATCAGGTTTCCGGTTCGCATCGGCGGGACATTGGTCGCTGTGCCATTCACCCATGAAAGCCGCGCGGCACGCGACGCTTCGCCCCCGTTGTTGAACTCGAGTTTTATGCCCAGGCCCTGAGCCGCGATGACCAGAGCGGCGGGACGGGAATCGGGATTTGCATCCAGCATCAGGCCCAACGCTGCGTCGATCAGGTGAAACTCAAGTATGTGCTTGGCAAGTTCTCCGTCGCGGGCCTTCGATGCCTTGAGCAGCAGCCGGTCAATCTCGCAGAACTCCTCCGGCGCGCGTGGCCGGCTGAAGTAAATGCGCTGATGGCGAATGATCTTCAGATAAATGGATTCGATCATCTCCCGGATGGCCGGGGGATAATACACAAGCACCGCCTCGTGAAAGCGATGATGCGCATTCTGAAATTCCTTGGTCCGCTCGGCCCCTTCCTGCATGCTGGCCAATGCACTGGACATCTGGGCCAGGTCAGCATCAGTCAGCTTGTGCGTGACGGCAGCAACCAGAGAAGGCTCGATCAATAACCTGACCGCGTACAGCTGCTCGGTTTCTTCGAAGGTTACGGGCGCGACTTCCATACCGCGATTCGTCGTAGCCACCACCAGGCCGGCTTGCTGCAAGCGATTCAACGCTTCCCGCAAGGGCGTCCGACTGACGTTCAGGTCATCGGCCAAATCCGTCTGCGACAGTTTGCGTCCCGGCATATACACGCCGTTGATAATCCTGTCCGCCAATACGCGATAGATCTCGTCTACCGAATGCCCTCTTTTTCCTGCCACTTTCAGTTGCTCCTGTAATCAGTCCCAAAGGCCGAACCAGAACTCGTGCTCGACAAACCTACGATAATAACGTCGAACTCCTTATACGCCCGGCATCTTTGCATCGGGCCTGGGACCACAGATGGGTACGGGCGGCGGACTCGCTTTGCCCGTACCCGACCGACTAAAGGTCGACGTTCAGCAAATTGCCACCACCGGCGGCGGCGCCGATGCCCCTGACGCCAAATCCGCTATCCGCCCACAAGCACTCGCCGGTGACCAGACGGGCGCCTTCGGAGGCCAGGTAGACGAACGCGCCACCGTAGTCTTCAGGCTCGGGAATAAAGCCCATGGGGATGACTTTTTCTGCACCTGGAAGCACGGCATCAATGGGCGTCTGGTTCATGCATTCCAGGCCTTCCATACGGGTACGCGCTACGCCGATTGCAACGCCGTTTACGCGGACATGCGGCGCGAACTCCCAGGCCAGTTGATGAACAATGCCCAGGTTGGCGTGCTTGGTAGAGACATACAGTACCCCGTCGTCCACCGCCCGATAACTGGCCAACGAGCACGAGAAAATCATGGAACCGCGAGATTTGAGCAATGCCGGCAGACTGGCGCGCGCACCCAGCAGGTAGCCCTTGACGTTGATCGCGTAGATTTCGTCGATTGCCGCTTCAAGCTGTTCCAGTGGAATATCCACCAGCTTGAGGTTGCCTGCCCCTACGCCGGCGTTGCCCACGAATACATCCAGGCCGCCAAACTTCTTGACCACCTCATCGACAGCGCGCTGGTTGTCGGCCAAGATTTCCACCGACCCCACCGTGCCGTGCACCGCTGAGCCAAACTCATCGCATAGCGCGGCGAGCGTGTCGGGGTTACGGTCCAGCACACCCACTTTCATCCCTTGCGCCACATACGCAGCCACGACGGCGCGTCCAATGCCGGCCGCTCCTCCTGTCACCAGGGCCACTTTTCCCTCAAGATTCCACATGCTGTTTCCTTAAGAAATATTGTTAGTTGAACTCAGCGTCATGCGCTATGCCATCAAGGCTCCACCATTGATTTCGACCACGGCGCCGGTCATGAAGGCGCCAAGGTCGGAAGCGATATACGGTACGATTCCGGCGATTTCCTGGGGCGTCCCCAACCGCCCCACCGGGATTGACGCTGCCAGGGAATCGTGAGTGACAGCGCCCTCGGTAGAAAGATAGTCGCGAAGGTGTTCGGTGGCGACCGTACCGGGATTAATAGCGTTGACTGTTACGCCATGCTGCGCCACCTCCAGCGCCAGTTGCCGTGTAAAGCCGACAAGCCCGGCCTTGGCCGCCACATATCCGACCGCGTTACCCAGGGCGGGCGCGGAAGCGGTAATGGAACCTATATTGATGATGCGGCCCCATTTACGCTCCAGCATGCCCGGCAGCACCGCCCGGCTGATCAGAAACGGTCCGGTCAGATTCACGTCCAGCTGTTGCCGCCATTCGTCGGATGAGGACTGCTGGGTGTCAACGGCCCGCAAAAAGCCCCCTGCATTGTTCACCAGAATGTCGATGCGAGGCACCTCGCGCACCAGCCTGTCAATATCCGCTTCGTCCGCAACATTCCCCACGAAACCGCGCAGATCTCCTTGATGCAAGACGGAAATTGACCGTATGCTCTGAGCAAGCTGCGCAGAATCCCGGCCTGTAATGACTACCGATGCACCACTTTCCAGCAGCGCTCCGGCAATCGCGGCACCGATGCCCTGTCTGGCACCCGTGACCACCGCCACCCGGCCTTCGAGACTGATACGCATTACTTGCCCCCCCCGGCCGCCCCGACGCGACCCCCGGGCTTGGCCAGCCCCCGTATCGACAGGCCGCTATCAGCAGTGATAACCGAACCGGTCATCAGCCCCGACTGTTCCGCTGAAGCAAGAAGTGTAAATATGCTGGTATAGCCTTCGACGCTGGGAACCTCCTGTAAAGGCAGGACGAAACGGGTTCCTTCGAGCACCGAATCCGTATCTGCCTGCCCCAGCGCTCCCAGGCCTTTCATGCGCGTTGGCGCGACGCCGGGTGCAACCCCGTTAACACGCACATCTGGCGCCAGTTCATAAGCCAATTGGCGGATAAGCCCCAGGACGGCATGCTTGGACGAGGTATAAAGCGCTCCGCCGCCGGCAGCATTAAAGCTCGCGAAGGAAGCTGTCAGAATCACGCAGCCTTTCGCGGCAATCAGATCATCCAGCGCGGCCCTGACCCCCAGCATCGGAGCGAGGACGTTTACGCCATACAACTCTGTAAACGCTTTGGCAATATCGGGCCCCGGAATATCGGCAAGCTCTTGTGCAGCATCAGTAACGCCAGCATTCCCGACAAATACGTCGACACGACCCCAGGTATCCCGAGCTGCCTTTACCGCGGCTACGTTTCCTTCCCATGTAGACACATCGGCCACGACAGGAATGAACGCCGTGCCCAGCTCGTGGCCCAACGCCTGCACAGCTTCAGACCGGTCGACTCCGACGACGCGCGCGCCCTCTTGAACATAGCGCCGCGCCACCGCAGCCCCGATGCCGGCACCCGCACCGGTCAAGATCACTACCTTACCTTCAAGTGTACCCATGTAATCCTCTGTTTGTTTCCAGGTTGAATTATTGAACTTTGTACGGAAAAGCCGTCGCGCTCAGATCTGAACCGGTGCGGCGGCATAGACTTCGTGTCGTGCGACATCCAGCACCGGCAGCTTTGCCCTGATCTGGGCAACCTTGTCCAGGTCGAGTTCGACCACTCGCACCGCCCTGGACTCTTCACCCAGGTCGGCCAGAACGACACCCCATGGGTCAACAACCATGGCATGGCCGTAAGTTTGAAAGCCCGATTTAATCGCGTCATCCGAAGTGATGGTGGCCGAGGCGACCACATACGCTTCGTTTTCGATCGCACGAGCCCTCACCAGAACCTCCCAATGAGCCTCGCCGGTGGTTTGTGTAAAGGCTGCCGGAATAAGAATGACTTCGGCACCCGCTTGCGCCAGCCGACGAAACATCTCGGGGAAACGGATATCGAAACAAATCGACAGGCCGACCTTCACGCCTTTGACATTGGCGATAACGAGCTGGTCACCCGCTGACTCGACATCAGAAGCTCGAAAGGAAGTTCCGTTGACGACCGCGTTAAAAAGATGAATTTTGTCGTAAGAGCCCTGAATGGTGCCGTCGTCGCGAATTACCAGGGCCGTGTTCTGCAGCAGGGGGCGTTCTGATTTTTGCTTGACCCCCCCCAGCACCACTGTGGCATGAGCAGACCTGGCAGCCTCCCTGAGCGCGGTGATTTCAGGACCATCAATGGTCACGGCGGCAGCGCGCATCTCTGCATTGGTACCGATGCACAATGCATTCTCGGGCACAACGATCAGCTCGGCGCCCTGAGCGGCGGCGGCCTGGACGGCCCAGAGCACGTCCTTCAGGTTAGCCTGAACGTCACGCGTAGGTTGCAACTGAAGCAACCCAAC
>JAJUGV010000124.1 GCA_029265795.1 Alcaligenaceae bacterium
ATGTGGAACTCTCGCACATGTACGTGGACAACGCGGCTATGCAGCTGGTGCGGGCGCCCAAAGAGTTCGATGTCATCGTCACGGGTAATCTCTTTGGCGATAATCTCTCCGACGAAGCGGAGATGCTAACAGGTTCGATCGGCATGCTGCCTTCAGCGTCGCTGCACGCCTCGAATCAGGGCCGGTATGAACCGAGCCCTGGTTCGGCGCCCGATATCGCCGGAAAGAATACGGCCAACCCGCTGGCCACCATTCTGTCGGCCGCTATGCTGCTCCGTTATTCTTTAGATCTGCCTGAGCAGGCCGAGCGTGTCGAAAGCGCGGTTCAGAAGGTGCTTGAACAGGGCTTGCGTACGGCCGATATCCACGAAGATGGCACGGAACTTGTCGGCACTTTGCAAATGGGTGACGCGGTTATCAAAGCATTGTCATAAAATGGTGCTTTCACCTTTAGTTTTTTTTCTATTTCAGGCGACAGCATCATGAACCAAGTAGTAGGTCTGGTCGGCTGGCGCGGCATGGTCGGGTCCGTCCTCATGCAGCGCATGCGCGACGAGAACGATTTTTCCCTTTTCCAACCGGTGTTCTTTTCCACCAGCAACGCCGGGGGTGCCGCGCCTGAATGGGCCGATGGTGCCGGTCCACTGCAGGATGCTTACGACATCGAAGCGCTAGCCAAGCTGCCGATTATCGTAACGGCTCAGGGCGGCGATTACACCTCGGCCGTCTATCCTAAGCTTAGAGCTGCGGGCTGGAAGGGCATCTGGATCGACGCGGCCAGCACATTACGCATGGAAGAC
The DNA here is from genome assembly GCA_029265795.1 of Alcaligenaceae bacterium. Classification (GTDB taxonomy): domain Bacteria; phylum Pseudomonadota; class Gammaproteobacteria; order Burkholderiales; family Burkholderiaceae_B; genus Yanghanlia. The sequence goes on from JAJUGV010000124.1 coordinate 801, forward strand.
TCTTCCGTAATCGTCCTGGATCCGGTCAATCGCGATGTCATTGATGCGGCACTTGCGCGTGGGGTCAAGGAATTTGTGGGGGGTAACTGTACCGTCAGCTGCATGATGATCGGTCTGGCAGGTCTGTTCCGTCACGACCTCATCGAATGGATGACCTCCATGACTTATCAGGCGGCATCGGGTGGCGGCGCTCAGCACATGCGTGAGCTGTTGACCCAGTTCGGTCTGCTGAATGCTGCGGTGAAACCCCTTCTGGATGACCCCGCATCGGCCATTTTGGAGATCGATCGTGGCGTTCTTGCAACACAGCAGGACAGCGCATTGCCGACCGAACACTTCGGTGTGCCTCTGGGTGGCAACCTGATTCCCTGGATCGACAAGGATCTTGGTAACGGGGTATCGCGCGAGGAATGGAAGGCGGGAGCCGAAACCAACAAGATTCTAGGTCGCAGCGAGGCTAACGGCAGCAAGCCTATTCCCATTGACGGTCTGTGCGTGCGTATCGGAGCCATGCGTTGCCACAGTCAGGCGCTCACCATCAAGCTGAAGCGCGATGTGCCGCTGGACGAAGTGGCCGACATCCTGCAGGAAGGTTCGCAGTGGGCAAAAGTTGTGCCGAACGAGCGTGAAGCCACCATGAAGGATTTGACGCCGGTAGCCGTGACCGGTACGCTCGATATACCCGTTGGACGTCTGCGCAAGTTGTCCATGGGCCCTGAATATCTCAGCGCGTTCACAGTCGGTGACCAATTGCTTTGGGGGGCTGCGGAGCCGCTGCGTCGTATGTTGCGCATAGCCCTTGGTGAACTGTAGATAAAAATATGCAGATGTCGCGTCGCGGTACCGGTCCGGTTATTCGGGCCTTTCATGCCGGTCACGAGCGGGGCCCTGGGCTCCGAGTCAGAACCGGCAGGCAAGGCAGTAGATTTTCTATTTATCTGGTCGGTTCGCTCATCGCGGCATCGTTTTGCATGTCTGCTGCTCAGGCGGTGACCTTCGGTCATTCCCGCATCGTGTCATCGCTGGGGCAGCCTCTTCATCTGGAAATCCCGGTCACCCAGCTCAGTCCAGAGGAAATAGACAGTTTGCGAGCTGTACCGGCGCCTCCCGAGGCCTGGCGTGAGGCAGGCATGACGCCTCCGGTCGCACTGGATTCCATACGTCTGGTATTGCTTGACGGGTACCGTCCGGACGTCAAGGTTATCCAGCTGCGTTCCGATCAGGTGTTCGATCAGCCGATTGTGGATGTTTTGCTCGATGTGCGTAGCGTATCGGGTCAGCAGCGCTATCAGGTCAGTCTCGTCGCCTATGCCGATACCCACGCTATTCAGCGCGCCGGCGACGATAGCGCACGCCATCCGCGGCCGATTGACGGGCGGGCGGCGACAGCACCGGGCGCTCATGAAGCGGCAGGGCGGCAAATTACAGTGCGCAATGGAGACACCATGTTCTCCATTGCCCGACGCAATGCGGTGGAAGGGGTCACTGTCTATCAGATGATGATGGCCTTGCAGCGCACTAACCCACAAGCCTTTATTCACGAGAACGTCAATCTGGTTAGGGCGGGCGCCACGCTCACTATGCCGGACATGGATGCGCTCACCGCCTTGTCCGATCGCGAGGCTAGGCGTCTTTTTGCTCAGCATGCTCAGGCCTTTGCGCTTCTGCGCCGGCGGAGCGGGGGCACAGAGGTGGCTGCGTTGGCTACAGTGGTCGAAGCCGCACAAGGGGAGCTAGTCGAAGAGGCATCAGCGCCAAGTCTTGAGTCTATTCCCGAAAGCGCGCCTGCTCAGAAGAGCGGCGACCGCTTGCGTCTGTCTGGTGGGCCGACCTCTGGTGCGCCGGCTGACAGTGGCTCTACTGAAGTTTCGGCCTCCGTTGCCGCCGCAGGTTCAGCAGATCTAGTTGGGTCGACCGTTGCGCAGGACAGCAGTGGGGCTCCCGGAATCGATCTGGCTCGTAACGGCGGCGGTGCAAACGCCCCGGTCAGCCTTCTTGCCGCCTCCGGCGCCATCGCTTCCGATGCTGTAACAGATAAGGCTCCCAGCGCGATTACGCGAGACTCTGGTCGCGATGCATCAGGTTCGGGCTTTGGCTCCGATGCCACTTCCGGCGGCACGGTCGTGAACTCAGGTAGCCCATCACCGCATCCCGACGATGTGGCTGCCACAAAAAAGGGGGTCGATGAGTCCCAGAAACGAATTCTGGAACTTGAAGATAACGTCCGCCACCTCAACGAAGCGCTGCAAAAACAGGGGCACGTTGCTGCAGAGGCAGCTCTGGAAGGCGCACGTAGTGTGTCGGAAGTGTTCAAAGAAATGTTGAGTCTCGTCGATCCCGACGCGGAAGAAGGCCAGGCTGACGGCGAAGTGACTGCCGGCGATCAGCCGCAAGAGGGTGGTGGATCTCAGGTTGGTACGCCGCCGCAAGACGGCAGCGGTGCTGAGACAGGCACGCAGCCAGTGGAGAACAGTGGCTCGAGCAATGGCCGGCCAACAACTGGCGCTGGGTCCGCCGACGCCCCCACCGAGGCGTCATCCCAAGCATACGGTACGGCGCCGGCCGCTGACGGTGCCGCGCAAAGCGACGGCTCGGCAACGGTAACGCCAGGTGTCAACACGCAAAGTAGCCCCTCCGCCGGCAGCCGCGCCGCGTCGGCGCCACCAGCAGCAGGGGGGCAGGGCAGCCGTTCCGAAGTACTTCCAAGCCGCCTGTCGCCTAATGAACCGGCCGGCTCATCAGTCACACCCGTCAAAACGGAAAAGCAAGTGTCGTGGTTCCAGGAAAATATGCTCGCTCTGATAGGGGCGGGGTTGGCACTAATCGTGGCAATCATAGTGTGGTTGCTGCGTAGAGCAGGGGCGGCAAAACGCGATGCATTCGAGAGCGACAGTCCAATTACCGACTCTATGCTGCACGAAAAATTGCGCGAAATCGACCTGGATCTCGACTCGCCTCCTACCGGTAACACCGGTCCGCGCAGCTGACGTATGACGCGTATTGCTCTGGGGCTGGCCTATGACGGCGCGCCCTGGCAAGGGTGGCAAACTCAACCAGGCGGCCGTACGGTGCAAGATCAACTGGAGGCCGCTTTGGCCACCTTCCTGACGCAGCCTGTCTCGACCATTTGCGCGGGCCGCACCGATACGGGCGTCCATGCCCTCGGGCAAGTGGTGCATCTGGATACACCGGTAGAGCGTCGAATGGAATCCTGGGTGAGGGGGCTGAATGCCTTGCTGCCGGCTTCGATACGGGTTCAGTGGGCCCGTCAGGTCGACTCCGAGTTTCACGCGCGATTCTCGGCCCGTTCGCGTAGTTACCTCTACCTATTGCGTTCGAATAGGGTGGCCAGCCCCATCCTGCACGGTAAAGTCGGCTGGACACATCGCCACCTCGATCTGGAACTGATGCTTCGTGCAGCTTCTTTTCTGGTGGGTGAACACGACTTCAGTGCCTTCCGTTCTTCTGAGTGCCAGGCGGCAAGCCCTGTGCGACGCCTTGAAGCGCTGGACATCGCCCAACATGGTGATTTTTTCATCTTCAGTTTCAGGGCCAATGCCTTTCTCCATCATATGGTGCGCAACCTCATGGGCGCGTTAGTGGAAGTCGGTAAAGGCAAATACGATCCCACATGGATGTCCGACTTACTCGCTATGCGTGACAGACGGCGTGCGCCGGCAACGTTCCCGGCAGCTGGGCTGTACCTGGCTCGCGTAATCTATCCAGACACATATGCCTTACCGACGCTAACCGAACAGCAAGCCTTACTTAGCCACCTGGGTGTACTGAACTGACTTAGATATCCGTATTCATACCAAGCGCGGTTTACCAGCGGTTACGCTAAAATCGTCGAGTTTTGCATACCGAAAAAGGGCAGCCATGAAATTCCTGCTGGCCATCTCGCGTTTTATCGATGCGCTGAATGAACGTGTTGGGCGTACCGTACTGTGGCTCACGCTGGTTGTCGTGATTGTCAGTGCTGCAAACGCGATCAGCCGTAAGGCCTTCCACATGAGCTCAAATGCTTGGCTTGAGCTCCAGTGGTATTTGTTCGGCGCTATTTTTCTGCTTGCGGCGGGTTATACCTATCTGCGAAATGAACATGTCAGGGTCGATGTACTGGCGGCCCGCTTCCCCGTAAAGGTGCAAGTCAGCATCGAGATTTTCGGCATCCTATTTTTTCTGTTGCCGGCGGCCGCCCTGGTGTTCTGGCTTTCCCTTCCATATTTCTACGAATCCTGGCGTTTGCAGGAGCTATCTTCCAACACGGGCGGTCTGATCCGCTGGCCGGCGAAATTATTGATTCCCGTCGGGTTCGGGCTGCTGATACTCAGCGGTATATCCCGACTCATACGCTGCATTGCGTTTTTGGCCGGTAAGGGGCCAAACCCATTGAAAGTGGCGCAGATCAAAACCGCCGAAGAAGAACTCGCCGAGGAAATACTCAGGCAGCAAGAGGCCCGCGCACAGCGTGCCGACGCGTAGGCATAGGAACAATAAGCATGGAATTCGTTGTATCAAACCTTGCGCCCATCATGTTTGCAAACCTGGTGGTTTTCCTGCTGCTGGGTTTTCCTGTTGCATTTACGCTGGCCGCTGTTGGAGTGTTGTACGGGTTGGTGGCGATTGAATTCGGGCTGATGCAGCCGGCCTTGTTCCAAGCGTTACCTAACCGGGTGTTCGGCATCATCGCCAACGATACGCTATTGGCGGTCCCCTTCTTTACACTAATGGGGCTCATACTTGAACGCTCCGGCATGGCCGAAGATCTGCTCGAAACCGTAGGGCAGTTGTTTGGGCCGATTCGCGGTGGCCTGGCCATCGCCGTCGTGGTGGTGGGGGCTATGCTTGCGGCGACTACCGGCGTGGTTTCCGCATCAGTCATTTCAATGGGCTTGATTTCCCTGCCGATCATGCTGCGTTATGGCTATGATCGGCGGCTTGCTACGGGGGTCATTGCCGCTTCGGGCACGCTATCTCAAATTGTTCCGCCCTCGATCGTATTAATTATCCTGGCCGACCAACTGGGGCGTTCTATTGGCGATATGTACCGCGGCGCCATGGTTCCGGGTCTGCTGCTCGCGATGGCATATATTGCCTACGTTGTCATCATGAGCCTCCTCAAGCCTTCGTCCGCACCCGCTTTGCCCAAAGAAGCACGCATCTACGATAGGCCTGACGGCTCCAGGGGTCTCAAGTCTCTCGCCGTGCTCACGCTGATAGCATCAGGCGTGGCCTATTTTGCTGAAGAAGTCTATTTCGGTTCGCGCGATGTGGTTCCCGTCGATGAGCGGGTCGTCATGGTGCTGATGTTCTGGGGGGTTACAGCGTGGGTCATCGCACTTATCAACCGCGGCTTGCGACTGAATTTGCTCTCTGAACTGGCTGAACGCGTCACCTTCGTGATGATTCCGCCGCTGTTTCTTATTTTCCTGGTGCTTGGCACCATCTTTATTGGTGTGGCCACCCCTACCGAAGGCGGCGCAATGGGGGCGGTGGGCGCCCTGATTATGGCGGTCATGCGGGGGCGATTTTCGTGGAGTTTGCTGCGTCAGGCCATGGATACCACGACAAAACTGTCGTGCTTCGTGGTCTTCATTCTGGTTGGTTCCACTGTATTTAGTCTCAGTTTCCGGGGAATTAACGGCGACCTCTGGGTCGAAGATCTGCTGATCAACATGCCTGGCGGCGAATGGGGGTTCCTGATCTTCGTCAGCGTGCTCATATTCCTGCTTGCATTCTTCTTGGACTTCTTTGAGCTCGCGTTCATTATTGTGCCCCTGGTCGGGCCGGTGGCCGAGAAGCTTGGAATCGACCTCATCTGGTTTGGTGTGCTGCTGGCCGTCAACATGCAGACATCATTTATGCACCCACCTTTCGGTTTTGCCCTGTTTTTCCTTCGATCGGTTGCACCACGGGAAGACTATAAAGATAAAATCACCGGAAAAATGGTGGCAAAAGTCACGACCGGGCAAATCTATTGGGGGTCGGTACCATTCATTGTCATTCAGCTGTTAATGGTGGCAGCAGTGATGCTGTTTCCAGGCATGGTCACCCACTATAAGAATGACTGGCAAATGGGAGACCCGTCAGAGGTGGAATTCGGGCTCGAGAACGTCTATGGGTCTGATACGTTTGGCGATCCCGCCTCGATGTTTGGAAACGACGATCCCGCAGCAGGTTTTGGTTCGCCTGCTGACGGAGGGGGGGCGGAACCAGAGAGCACGAATGATCCCGCAGCGGCGTTCCGTTGATAAGCTTATGGGCAGGAGACTGGTAGCGCTATGATCACGCGCACTCGAATTAAATTTTGTGGTTTCACCCGCGAGGACGACATTCGCGAAGCTGTGTCGCTCGGGGCAGATGCCGTGGGCATGGTTTTTTATTCAAAAAGCCGCCGTGCCGTAGGCATTGAACAAGGCCAGGCCTTGCGTGCATTGGTGCCGGCATTTATGAATGTGGTCGCCTTATTCGTGAATGCCGATCCTGATCATGTGAATGAAGTCATCGAGACCGTCGCTCCCGATATTCTGCAGTTTCATGGTACGGAATCACCACAGGAATGTGAGCGCTACGGCAAGCGCTATATCAAGGCATTTCGGGTAGGCGGGCCGGGCATGGAGACGCGTGCCGAAGTCCTGGAAGAGTGCAGGCGTTACGCCTCTGCAGACGCATGGCTTTTTGACAGCTATACGCCAGGCTTCGGTGGTAGCGGAGAAGGCTTTGACCTGTCTTTACTTGGTGGCGTCATAAATGCTCCCGACGCACGACCGCTTGTTTTGGCGGGTGGCCTTAATGCAGACAACGTAGTCGGGCATATTCGTAGGGTCCGTCCGTTTGCCGTCGATGTCAGCAGTGGAATCGAAGAAGCGCCGGGTGTTAAATCAGTTGAGAAAATGGCGGCGTTTGTTGCCGCTGTTCGGGGCGCAGACGATCAGGCCAGCTCTTAGGTCTCCACGGGTCGCCCGAATTGCGGATGCATCGCCCGCGTGTGCACTAGATTGGATCAGATAAACAATATGAATCATAAGGCCGCCCAACTGCTGATTGAGTCGCAGAACCCCACTATTGCTTTTCTACAGCGGCAGCTCAAATTGGGGTATGGTGCGGCGCAGGCGCTGATGAGCCGACTCGAAGAAGCCGGCATCGTGACACCGCCCGATGAATCCGGTTACCGGCGCCTTACCCCCAGGTATGAAAAAGTTTCGACGCAAGTCTTTAACGAGTGGCGTGTGTTTCCTCAAACAGAAGAAGCACCACTTGAAGGTGTCCATATCGACGTCTCGGCGGCGGTAGCAGCTGTGCGTCCTTTCAGCCCGATTCACGTTTCATTCTTTCGCGAGAGCGGGCTGCCTTTTGTGGAATTGGTGTTTTCGCGAATTCTTACGCCCAGCACCGTGATCGCCTTGGGGCTCGAGCTTCAACATGTATTGGCCCGACCGGTTTATCTCGCCAACCTTCAGCCACGCACGGTGGAGTTTGTAGTAGAAG
>JAJUGV010000029.1 GCA_029265795.1 Alcaligenaceae bacterium
ATGTGCATTATGTAAAGTTATGAATACACCCTATGTATTAGCTCACGGTTCCTGGCACGGTGGATGGTGTTGGCGCAACGTCGCCGGCCGTCTCCGAAATGCTGGTCACGAGGTTTATACGCCCAGCTTCACGGGTATGGGCGACCGCGCTCACCTGTTAAGCCCCTCCATCACCCTCGAAACTTTCATCGACGACCTCATTCGCGTCATCGAAACTGAAGAATTGCGAGACGTGATCTTGGTGGGACACAGCTTCGGCGGGATTCCAATTACGGGCGTAGCCGATCGTATTCCGGATCGCATTGCTCACCTCGCGTATTTGGACGCTGTCGTGCTGGAAAGCGGCCGCGACAGCTTCTCCAGCTACCCGCAACAGGAGGCACAAGCTCGTATAGCCTCAGCCAAGAAACAGACACGAGGCCTGGCGGTACCCGTGCCGGAACCATTGCCGGCTGTGTGGGGGTTGCAACCCGGAACGCCCGCGCATGATTGGGTGACTCGCCAACTTACGCCCCACCCACTGGGCAGCTACACGACGCCGCTGCTGCTGCGCAACCCGATCGGTAACGGCCTGCCACGAACCTACATCCATTGCACCGCGCCGTCGCACCCTCTTATCGAAAATTCGCGCGCCTTCTTGCGAGAACAGTCGGGCTGGAATTGGGTGGAGATCGCCGCGCCCCACGAAGCCCATATCACGCATCCCGAATTAGTGGCATCCGTATTGTTGGATATCAACTGTTAAAATATACAGTACCTTAACCACAGCGTATGCCGCTGCAATGACTCGCTCCCCTTATTTGCAAGAAGGCCTAGCCTTCGTCGATATCGAAACTACAGGTGGGCCGGCGCAACGGGCGTCGATTACGGAGATTGCCGTCGTTCAGCTCGATGAGTCGGGCATGCGGGAATGGTCCACTCTGGTACGGCCGGAGTCGCGCATACCAGAACACATCGAACGCCTGACCGGCATTAGTAATGACATGGTGGCCCATGCTCCGCGGTTCGAAGAGATTGCCAATGAATTGTTCGACTTGCTGCATGGGCGGATTTTCGTGGCACACAACGCGCGTTTCGATCACGGCCATATCAAGGCGGCCTTTCGGCGCATGGGTGTCACGCTGCGGCCACGGGTGCTGTGCACTGTGAAGCTGTCCCGAAAGCTGTTTCCTACTGAGCGGCGGCACAGTCTGGATCATGTCATCTCCCGACATGGGCTCCAGGTGGAAAACCGTCACCGGGCACTAGGAGACGCGCGGGTTCTGCTACGTTTTTGGAATTTCCTGCATCTGCATTTTCCTGCGTGGCGCGTCAATGATGCCGTGCGCGGACTGTTGGCTCAGGCGACACTGCCGCCCTATCTGAATCCAGCCGACATCGACGCCCTCCCCGACTCTCCGGGGGTCTACCTGTTCTACGGCGAAAACGACCTTCCACTGTATATTGGCAAAAGTACCCGTTTGCGCACCCGTGTCTTGTCACATTTCAGCGGCGACCACGGCAACGACCGCGAGCTCAGTCTCAGCCAACAGGTGCGCCGTATCGACTCTATACAAACCCACGGCGAGCTGGGGGCGCTGCTGGAAGAATCACGCCTCATTAAGGAGCTACAACCGACGCATAACCGACTGCTGCGCCGTAATCGTGAGTTATGCGCGTGGCAGCTGCATTACGATCTATTCGGCGAAGCACAGTTGCGCCTGGTGCGTGCCGCCGATCAGAGTTTCGACCCAACGCAGGGCATCTATGGCTTCTTTCGCAGCCGGCGCGCGGCTACAACGCGGCTATACGACCTGTGCACGGAGCACCGCTTATGCCCGCCGTTATTGGGTTTGGAAAAACATACGCCGGGCCTCTGCTTTAATCATCAACTCAAACGCTGCGAAGGCGCATGCTTGGGGCGCGAGCCGAATGCTGTACATGCCGCCCGTCTCGAATCCGCCCTCGCCTCTCTCAAGATACAGTCGTGGCCGTATGAAGGCCCGATAGGTATTTGGGAAGGCCCAGCGTTGCATGTTGTCGATAACTGGTGCCATTACGGCAGTGTGTCACACCCCGATGAAGTTGCTGGCTTACTGGCTGACACTCAGCCTACATTTGACCTGGACTCCTATAAAATTCTTGCTCGGCTGATGGCCGAACACACAATCGTGCGCTTCGATACGCTTACTCAAGCTGTCTGCCATGGCGTTCCACCGATTCAGTGACGATCTCTAGGAACGCCCTTATTGCGGGATGTTCGCGCTCGCCACTACGGTAGGCCGCTGAAATACGGCGCTTTATTTCGGGGCGTAGTTTCACGGCAGCGATATCAGGCATGGGGTAACGCAGGCGAAGGCCGGCCACGACCGCAATCGAACAGCCTTCTGAAACCATAGCGGCAAGAATCTCAAAGCCCCGGCAGTGCGCGTTTACCCGTGGCTCGTAACCTGCGCGGCGGCATAAGTCCAAGACGAAATCGGCGAAGCCACTCCAGGCCGAGTCGAGCGCCCATTCTTCGTCCTGTAGATCGTTAATGGTTAGAAACGACCGTGCGGCCAGTGGATGGGTTGGGGGCAGTAATACGTACAAGGCATCGTCAAACAGGGGGATTTTCTCGATGTCCCGCTGCCCTGCCCGCATGACAATAGTCAGGTCATCTACGAAGGCAAGATCACAACGCCTTGAACGTAATGCAGCGAGACCTTCCGCCGGTTCCATTTCGTCCAGAACAACGCGTAAATACGGATATCGCGTGCGGGCCATCTGCACGGCGGCCGGCAACAACGAGCTACCCACCGTTGGAAATACGGCCACGCGCAACGTGCCCGAGATTTCGGTTTGAATTGCTGCCATCTCTGACCTGGCCTGATCAATCACCGTAAAGAGGCGATCAGCATAGGCCACTAATCGCTCCCCTGCCGGGGTCAGCCTCACCCCCCTGCCCTGTTTTTCCACCAGCTCGACACCGACTTCCTCCTCAAGCAGCGAGATTTGTTGTGACACTGCCGACGGCGTCAGGAAAAGGGCTTCAGCCGCAGCGGCCATGGTCTGTCGAGTCGATAATTCTCGTAGCGTTCGCAGGCGGGTGATATCCATGAGCCGTTCCTCCGAATCATTAAGTTAAGCTAATTAATAAAAAAATAATTAATCAGTAGTCCTAATTATCCACCGAAGCTAACATGGGCTGATCACTATTCCAACATTCCACCCCCGAAACGGAGACACCTCACATGGCTATCAGTGTTTTCGACATCTTCAAGATCGGCATCGGCCCGTCCAGCTCTCATACGGTCGGCCCCATGCGTGCCGCAAGAATGTTTGCGAAGGCGCTTTTAAACGAAGCTAATCAAATGACAATCGCCCGCGTGGTGGTCGACTTGTATGGTTCTCTCGGGGCGACAGGCAAGGGGCACGCTACTGACACTGCTGTCATGCTGGGCCTGGCCGGCCACGATCCTGAGACGGTGGATGTGAGCCGTGTTGATGCCATCTTGCTGCAGATGCGTTCGACACAGCGTCTCGAACTATTGGGCCGGGAATCAATCAGCTTCGACGAAGAATCCGATATCCGATTTCTCCCTTTTAAGACCCTGCCCTTTCACCCCAACGGCATGCACTGTATTGCATATACCGATGACGGCGATGTAATCATGGAGCGCAGCTATTTCTCGGTCGGGGGTGGTTTTGTTGTGCAGGGAGATGTCGGCGAGCGTGCAGGGCCCGTGCCTCCGGTTTTGCCCGACATGGCAGAGTTGCCGCGTCCCTTCCGTAGCGGAGAAGACCTGTTGCAGCTCTGTGCGAAATATGCTTGCTCCATCGCCGATGTCATGCGTGTTAATGAGGCGCACTGGCGCTCAGAGCAAGAAACCGTCGCAGGGCTGGAGCGTATTTGGAAGACCATGCAAGCCTGTGTGGACCGCGGCAGTCGCACCTCGGGGGTCCTGCCGGGGCCCTTTAAAGTAAGGCGCCGCGCGCCGGAACTTCTGAAGACACTCGAGGCTCGTGGCGGGAAAGCCGGGGTCGACCCGCTCACGGTGATGGACTACGTGAATCTGTATGCCCTAGCTGTCAATGAAGAAAATGCCGCGGGTGGCCGAGTCGTCACCGCGCCCACCAATGGGGCGGCCGGTATCGTGCCTGCGGTACTGCATTATTACTGGAACTTCATCGAAGGAGCCTCTCAGCAAGGCGTCGAGGACTTCCTCTTAACCGCCGCAGCCATTGGCATACTCTACAAAGAGAATGCTTCGATCTCGGGAGCTGAAGTGGGCTGCCAAGGCGAAGTGGGTGTGGCGTGCTCCATGGCTGCCGCCGCTCTGTGCGCGGTGCTGGGAGGCAACCCTGAGCAAGTGGAAAATGCTGCCGAGATAGGCATGGAGCATCATTTGGGCCTTACGTGTGACCCCGTTGGCGGGCTGGTGCAGATTCCTTGCATCGAACGCAATGCGCTGGCAGCGGTCAAAGCAATCAACGCCGCGCGGATGGCACTACATGGCGATGGCCAACACACCGTCAGTCTCGATCAGGTCATCAAGACCATGCGCGAGACCGGTGCCGATATGTTGAGCAAGTATAAAGAGACGTCCCAGGGCGGGCTGGCAGTGAATATCGTGGAATGTTGATTTCAGGGGGCCATTTGGGCGAATACTTCGTCCAGCCAGTCGTACAGTACTGCGGCAGACAGCACTAAATTGCCCACCTGACAGTGCGTATCAGCGCCTTCGTCGAAGCCAAAAACGCGTTCGGTCACCGGCCCACTTACGCCCTTACAGAAGGCGCGTGCCTGTTCATGCGGATTGGCGCCTTCCGCCGCACCCACCATGCTTAGGCACGGGATTTTGATCTGTTTCAGGTATTGTCCGGTCTGGAAGTCGTCGAGTTTGGCCAGCCACTCGTGCAGCGACTCTGCGCCAAAACGGAAGAACGCCATTTTGAGTAATGAGCGCAGGTGGTCGGGTAATTCGTTACGGGGAATCTCGGGTAGCCATTCGAGCCGTACTTCGGGCGGTGCACTTACCGTCTCGGGCGGGAAAAAGCCCAGCTGATAGGCCTTTAAATCTAGTATGGGTGAATTCACCGCTAGTGCCCGGATGCGCGGTTCGAAGCATGCGGCTCGCGTTGCGAAATAGCCGCCTAAGCTGACGCCATAGAGGGCGAGGCGGTCCATGTCGACGCTGGGTTGCGCGCTTAGCCAGTCGACGACCGAAGCGATCGGTACTTCCCAATCGGGACGGAATTTTAGCTGAGGGTATAAACGGGTCATGCCTGTTTGGCCGGGCCCGTCAAACAGCAATACGTTATATCCGCGCTCCAGGCCGGCCAGGCCCCCCATAAAATACATCTCTTCGCCACACCCATCGAACCCGGTATTCAAGATGATGGTCTTGCGCGGCGTGGGATGGCTATCATCGGGTTGCAGGAAATAAGCAGGAATGCACGCATCCCCGTAAGGAATTTCCACAGCGCGAAACGGCGTACCGAGTTGTCCTGCCCCGAGTATGAACGCCTGTCGGGAAGCCAGGCCCCAGCGCGTATGGTCCGGCTGATAGGGGTCACAGAAATATTCGGCGGCACGGTAATACATCGAGGCGCGCAACAGATGGTCGCGTGCGCTGATGCTATGTCCCTTGGCCAGCGCCTCGCGGCCGAGTTTTTCGGTCTGCTGAGCAAGTTGCGCGTGCACCTGCACCCAACATTCGGCTGCTCCGCCCGCTTCTTCGTTGCTATCTGACCGGCTGCGGATGTGCTGAGCAGCGGCAAGCAACTCCCCGACCGAGCTGCCGCCATAATTGGCAGCGCCCAAGCCGCGCTGCAGCTGAAACTCCATTTCAGCGTCGGTGAATCCCAGCGTCTTCAGTTTCCCGCGTTCTACTCCTTGAGTGACCGCACTCATAATGTCTCCCTAGCTGATATTTTTGCGGTGGGCAGGGCATGCCTTCATTTTTTTCTGATTGTATCTATAGGTGGCTTTGTACGCCGATTTTTACGGTGTTGGGGGCACGAATGGGGCAGATCAATTAAGTTGATCAGGGCGGCTCAGAATGTCCAGAAACGCCCTGACGGCGGGGCTAGGTGGCCGATCCTTACGCTCCAAGCGGTACAGCGACCGCGAGAGTCCCACCATGTCGTACACTCGCAGCTCCAGCACGCGACCGAGCAAGAGCAGATCTTCCACCACGGCAAACGGCAGCATGGCAACCCCCAGCCCGCAAGCCACTGCCCGAGCGATGCCTTCATTACTGCCAATTTCCATGCTTCGCTCAGGGTTGATGCCATGACGGGTCAGCAGCTCGTGACTCACTTCACGTGTTCCCGATCCACTTTCTCGCACAAGCCAGGTAAATTCGGCAAGCTCGCTATCGGAAAGCCACACTGTCTTCGGGCGTGTTTGAGCACCTTCTACACCGGGCCGCGCGTCATATCCAGGGAACAACGTGGGCGATGCAACGATGATTAGCTGTTCCTGCTTCCACGGATAGTAGGCAATGCCGTCTTGATGCACGGGGCCTTCCACCAAAGCCAGATCGAGGCGGCAATCGAATAGATCTTCAACGATGGATTGCGTGTTGGCTGCCACGACTTTGAGCTCTATCTGAGGCCATTGCCGAACAAACCGGCGCAGGTAGCGCGGCAGCCAGTAGCTGGCGATCGTGGTGCTGGCGCCGATGATCAGCTCCCCCCGCTCCAATCCACTGCGCTCGCGCAACTCCTGAATGGCGGCCTGCTCCAGAGAGAAAATGGCGCGAGCATGCTCATTGAGCGCGCGACCCGCGTCGGTCAACGTCATTCCCTGGCCGGTTTTCCCGACCGCCCGCTCGATCAGAAGCAGATCGAGCTGACGTTCTAGTTCGGACACCCCCTTCGAAACGGCAGGCTGGCTGATATGCAGATGGCGGGCTGCAGCGGAAAAGCTGCCTTCCGTAGCCACCGCATGAAAGATCCGGAGCAAATGAAGATTGAGTCGCATGGCTTAACTAATAGTTATGGGTATCTGAATATTATGCATTCGACTTATATCAGAAAGCTACTTATTCTGAGCGTTCTGTATCCAAGCAACGAATAATTCATGTCAACCCCACGCTCGAATCTGATATCTCCTGTTTTTCTTGGTATGCCCGGCTCCTGGTGGACAGGGATTGCGCTGACAGGTGGCATTGCCGCCTTGAGCCTATGGCTGTCTCACACGCAGGTTTTCAGCGACATGGGCTTGAGCGCCCTGACTTTAGCCATTGTCATCGGTATGGTGGCCGGGAACACGGTCTTTCCTCGCGTTGAGCCATACACGAGCGAGGGGGTTGAGTTCAGTAAAAGCCGACTGCTGCGAGCCGGGATTGTGCTCTTCGGGTTTCGTGTCACGCTGCAAGAGGCTGCTTCGATCGGTGTGGCGGGCATCGTACTAGATGCGGTCATCATTCTTTCTGTCTACGGACTCGCCATGTTTTTGGGGCAACGAGTCCTTAAACTCGATCGTCAAACCTGCATGCTGGTAGGTGCGGGCAGCGCAATCTGTGGTGCGGCCGCCGTGATGGCCATGGAGCCCGTGGCCCGCGCTCAGGCACACAAGGTTTCGGTCGCTGTTGCGACCGTGGTGGTCTTCGGCACCATCAGCATGTTTCTCTACCCCTTGCTCTATCCCTATCTCGGGTTGTCAGAACATGCCTTCGGTATCTTCATTGGATCCACCGTCCATGAGGTTGCACAGGTCGTGGCTGCCGGCAATGCCGTCGGGCCGCTGGCCGCCAAAGTGGCGGTGGTGGAAAAGATGCTGCGCGTTATGATGCTGGCGCCTTTCATCATGCTGCTTTCCTGGTGGATACAACGACGCAGGCACTTGTCCGGCGAGGATGGAGCCACCGGCGCCCCCGGGCTTCCCTGGTTCGCACTAGGCTTCGTTGCCGTGGTGGGCCTCAATTCATTGGGCGTCGTTCCGCAACAGGTCGCCGAAGCGCTGGTGCAGCTCAGCACGGTTTTGCTGGCAATGGCAATGGCGGCCTTGGGCCTGCGTACCCACGCTAGCGCTATCCGCCGGGCCGGCACCGCCCCCCTGGCACTCGCCGGCATGCTCTTTATCTTCTTGCTAGTGGGCGGCTACATGCTGAACGTTCTCGCCGCTTACTGGGGTCAGACCCCAGTTTCGTGATAAGTGGGGTCTGACCCCAGTTTCGTGTAGTAAAAAAAAGACCGGCTGGAAGCCGGTCTTTTTTTACTGCGGTGAGCGGTAATTATTTCACTACAACTTTACCGTTCATGACGGCCCAGTGGCCGGGGAAGGAGCAGAAGAAGTCGTAGTCGCCGCCGGCTTCGAGGGCGTCGGTCTTGAAGGTGACGGAATCTTTCTCGCCGCCGCCCAGCATCTTGGTGTGAGCGATGACGCGCTCGTCGTTGGGCTTGAGGTAGTCGTTGGCGGGGCCGGCGGAAGTGGCGTCGTTTGCCACACCCTGACGGTCTGCAGCCTTGGTGATTACAACGTTGTGACCCATGGCAGCCTTGGGCAGCTTGCCGACGTGGACCAGGGTGACCGTGAATTCGTCGCAGCTCTTGTCAACTACGATTTCCTTGGTATTGAACTGCATTGCATCATTGCCTTCGATGGTGGCCTCACATTGAGCTGCCATAGCGGGCACGGCCATAACGGAAAGCAGTGCTGCGAAAGTGACTTTTGCGAACATAGATGGATCTCCCAGTCGTATCAAATTGCACCCTTGCGTACCAGGTAGGCATGCTTCGAGGGCGACCGTATAACTCCAGATTCATGCATTATCCAGCGCGAATGGAGGTCACGTGTTGATCTCCATCAATCATACGCCGGCATGGCGACGCACTGCAGCAAGACCCGGGCCTGATGTCGACTTTTTATCGGTGCCGCCATGGAAAGCTCAAAATGAATAGGTGATATCTAAGCCGGCACTCCAATTACGACCTGCAGCCGGTTCATAATAACGCTGGTTGCCTTCATTCACGATAACGGCCCCTGCATATTGCCGGTCGAAAAGGTTATCGATGCGGGCATAGCTGCCGATGCGCCAGGCGCCGTAGCGCCGGACGTAGCCGGCGTGCACACCTGCCACGAAGTAGGAAGGTGCCGCCTCGGTGTTGCCGTCGTTGACCGGCACGCTGCTCAGGTATCGCCCTTCTATCCCTGCTCTGAAGCCCTCTTCCGGTGCCCAGTCCAGGCTCGCGTAGAAAGCGTGTCGGGCAATACCGGGAATGCGATTGCCCCCGCGCAGTTGCCGATCGGCGCGACCCGGATCCAAACAGGACACCGTCCGACAGTCGTCGCGATACCGGGCATCCAGCCAACCGTAGGCAAGCTGAGTGCGCCAGTGGCTGCCAAACTGCCCGCTCCAGGCCAGTTCGAATCCGTTGCGCCGGGTCCGTCCAGCATTCTGATAGCGGGTGCGCCCGAAGCTCGCATCGGCGACCACAATCTCATCGCGCGTACGGCTTTGATAGAGCGCTACGGTCAGCAGCCCACCCGCCACCCGAGCCTTAACGCCGATTTCCACATTGTTGTTGACCGCGGGGGCCAGGTCGAAGTTCAGGCCGTTCAGCCCGTCATTTCGATAGGAAATTTCATTGAAGGTGGGCGTCTCGAAGCCCCTCCCCCCAGAAATATGAAAGCTCAGATCTGCCGTTGGCGAATATTGGAGCGAAGCTACCGGCAACCATTCTCGGTAGCGCGCCGTGCCACTGTCATCCCCGTTGCCGGAGCTAATAAAGTGGTCACGCGATTGAAAGCGGATGCTGCTATGACGTAGCCCGGCCTCCATCGTCCAGGCCTCGGCAAACTGCCACGAAGCTTGAAGATAAGGATCAACGTTCCACACCGTGTTGCTTTCGTCGCGTCGTAGCCGGCCGCGAACGCCCAATGAATCGCCTACGAAGTTCTCGTATCCGCGCCGCTGCTCGCGCATTTCGTCATAGGCCACACCAGCGATGACTGTGAGTGGTCGCCCGGCAAGCTGACCTTGGTTCGTGACGCGCAGATCCACGCCTGCGTAGCGCCGTGCCAGATCAATGACTCCGCCACTGTGGGTCGGACTGCGCTGTGCTGCTTGAGGGATGGCCAGATATTGCACCGTATCGCGCTCGCCGTAATAGACCGTGGCGTGGATGCTGCGGTCACTCGTAATCTGCCGTTCATAACTCAAGCCTGCCTGAGTCTGGTTGACTGATTTACGTGTGTTGTAAAGCGTCGCGTTGGCGACGGCTCCCCTGGGATCGTCGTTGAAATCCTGCCGTGTCAGTCCTAGTGGGTCGTCGGCCCGCACGCTTACTGAATTCGCGACCAACGTCAAACGACTGTCGTCACTCAGTTGCAGCCCCAGCTTGGCATTCAACAGCTTGCGACGGGCTGCGCTGTGGTCGCGATAGCCATCTGTAGTGAAACGATTAGCGCTCAACGCGTAATCGAGCTCAGTGCCGCCCAGGTCTATCAGGCCAAGCGCCTTGGCGCCAAATCGAAAAGCTCTGTAGCTACCTGCCGCTAGAGTGGCGCTCAGCTCGGGCGGCAAGCGCCCTTCTTCGGTATGAATCTGCACGACGCCGCCAGAGGAATTACCATAAAGCGCGGAAAAAGGCCCGCGCAGTACCTCGACATGGTCGATGCTTGAAATATCAATATTAGACGTCTGGCCCTGCCCGTCCGGCATGGTAGCGGGAATACCGTCCACATAAATTCGCACACCACGAACTCCGAACGTGGAACGCGCACCATAGCCACGCACCGACAGCTGCAGATCCTGCGCGTAGTTTTCGCGATTCTGTATCAGCATGCCGGGCACGCCGCCGAGGCTCTCTGAAAGGTTTACCCGCAGACGCCCTTCGCGCATCTGATCGCCATCGACAAACGAGACGGAAGCGGGGCTCTCCAGCTCCGCTACGCTCAACCGGGTGGAAGTGATGATAATCGGTTCAAGCAGCACGGCCTCCTGGGCCATCGCAGCTTGTGCCAGAAGCCAAAGTATTGGGACGGCCGACGCTCTCTTCCAGTATTGTGCTTGCATCTGTGCTCCGATATCGAGCGCGCGGTTGCTTACGACAGGATAAAATCGCGCCGCCTGCTGCGCGGCTTTCGTGCGCGCCCCATACTCACAATTCATCATGATAGTTGCCCTCCTTATTTTCATCACCACCTTAGCGCTGGTTATCTGGCAACCACGCGGGTTGGGGATTGGGTGGAGCGCCAGTGCCGGGGCGCTTGCCGCCCTTGTTACAGGTATTGTGCAGCCGCAAGATATCGTTGACGTATGGGCGGTGGTCTGGAATGCGACAGCCGCATTAATTGCGCTGATCATCATCACCTTGCTGTTGGACGTTGCCGGTACATTCGAATGGTTGGCGCTGCATGTGGCCCGTTGGGGCAAGGGGCGGGCCCTGCGGCTGTATGTCCTGCTGATCACATTGGGTGCGTTATTGTCCGCCCTCTTCGCGAACGATGGCGCAGTGCTAATTCTGACCCCGTTGGTCATGGCCATGATGACGCAGCTTCGCTTCACCCCCGGGGCAACGCTCGCCTTCGTGATGGGAGCGGGTTTTGTATCGGATACGGCCAGCCTGCCACTGGTGACCTCGAATCTGGTCAATATTGTGTCGGCTGACTTTTTCAACATCCGCTTTCTTGACTACGCGCGTGTGATGGCGCCTGTGAACGTGGTGGCGGTACTCGCTACGCTTGCCGTTCTGATTCTGGTATTCCGGGGTAAGCTTCCAACCCGTTTCGACGCGGCGCTTCTTGGTGAACCGGCCGCTGCGATCCATGATCACGCCACCTTCCGAGCCGGTTGGATCGTAATGGGCTTGCTACTGGCCGGTTTTTTACTGTTAGAGCCTATCGGTGTGCCCCTTAGTGCCATTGCCGCAATGGCCGCCATAGGACTGCTGTGGGTGGCACGACGTGGCAGGGTTATCAAGGTGGGCCAAATCCTCAAGAGTGCACCATGGGATATCGTAATTTTTTCCTTGGGCATGTACTTGGTGATCTATGGATTGCGAAATCAGGGCTTGGCGGCACAGCTTGGGACGCTGCTGGAAGGCTTAGCCGCTCATGGCCTGTGGGTTGCCACAATAGGAACCGGCGTATTGAGCGCGTTCCTGTCATCGGTAATGAACAACCTGCCTACCGTCCTGCTGGTGGCGTTATCGATCGAGACCGCAGAGCTCAATGATGCCGCGCAAGAAGCGATGATTTACGCCAACGTGATAGGCAGCGACCTCGGACCCAAGTTGACTCCGATCGGCAGTCTGGCGACGTTGCTGTGGCTACACGTGCTTCAGCGAAAGGGGTTGGCGATCGGCTGGGGCTATTACTTCCGCATGGGCGTTGTACTGACGCTGCCCGTGCTGCTTTCGACGCTTGTCGCGCTAGCCTGGCGCTTGAGCCACTAATACGTAGCTCCCCGTTGGCCGGGAACAGGGCTTGCCAAAGCATGGCAACACCAATGCAAAGGAGAACAACCATGCTGCGCAAAGTGAACGAACTCCACGGCTACAGCCTCTTGGCTACGGATGGAGAGCTTGGAAAGGTCAAAGACGTCTTCTTCGATGATGAAAAATGGACCATACGCTATTTGGTCGTGGAAACAGGTAGCTGGCTGAGCAGCCGTCAGGTGCTGATTTCGCCCTACTCCATCGATACAGTCAATGAAGCGGATACGTCAATCACGGTTCGGCTGACGCAGGAGCAAGTGAAAAACAGTCCGGATATTGATACACACCAGCCGATTTCACGACAGATGGAAGGAGACTTCTCGCGCTATTACGGGCTGGGGAATTACTGGGTCGGGCCGGAACTATGGGGCAGCGGCGCCTACCCTATGGTGGGCTCAAGCAACATTGCCGACGGCGGGCACGTTCCCAGCCGCGCCGAAGAGTTGATACAGGAAACGGCGGCGAACCCCGAAGACTCACACTTGCGCAGCGCTAATAACGTTAAAGGCCATCATATCCAAGGCTCGGATGATGAAATCGGGCATGTGGAAGACTTTTTGTTCGACGACGAAACCTGGGCTCTTCGTTACTTTCTGGTCGACACGCGCAACTGGTGGCCAGGCGGCCGAAAAGTGCTGTTGGCGACACATTGGATAGACCGTATCGACTGGGCAAGTTCACTGGTTTATGTGAACCTTACGCAGGACCAGATCCGAAACAGCCCCGAATATGATCCAGACAGCCCAGTGGATCGCGCCACGGAAAGCACACTGCACCTGCATTATGGCAAGCGCAATTATTGGGAATAGTCACACTTCAATGGCGTTGGCGCGGCCTTCTTCCAGCCGTTGCCGCAGCTCGTAAGCGCGGGTCGTGGTGTCGATATCAACATCTTCCCATGTGATAACGGTATCGGCCGCCACCTCGCGCTTCAAGCGCACATCGTGAGCCAGGCCCAGCGGCACTGCGCCCAGTGCAAGAGAGCGTTCCACCGGTAACAGCTTGCCCCACACGGTGTAGCCCCCTTCGCCATCCAACAATTCACCGGCTTTCAAACGACGTTTCGCAGTGGCGACTACGTCAGCCAGCCATTGCGAAGGCGTCCCTGTTGCCTCACGGCGTAGCGCAACCGAAGCGACCGACATGCCGACTTCCAGCCCAATGAGGTGCCAGCGCTTATAAAGCGTGAAGTATCGGCCGCTGGGATCGGTATGAGCGTTATATTCTTCAAAACAATTTCGTATATATGACGTCTCGCCCTCAACCGTCACCCATACGCCCATGCGGATATCGTACGGGATCGTGCGGCCATCCGGCTCAAGACATGAGACGACTTCCACCATGCCTTTGTGCTCCAACATTCCCCCTTCTGCAATCGGACGGGTGACGTAGGGGATATCGGCGATGCTGGCCGGTGGATAAAGCAAACCATTGGCAGGCACGCCCAGGCCCGTAGCATTCGCCACCGCAGCGCTTTCGATGGAGGGCTTTGAACCATCCAGAAAGCTGTTGAACATTTTCGGATTCAGGCCGCCCCGCTCCGCCTGCTCAGGCGTTAGACCGTAATACTCCCACACTGTGTCTGGTGTGGACGTACGAAAATGTGGCAGCCATTTATGGCCCCGACCGGCCGCCACGACCGGGAAACCGCAGCTACGCGCCCAATCCACCAGTTCGCATATAAGGGCGGGCTGATCACCGTAAGCAAGCGAATACACGACCCCCGCCCTTTCCGCTTCGGACGCCAGCAAAGGGCCACAGAACGCGTCCGCTTCGACCGTCACATTCACGACATGCTTGCCGTGTGCGAACGCCTGCAGGCAGTGATCCACAGCAGCGCTCGGGTTACCCGTGCACTCGACAATGACATCAATACGTTCGTCCTGTACGATCTTGCGCCAGTCCTCAGTCACCCAAGTGGACCCGTCTGCGACCGCCTCATCCATGCTGTTCGCCCGGCTACGGGCCGGCTCCCACCCGACACGCTCCAGATTTCGGCGTGCCAGGTCGGGACGCAGATCCGCAATGGCAGCCAGATGCACTCCGGGAGTTCGGGGGATCTGAGCCAGATACATGGAACCGAATTTCCCGGCACCTATCAGGGCAACACGGATCGGCTTACCGCTTGCTTCCCGCGCCGTCAGCTTGGCATACAGACTCATTGGACTTGTCTCCGTATCGGCGTGTCGCCGTTCTTATGGGTCCTGCATTGTTACAGAAGCTTGCCTACAGAATTTCTTCAATGACTTCCAGCGGCCTGCAAAGGCGTGTGCCTTTCTCTGTGATGACAAAGGGCCGGTTCATCAGGATGGGATTGTCTTCCATCGCCTGCAGCAGAACTTCGTCGCTGACCGAAGGAGCGTCCAAACCCAGTTCGGTATAAAGCGATTCTTTGGTGCGGACGGCTTGGCGGACATTAAGCCCGGCCTCCGCAATCATTTTGGCCAGTGCATCACGCTTCAAAGGGTGTTTCAGGTACTCAATGACTTCTACTTCGTATCCTTTGTCCTGAAGAGCCTGCAGGGCTTTTCTAGAAGTGCCGCAACGCGGATTGTGATAGATGACTGCCATATTGCTTCCTGAATCGATTTGAATAACTTGCGGATCGCTGGGCCGGCGGCGCAGCGAGGTCCCGCCTGATTTTCTGCATATTATCAAAGCCGGCGGCGACCTTTGAGTCGCAGTGTTAAATTAGGGTGGTTACCGTGTAACGCGACCCTATGGACACAATCTATTCTTTTTCCGCCCGCGACATCGACGGATCCGAGGTGGCGCTTGCCAACTATGCCGGGCAGGTGCTTCTGATTGTCAATGTTGCATCGGAATGCGGTTTTACCCCGCAATATGTGGGGCTGGAAGCCCTATATCGCGATTACCGTGAGCAGGGCTTTTCGGTACTCGCATTTCCATGTAACCAGTTCGGCAGCCAGGAACCCGGCGATGCGGAATCCATCAAAAATTTCTGTACGTCACGCTACGACATCACTTTTCCGTTGTTCGACAAGATTGAAGTGAACGGCCCGGGCGCTCACCCGCTTTATGTATGGCTGAAAAGCCAGAAGGCGGGCATATTGGGTAGCGCAAGCATCAAATGGAATTTCAGCAAGTTTTTGGTCGATCGTCAGGGTAAGGTGGTTCAACGCCTGGGGCCCACAGCCAAACCCGAGAGTCTGCGCAAGGAAATCGAGCGCGCCTTGGGCTCATAAACACGTATAACAACGCCAAGCATGCAACCATGAGATTTCGTGTGTCTCTTCGCCCATTTTTCCTTAGCCTCTGCGCCGCATTGCTGACCGCTTGCGCCGGCGGACCTGCACCTAACATCACACTCATTCCTGATGCAACGGATGAGCTCAGCAGCAAGGACGGGCTGTTTGCCCAAGAGGTCAAATGGAAGCGCAGCAAGCCTGGATGCGAAGGCGAATGCCCCAGTCTGGAAGTGAAAACGCTGGTTTTCGCCGGGAACCGTGAATTAACGCAGCTGGTGGATCACGCTTTGGCAATGATGACGGGAGTGAACGAAGACGGGCCTCCCCCCTACGAAGATATTGCCGGCTTTGAAGACTATTTCTGGCAGGTGGCGGGGTCCCGGGACAGTGTGCTGTTGGGCGCCACCCTACGCTATCGCAGCAAATACCTCACGGTTATCGAACTTGACAGCTGGCAGTACTTCACGGGAGCCGCTCATGGAATCGGTGCGACGCAATTTCTGAATTGGGATAATGCGCGGCGAGTGCTGGTACCGTTGGAGCAGATTCTCGTCCCCGGGTCACGGGGCCAATTCAATGCAGCCTTGCGCCGCGCTCACGCCCGATGGTTGGCGAGTCAGCCGGACGCACAGGCCGACCCTGAGACCTGGAATCGTCTCTGGCCTTTTCAATCGAGCGAGAACTACGCCTTCACTGACCAGGGTATCGTCGTGAAATACGATACCTATCAATTGGCTCCCTATTCCTACGGGCAACCCGAACTTCTGATTCCCTTTAATGAGCTCGAAGGTGTGTTGAAGGTGGACTACGCCCCGCTAAGAAGCGACTGAGGCTCGAGCGCTCGCGTTCATGCAAGGCCCGATTCCTCTATTCCAGAGGAATCGGGTTTTTTTATAGAA
This sequence comes from Alcaligenaceae bacterium, assembly GCA_029265795.1. Taxonomy (GTDB): domain Bacteria; phylum Pseudomonadota; class Gammaproteobacteria; order Burkholderiales; family Burkholderiaceae_B; genus Yanghanlia. The sequence goes on from JAJUGV010000029.1 coordinate 16,520, forward strand.
AACGTCCGTGTTTACCCGAATAGCCCTGTTGTGTAGCCCTACCTACACTTCGACCTAGTTCACTATGTTAAACGTGTTCAATACATTGAACGAACGGGCGGATGGGTAAAAACGAAAGTGCGAACCGCGGTTACGAGCGAATCCTGCAGCTTATAGAGTGGCTTTCGGAACAGGTGCAGCCGGCCACGCTGGCCGACGTGGTGCAGGCTACCGGCTGGCCAAAAAGCAGCACGCTTCTCTTACTGAGATCGTTGGTGGATGGCGGTTATGTAAGCCGAACTCAGTCCACCCGCTACCAGCTGGTTCGCCTTCCAGGGGAACCCTCCGCGCAAAACACCGCTTGGGGCACCCTGATTCGCATCAGTGAGCCGGTTCTCCGATCCGTAGTCGACTCGGTGGAAGAGACCGGCTTCCTGGCAGTACTCACTCCCGATATGCGTCTGCGCTATCTGAACAAGCTGTTGCCGGCGCGTGAGATCCGCTACGACCGTGATATCGCCAGCACACGTGTCCCGCACTATGTCGCAAGCGGGCTCATGTTGCTGGCCGGCATGACAGATACCGAGCTGCAGTCGTATCTGCAGCAGGTGGCTGCCAAGAGCAACGACGACATCGAGCAGATTCACGCCCGCGTCCTTGCTTGCCGAAAAGATGGCTATGCCGTCAACCTGCAAGGCCGGGTCGAAGGTGCTGCCGGCGTGTCCGCACCGATCTACGACCGCAGCGGGCACTTCATCGCCGCCGTCAATATTTCGGGACCCAGGGACCGTATCGCTGAAAACCTGGAACAGGTCATAGCCGGTGCTCTGGAAGCCGCCCGACAAATCAGCGAAATCCTCGCTGTTCGTATTTCGCGTTCTTAACCCACCCAAGAGGAGCAAACATGAAGATAAGAACCACTTTGGCCACTATTGCTTTGGCTGCCACAGCACTGCCGCTGGCCGCCACGGCACAGACCAGCCACCTGCCCGACTATTACCCGGACAACTATTCCGAACTCATTGAAGCGTCCAAGTCGGAGAACGGTCTGGTCATTTATTCGAATATGGCCGACAACAACTGGGCCCCCGTCATCGAGGGCTTCAACAAACATTACCCGTGGATCAAGATCGAAACCCTGGACCTGGGCTCCGGTACCGTCCACTCTCGCTGGGAAGCGGAAGCCGGCAGTGGCTCGCGCACTGCAGACTTGCTGGTGTCTGGTGCCAACGACCGCTGGGCCCGCTATGGCTTGGAAGGCAAAATGATGCCCTACGAAAGCCCGGAGGCGCCTAAGCTGCCGGATTTCGCAAAGCCTTATCCTGGTGTGAACGTGATGTCCACGGACCCTCTGGTGATCACCTATAACACCATGCTGCTATCCGAAAAGGAGCGTCCTACCGGTTTTAAGTCGTTGGTAGAAATGGCGAAGGCAAACCCCGGTAAGTTCAAGGGTCGTATCACCACCTACGATGCATCGCGCAACTCGTTCGGCCTGGCCTCCTGGTGGCAGACCCTGCGCGTGAAGGGCGAGGAAGGTTGGGCGGGCCTGCGTGAGATCGGCCCCATGATTCGAGGTGAGACCTCCGGCGGCCCGATGAATGAGAAGATCGCTGCGGGTGAATACCTGGTGGGTATCGGCGTGTCCGGCATCACTATCTTTCCCCGACTGGAACAGCCGGGCGGCAAGATCCTGGGCTTTGCCTTCCCAGACGATGGCACTCCCGTCATGATGCGCGGCCTTGGCATTCCCAAGGACACGGCCAACCCGAATTCCGCCAAACTAATGCTGGATTACTTGCTGAGCAATGAAGGTCAGACTCTGATCGGCAAGGGTGGCCTGACTCCGTATCGCGAAGATGTTGACGAGAGCGAAGTCCGTTACACCTTCCAGGCTATTTCCGACCTCGTTGGCTCCGAAAACATGATTGTCGTGGGCTACGAAGAGGACCTGATCAAGGAAGCGGAAGAGTTCGCCAAGAAGTGGACCGCAGCCATGTCAGGCAAATAAGCGGCGATCGTTGCAACCCTGGGCCGGCGCCGCGGGCGCCGGCCTCCCTCAAAGCGTTATCAAATCATGCCCCATACGTCCTCGGGAACTCTGGCTAGTATGGCTACGCCAACAAAGACCACTGCCAATCGGTCTTCCCTCATATTCTGGACGGTCGCGCTACTGACCGTCATCATGGTGATTGGGCCATTGGCGCCCATCGTCATGCAGGCCTTCCTCGACCAGCCCTTGTATGTCGAGCAGGCAGGTCTGACCACCTCCAATTTCGTGCGGCTGTTCACCGAAGCCGGTATGGGCGAGATCGCCCTGAATACCCTCTACTTCGGTGCCCTCACTATGGTGGTGGCGCAAGTCTTCGGCGCGGTGATGGCCGTCATTGTCGGGCGCACCAATTTGCCGGGCCGCACCTGGATGGGCGAACTGCTTATCTGGCCACTCTTCGTGAGCAACCTGGTGATTGCCTTCGGGTGGTTCATCATGTATGGCCCGTCGGGCTATATCACGCTGGCTGTACGGTCATGGACAGGCCTTGAGCCCTGGAACCTCTATACCCTGACCGGCATGGGGCTGGTAGCCGGTCTGAGCCAGGCGCCTTTGACCTACCTGATGTGTATAGGGGCCGTTACCAAAGCCGACGCACAGCTCGAAGCGGCGGCGCGATCCGCCGGTGCCAGCCCGATGCGGGCCCTGCTGAGCGTGACTGTCCCCATGATGCGCCCTGCCCTCATTTACTCGGCAGTGCTGAATTTCGTCATTGGTATCGAAATGCTCGCCATTCCCCTGGTCTTTGGCGGCCCTGTGGGGCTGGATACCATCACGACGTTCCTTTATGACAAAGGAATTAACGCCGCTGTTCAGTCTGATTACGGCATCGTCGGCGCCGCGGCAGTGATGCTGCTGCTGGTGGTCGGTTTCCTGGTATGGCTGCAAGGCCGCCTCATGCGCAACAGCGACCGCTTCGTAACCGTACGTGGTAAGGCGTCGCGTCCCTCTGTCGTGAGCTTGGGTAAATGGCGCTGGCCAGCTTTTGCGTTTGTGTTCGCCTACTTGTTCTTTTCGGTCATCGCGGTATTCGCCGGGATTCTCATGCGTGCGAGTGTCACCTTCCTGACGCCGTTAGTGCCCTTCTGGGAGCTGCTCAGCACGCACAACTTCGAACTGATTTTCAGCCAGGCCAGCTACGTGCGCTCTATCTGGAACTCGGTGGTGGTGTCTTTGCTAGGGGGCGTCATCGGCACGATCGTCGTCATTCTGATTGCATTCGTTGCCCGCCGTTCCAATTTCCGTTTCAGCCGCCCACTCGAATATGTCGCGCTGTTTCCCCGCGCGCTGCCGGGCATCATCGCCGGCCTGGGCTTTTTCTACGCGGTGGTCTGGGTGCCGGGTCTTGATATCCTGCGCGGCACCATCTGGATCCTGATTGCAGCGTTCGTGTTGCGCTACATCCCGATCGGCTTTGGCACGATTGCGCCGGCGCTGTCGCAGATCGGCACTGAACTCGACCGGGCTTCGCGAAGCGCGGGTGCAGACTGGTGGTCCACCATGAGGCACATCGTTCTACCTTTATTGAAGCCGGCAATGTTTTCCACATTCGCCTTGCTGTTCATTCATTTCTTCAAAGAATATGTAACGGCGGTATTCCTGTATCAATCCGGTTCGGAGATTATCGGCACGACCATGCTGACCCTTTATGCACAGGGGGATAACGGCCCGGTTTCGGCGCTGGCCGCTGTACAGGTCATTATTACCGCCTTATTCGTATTTATCGCCCGACGTGTTCTAGGGGTCAAAATCTATGGCTGATCTGATTATCGAAAACCTAACCATTGCCTACGGTGACGTGGTTGCCGTCGACAATATTTCATTGTCCGTCCCGTCGGGGGAATTTCTCACCCTGCTGGGGCCGTCAGGCTGCGGGAAGTCCACCACATTGTTTTCCATCGCCGGGCTCAATGACGCCACATCGGGCCAAATTCGTGTCGGGAACACGGTGCTCTTCGACGGCCAGAGTGGTACCTCCGTCGAGCCCGAGCACCGCAATATCGGTCTGGTGTTTCAGAGCTATGCACTGTGGCCGCACATGACAGTCAGAGACAACCTGGCGTTTCCCCTCAAACTGCGCAAGGTCGATAAGGCGGAGCGGGAAAAACGCATCAAAGAAGCGTTAAGCCTTGTTGAAATGGACGCCTACCTTGACCGCTACCCATTTGAGCTTTCGGGGGGGCAACAACAGCGGGTCGCCCTGGCTCGTGCATTGGTATACCGACCGGGACTGTTGTTACTGGATGAGCCGTTGTCCAATCTGGATGCCAAACTGCGTGAGCGAGCACGAGTATGGTTGCGCGAACTGCAGGAGCGCTTGCAGGTCACAACGGTGTATGTCACCCATGATCAGGCAGAAGCGCTCGCCGTGTCCGACCGTATTGCGGTGATGTCCGAAGGGCGGATCCGTCAACTCGGCACGCCCAAGGAAATCTACGAAAGTCCCGCAGACGCTTTCGTTGCCGATTTCATCGGCTCGTCCAACTTCCTTCGGGGCCGGTTGACCGAGCATAACGGGCCCTGGGCGACGGTTCGCCTGGCAGACGGCAGCACGCTACGGGCAAGCATGGGTAAGGAAAGCCTTGAAGGCGAGGTGGTGATCGCCATTCGGCCCGAGCGCATGGAGGTCGTCAGTGAGCCCGCCGAAAATGTGCTGCAGGTCGAGGTGGTCAGCGGTTCGTACCTGGGTTCGGTCTATCAGTATGAGCTCACGGGCCCCGGAGGACGCTGTCGGATACAGACCAATCATGAAGTCACGGACAAACAAATTCATGTTCGCATCCCGCCCGAAGCCGCGACGCTGTTTAGCGGCAACAGTTTAGAGAAGGCAGCATGATGATGAGTGAACGTAAGAACACCTCCTCTTCCATGATTCGTTTTAATCCGGATGCGCAGGGACCGTTGCGAGGCTATCAGGTGCTGGACCTGTCCCGGCTCGTTGCCGGCAACATGCTGTCTTTGCAGCTGGGTGATTTCGGGGCCGATGTCATTAAGATTGAGCCCCCCTCGGGCGACCCGTTGCGCGACTGGCGCGATGAGGGCAAATCGCTGCACTGGAAAACGTATGGTCGTAACAAGCGATCCGTGGTGTTGAATTTGCGCCGCGATGCAGACATGCAAGCCTTGTGGACCTTAGTCGAACATTCTGACGTCCTGATTGAGAATTACCGCCCGGGCACTCTGGAGAAAATGGGTCTGGCCCCCGAGCGCCTGCTGGAACGCAACCCTGATCTGATCATCGTGCGGATTTCCGGTTTCGGCCAGACAGGCCCCTATGCTCAACTTCCGGGGTTCGGCACCTTGGTTGAAGCAATGAGCGGTTTTGCGGCGCGCACCGGCTTCCCCGATCGTGAGCCCGTTCTACCGCCACTTGCCTTGGCAGACATGATTGCCGGTATCTATGGCGCATCGGCCGTCAGCATGGCCTTGCTGGCACGTGAACGGGGTGATGCCCGCGGCCAGGTCATCGACCTTTCATTGCTTGAACCGATTTTTTCGGTGCTGGGGCCCGAAGCCGCCATCTTCAAGACCACAGGCAAAGTGAAACAGCGGGTGGGGAGCGCGTCGAACACCACATCACCGCGTAACGTGTACGCTTGCGCCGATGGCAAGTATGTCGCGCTTTCCGGCTCCACCCAAACGGTTGCGCAGCGCATATTTGAGATCATTGGGCGCCCTGACATGATCAAGGACCCCCGTTTCGCCACCAACAGCGACAGGGTGAAGAACCGTGCGTTAGTGGACGAAGCCGTCGGCGCATGGTTCATTCAGCACACGCGCGACGAGGCTCTCCGAATCATGAGAGAAGCCGGCGCGACGGTCGGCCCGGTCTACGATATTGCCGATGCGGTTGACGATCCCCATTTCCAGGAACGCGAAGTCTTCCTGGATGTCGAGGACCCCGATTACGGGCAGCTTCCCATGCATAACATCCTGCCACGCATGTCGCAGACACCGGGTGTATGGCGTCGCCCCGCTCCCTATTTGGGCCAACACACGGAAGAAGTGCTTAGTGCCGCAGGCCTGCCACGTGAACAGATTGACGCAATCTTAGGCGAGGACAACTCATGACTCTGCTGCGCTCCCTACTCTATGTGCCCGCCACATCCCCCCGCTTTCTGGCTAAAGCTCATCAACGAGGCGCCGACGCGGTCATTGTGGACTTGGAAGATGCCGTCGCACCCGGCGAGAAGACCGCGGCCCGGGAAGCCCTGGCTTCCATCATTCCCCAATTGATTCAGGGCGGCGCCACCGTTTTTGTACGGGTCAACAACGATCCTGAACGGCTGCTTGCTGATGCCGAAGCCGCCTGTCGCGGTGGGGCTTATGGCCTGTTAGTGCCTAAAGTGTCTTCTGCAGCAACCCTGGAACAGCTAGACGCCCGTCTGAGCCCTATCGAGCAGGAACTCCAGCGTTCGCCCGTGGTGTTCATACCGCTGATTGAAGATATGCGTGGGGTGCTTGGCGCCCTTTCCATAGCCGAGGGGCCGCGGGTCCACGGCCTGATAGGCGGGGGCGAGGATCTGGCGACTTCAATGGGGGCACAGCCCACGCCCGAAGTGCTGAGAATGCCAAAATTAATGGTGCACATGGCTGCCAAGGCAGCCGGGATCCAATCCTTTGGCCTCATCAGAACCGTGGCCGATTATCAGGACACCGAGGCCATGCGCGCTGCAGTGCAAGAGGCCAAGATGTTTGGTTTCGACGGCGCCACTTGTATCCACCCAAGCGTGGTGTCGCTTCTGAATGAGGGCTTTTCACCTACCGACGATGAGCTGGCCAGGGCACGGCGTCTCGTGCAGGCTGCGGAAGAAGCCGAACAGAAAGGGATCGGCGCCTTCACCTTCGAAGGCAGCTTTGTCGATGCGCCAATCGTGACCCGAGCCCGCGCTCTACTGGCCCGCTTTGACGCTTAATCGTCTTCTTCGAAGCGTTTCAAATCAAAATAACGCGAGCCACTGCTGCCGCCGCTACCCGGGGTGGTGACCGACGGCTTAGAAGCGGGGGATGGTGCCACGGCCCGCCCTTCTCGCTGAGCCACTATGCGCTTCGCGATGGCGTCAAGCTCTTGCGCCAGGTCGAAGTGTCGGCGTTCCCGCGCCCAATCTGCGGCGGTGTGTTTATTCAAATTGATTGCTGTGGGGTCGGCGCCGTGATCCAGTAACAGCTGTACCGTTTCCCGGTCACCCGAGAAAGCCGCCATCATCATGGGCGTGGTGCCATCCGGAGCAGGTGCGTGCACAATAGCACCGTTTTCAATCAGCATGCGTGCCGTTTCAACCTGACCTTTTGACGCGGCATAATGCAGCGGCGTCCACCCCAGGCGATTCACCTGTGCCCCGCGCTTGATCAATTCAGCAGCGCGCTTTGTTTCCCCCAGCAAGGCTAGATACATAAGGGGCGTTTCGCCGTGCTTATTCTCGATGTTGACGTCGATTTGGCGATGAGCGAGTAAGGCGTCATATACCTGCCACGCATCGCTGCGAATGGCCAACATGAGAGATGGCAGCTCTTCATCGTTGACGGCGTTGGGGTCGGCGCCACGAGCCAGCTCATTACGTACATCAGCTGCACGGTCATTGGCCACGTCGACCCACCAAGAATCCGAAGTCGCTGCATGTGCCCACATGCCAACTGCCATTGCGACAACACCTGCGGCCAACTTAAAGCGGCCGCCCGTCAGGACTGTATTACGGTTTTTCATAGGGAAGGAGCCGGTTCGGCCTTACTGAAAAGTTCGAAGAAATTGGCTGTTGTCCGTTCCTCGACTTCAGCCACGGGAATTCCTCGGAGGTCCGCGATTTTTTCGGCCACATGCCTCACCTTGGACGGGTCGTTACGCTTGCCCCGGTAAGGTACCGGGGCCAGATACGGTGCATCGGTTTCGATGAGCATGCGATCCAGCGGAACGCGACGAGCGATTTCTTGAAGCTCAACTGCATTGCGAAATGTCACTATGCCGGAGAATGAAATGTAGAAATTCAGTTCCATCGCTCTTTCGGCGACTTCCCACGACTCAGTAAAGCAATGCATGACACCGCCGGGCTCATGCGCGCCCTCTTCCTCCATGATACGCAATGTATCTTCGGCGGCCGAGCGCGTATGAATGATGAGGGGAAGCCCACACTCGCGACTGGCGCGGATGTGAACACGAAAACGCTCACGCTGCCAGTCAAAGGGCTCGCTGCCGCGGTAATAGTCCAGCCCGGTTTCCCCGATGGCGATCACCTTGGGAGACTGTGCTGCCTGTACCAGCTCCTCGACCGTGGGTTCGGGGGTGTCCTTATAGTCGGGGTGCACACCGACGGATGCATAGAGGGCATCATGGGGGGCCACCATTTCCAGAATGCGCCCCCATTCCGGCTTGCTTACCGCAACCACCAGGGCATGCCCTACCCGGTTATCCGCCATGCTGCTTAGGATATTGGGTAGATCATCAGCAAGTTCAGGAAAGTCGAGGTGGCAATGGGAGTCAACAAACATGATAAAAATTCTGAAACTAGGTGGATTCTGTAACGCCGGTGCTTGAACAAGCCCGTGCACAGCGCTGCAAGACGCTATGAATAAACAGTTTGGGGCTGAGAGGGTGGCCGGCCACGGCCCGCTGTTGAGCCAACCATTTTACGGCGTCAACCAGCTGTTCAGCCGATGCGCGTCCGGCGATCTGCTGCATGATATGTGCCTGCGCCGGGAAATACCGTGGCGCGGCTCCCGCCGCGGCCAGTGACAGATCAATGAACATACGTTGCAACGCATCAATCCAGAGTGCCGGCTCGACCCTTTCCAGCTCATCTGCCGTTGCCAGCCATGAACCATCAGGGCCGGCAGGCGTGTGTCCAGCCACCGCACTCAAAAAACCTTGTAGCCAGCCGGGGCAAGCGGTGTCATTCGTCTGAGACAGTTGCAACGCCCGTAGCGGAGCGCCGCCCGCTGCCGCCAACCAGTCCGCCGGGTCGGCGAGGCCTTGCGCCTGCAACCACATCGAAGCCTGTTGGGCATCCGGCACCGGCATGGGCAGGCGTCGACAGCGCGACACGATTGTAGGCAGCAGTAGATCCGGCGCGTCCGTGGTCAATAGGAACACAGTCTGTGGCGGCGGTTCTTCTAGTACCTTAAGCAACGCATTCGCCGTAATGTGATTCATGGCTTGAGCCGGGTAAATAACGGCTACACGCCAGCCTCCACGATGGGTGGCAGTGTTAAACCATCCAGACAACGTGCGTATCTGCTCAACGCGGATCTCGCGAGACGGCGTTTTCCGGGTCTGTCCGGCGCTTTCTTCCGCCTCTTCTCCTTCTTCCAGAGCGAGTGCCTCCGGGCGTATACGCCTGAAATCCGGATGATTACCTGACGTCAACCATTTACACGCCTGACAGACACCACAGGCGCCATGGCCTTGCGGCTGTTCGCACAATAAGGCCGCAGCAGCTGCAAGAGCGAAACTTCGCTTCCCGATGCCCGCCAAGCCGTGTATCAGCCAAGCGTGGGCCAGCCGATTTTTTCCGTGCAGCCATCGCTCAGCGATTTCCTGCTGCCAGGGAAGAAAATGAGTCGGCACGCTCATTGAGCCTCCTGACGGACCGTGCCGATGTGCTGATCACCCTGCCCGAGCAGACGCTCAACCAGTGCAATGGCCTCGGCTGCCACCTCATCGGCGGGGCGGCCGGCATCGAGGACTTTAAAGCGCCCGGGGTCTTCTTGTGCCTGCGTCAAATAGCCCTCGCGTGCACGCTGCAGAAATGCCAGCTTTTCCGCTTCCAGCCTGTCAAGCGCCTGACCGCGTGCCCGCACCCTCTGCAGGCCTCTGACTGGATCTAAATCCAGAATCAGGTAAAGATCGGGACGAAAGCCGTCAAGCGCCAATGTGTTGATGCGTGCTACCAACTCCGCATCAAGGCCGCGGGCATACTGCTGAAAGCTGATGGTAGCCGAATCAAATCGGTCACATAGCACCACCTTGCCTGCCGACAAAGCTGGCAGAATTTTCTCGTGTAAGTGCTGCGCACGTGCCGCGCCGAACAACATCAATTCGGTGATGTCGCACATCTCAGGCGTGTCCGGGCATAGGAGAATTTCCCGGATCTTCTCCCCAATAGGCGTGCCTCCGGGTTCACGAGTCACCACGACTTCCCGACCCAGCGCAACGAGATGACTTCGTACCCGCTCAATGAGGGTGGTCTTGCCCGCGCCGTTACTGCCATCACAGACGATCATATAGCCGCGACGGCCATGAAAAGGCAGTGTATCGGTCTGCAAGGTCATTAATTCCGGCCCAGAATGTACTTCGCCACCGCACGGTTATGTTCGCGCAGGTTCGCAGAAAAGGCACTGCTGCCATCGCCGCGCGCGACGAAATAATAATAGGAGTGAGTCTCGGGATGCAGCACCGCGTGGATGGACGCTTTTCCCGGACTTGCTATGGGTGTAGGCGGCAGACCCGCCCGGGTGTAGGTGTTCCAGGGGGTGTCCGTCTGCAGGTCGCGCTTACGTATACGCCCCTGATAGCGATCACCCATGCCGTAAATAACGGTCGGGTCGGTCTGAAGCAGCATGCCCCTATGCAGGCGGTTCACGAACACGCCGGCGACACGGGCACGTTCTTCCGTTTTACCCGTCTCTTTCTCTACAATGGACGCCAGAATCAAGGCTTCGTAAGGCGATGCCAGCGGCAGGTCGGCACTACGCTCTTCCCAGGCTTTCTGCAGAAACTCCTGTTGAGCCTGGTAGGCCTGTTGCAGAATTTCAAAATCACTCGTACCTGGAGCAAAGACGTATGTATCAGGCAGGAAGAGGCCTTCAGGGCTACTGTGCTCCGCACCCAGCCGCTTGAGTATCTCTTCGTCGGTCAGTTCGTGCAGGGTCTGCTTGACCGCGGGTGAATCACGCAGCGCCTGACGAATTCGCTGATACGTCCACCCTTCAACGAAGGTCAGACGGGCCTGCATGACATCGCCCCTTGCCATCCGTTCCAGCAGGCGTTGTGGCGAGTCGCCGCGCTGCGCTTCGTATGTTCCCGCTTTTATCTGTTTTTCCATACCAGTAAAGCGGGCCAGACCCACGAAGGCATCCGGCTGGACATCAATGCCTGCCTCCTGCATCGCCTGAGCGACCCTGCGTACGCCACTGCCTGGCTGTACAACATACTGGACCCGATCGGCGCCCATTGTTACAGGCTGTTGCGTCCAGTACCAGGCAAAGCCGGCTAAGCCGCCAACCGCCAGGGCCGCCGCCAGAACGACAGACAATACTATTACGCTGAACTTTCTCATCTTGCCATAGTGTAGCGCCGGCAGCGCTGGAGAGGCTCAAGCCTCAAGCCGGCAAAGCCCGTTATCATAAACGCATACGCCCGCCCTATGTTCACCATTTAGACTATGACGCATACCATGGATTTCTTTGCCCGTTTGGACGACCTTGCAGTACTACGCATTTCCGGCAAGGACGCTATAGACTTCTTGCACGGTCAGCTCAGCAATGACATCAGTGGCATGGGGCCACAAGATGCGCGCCTAGCCGCCTATTGCAACCCCAAGGGTCGGATGCTCGGCAACCTGGTGTTATGGCGAGAGAGCCCCGAAGCCGGTAGCGCCTTGCTGGCTCTGGTTAAAGCCGACGTACTGGAAGCGGTGCTCAAGCGTCTACGCATGTTCGTATTACGCTCAAAAGTCACTATTGAACACACGTCTCTTGCGGCCTTCGGTATCAGCACCCATGCCGCCCCGGAACCTGCCTGGAGTATCCGGCAGCTCGGGTCGTACACCGTAATATCCGCTCCGGTCGCCCCAGACCATGGCGCTCGCTGGTGGTTGGTGGCAGAGCCGCAAACCGATATATCCCAGATCAAGGCCGAGATCGGTAGTGAATTAGTGGCACGTGATGCGCAGGCCTGGCATTCCCAGGATATCGAAGCCGGCTTGGGCTGGGTCGAGCAGAGAAATGTCGAACTGTTCATTCCTCAAAGCATGAACTACGACTTGAATGGGGGGGTCAGCTTCACTAAAGGGTGCTATCCGGGGCAAGAGGTTGTGGCACGTGCACATTTTCGTGGCGCAGTAAAGCGTCGCGGTGTGCCGGCACTCTGCCGCTTGTCTGGCGAGGTCGCCTTGCACGCAGGCATGGATATCTTTGATGCGAAGCGACCGGGCTCTCCGGCCGGCCGCATCATCAATGCAGCGCGGGCGAAAGCAGAGGATGGCCAGCCGCAAGCGTGGAAGCTGTTCATGGAAGTTAACCTGAACGATATTGAGACGGCTGATTTCCGCGCGCTGTCTGCGGAAGGCCCGGAAATCACCTTGCTGCCTCTGCCCTACTCGCTGGAACCCACGGCCGACAACTAAGCATTAAGCCGGGGTTTTCCCCTCAGCGCGCACCCCGGCGCTCTATAAAAGCGGGCGGGGTGGCTGGGTTGTGGCCGCAGTTTTTGCCTATTGTTTGCGCTCGTAAAGCTTAACAATGCTGGAAAAATCTAAGTGGCCACTGCCGGCGGCACTGTGCAGCGAAAAGAGGTTACGCGCCAGTTCGCCAAGTGGCGTCGTTGCGTTTGCGTGCAGCGCCGCCTCCGCTGCAAGACCGAGATCTTTTAGCATAAGGTCCACCCCGAACCCGCCTGCATATCCCTTGGAGGCGGGAACATCGGGCATAACGCCGGGCCATGGGTTGTAGAGTTCAGTCGCCCAGTTTCGACCGGAGCTCTTGGCGATGATGTCGGAAAGCACCTTGGGATCCAGACCGTTTGCCACACCTAACGACAGTGCTTCCGATGTGCCGGCCATCAAGATGCCCAACAGCATGTTGTTGCAGATCTTGGCCACCTGCCCGGCCCCTGCTTCGCCCGCATGAAATATATTTCGACCCATGTGCTCGAGGTAGGGCCTGGCGGCTGCTAAATCTTCGGAGGCGCCACCGACTATGAAGGTGAGCGTGCCCGCCACCGCGCCGCCCGTCCCCCCGGAAACCGGCGCATCAATCATGCGCACCTCACGCTCTTTCGCCGCCGCGGCGACTTTACGCGCGGATTCCGGTGCGATGGTGCTGCATTCGATTACCAGTGTGCCCGGAGTGAGTTGGCTTAGTAGGCCTTCGTCGCCCAGATAGAGCCCTTCGACATGCCGACTTGCAGGAAGCATGGAGATGACGATTTCTGCGCCCTGCGCACACTCTTGTGCTGATGCGGCCGCCTGTGCACCGGAATCGACCAGTGCCTGAACTGCGCTGGGAACCAGGTCGAACACTTTTAGCGCGAGGCCTGCCTTGAGCAGATTCTGCGCCATGGGCCGCCCCATGTTTCCCAGGCCGATAAAAGCGATGTGACTCATGTTTGTCTCCTGTGTTTTTGATTTATCCGGCGCAGCGCTTGAGTTCAGCGTTCTTCTAGATCACGCAGAGGATGTTCGTCACCCAACGGCCACGGAGCTTCAAAGAAGCGCTCCACCCAAGTTGCCGATGCCTCTTGCAAAGTGGCGGGCTTCCATTTTGGTTGCTTGTCTTTGTCGATCAGTAGCGCACGGATGCCTTCTTGAA
>JAJUGV010000176.1 GCA_029265795.1 Alcaligenaceae bacterium
GAAACTGATCGGTCAAGACAGCCATCGGATTGAAGGTTTATGGTCCGAGATGTACCAGGAAGCTCTGCTACTAGGCCGGGCTGGGGCTGTGATGCGGGTGCTGTCTGCTTTGGATATTGCCTTGTGGGATCTCAACGCACGCAGCGCCGCGCTCCCGCTTTACCGCTATCTGGGTGCCAGCAAGTTGGATCGGGTCCCTGCCTACGCCAGCGGCGGCTATTACCTGCCGGGGAAAACCCCTCGCCATCTCGCCGAAGAAATGGAAGGGCATGTGCGTGAAGGCTTCAAGGCCGTAAAGATGAAAGTCGGCATGCTGGATGTCGCGCAGGAATATGAGCGCCTCGCTGCAGTACGCGAAGCTATCGGCGACGATATACGCTTAATGCTGGACGCCAACAATGCCTGGCGTGATCTGCCCACAGCGCTCGAATATACCCAGTGCTTCGAAGAGTTCAGGCCGTTTTGGCTCGAAGAACCGTTCTCACCGGACGATATCGACAACCATGCCCGTCTGGCGGCGGCGACACGCGTCACGATTGCGACCGGCGAAGTCGAAGCGGGTCGGTGGCGGTTCAAGGATCTCATCACTACGGGCGCGACCACCCTATTGCAGACCGACGCCACCGTGTGTGGCGGTATCACGGAATGGCGACGCATCGCGGCGACCGCAGCCAGTCATGGGCTGACCGTCGAGCCCCACGCCTGGCACGATGTGCATGTTCATCTGGTGGCAGCGACCCCAAACACCACCTACGTAGAGTGGATGCCCGACGATCACATCGTTAACTTCCGGCGCCTGATCGACAAACAGCTTGTTGCCGACGACGGCGAATTGCTGCTCCCACAAGACCCAGGGTTAGGGTTCCAATTCGACGAAGAGGCCGTCGCACGCTATGGCGTCATCTATCCGGGCGAAAACGATCGATGGGTCACGATCCGGTAAATGAGCAGCCCCTCGAGCTTGGGCTTTTTTTGTCAGAGCGGGTCGATGCGACCGAGGGTCGGCGCATCGACGAATGTGCGCGACAAGCCGGTATCCGATTGCGCCGTTATACCGCGACGCAGCCGCCCGCCGATCCCGCACTGATCCATGCTGCGTTTTTCTCACGGGAACTTTATGAAGGCAGCTCCCTGCGCCGACCTGGCCCCGCGTCCAATGCCTTTTTCCAGGTCATAGATGCGGCGCCCAATTTGAAATGGCTGCATGTCTGCTCGTCCGGCCTCGATCTTCCGCAATACCAACCTTGCCTCGCACGCGGGGTCACCATCACGCCTTCTTCCGGCACGACGGCAAAGCCTATCGCACAGACCGTCACCGCGGCTGTGCTTGCCCACTCCCGTGGCTTCCTTCATTGGCTGGCCGCCCAGCAACAGCGTGCGTGGCTACCCCTGACCGGGAGCCTCAAACCCCGTGATATCGACGATCAGCAGGTAGTGGTGCTGGGTGCCGGCCCCCTCGGGATGGAAATTGGTCGCCTACTGAGCGCGGTGGGGTTTCAGTGCTCCGTAGTACGCCGCCGCGTAGTACCCACAGCGCACTTCGGTCGTTGTCTGTCCCTGGCCGAGCTTGACGCAGCACTGCCGCAGTGTGACTGGCTGATTCTGGCATTACCGCTGACGCCTGAAACCGAAGGGCTTATCGACGCGCGGCGATTAGCCCTGCTTCCCCCACATGCCAGGGTGGTGAATGTAGGCAGAGGCGAAATTGTCGACGAAGCGGCATTGGTTGACGCCCTTAAGCATGGGAGAATTGCTGGTGCTTATCTGGATACATTTATTCAAGAGCCGCTTCCGGAGTCTTCGCCGCTATGGGGGCTTCCCAATGTGTGGTTGACTCCTCACAATAGTTCGGCCTCGACAGGACACGAACAACGTGTCATTGAATCATTTATCAAAGAGCTTAAACGGTGGTTGCAGAGCGATGCCACCCTCTGACAGGAGTCATCATCCATCATGAGCAAGACTGAACGAATACGTGGCGTCCTTTCACCCGTCGTCACTCCTTTCCAAGCGGATGGCTCGGTCGACCTTGCCAAGTTCGTCGCGCAGTGTCGCTGGTTGCTGTCTAACGATGTCGGCCTGGCCTTTCTGGGTACCAACTCGGAAGCCAATTCACTTTCACCGTCCGAGCGCCTGCGCATGATGGACGCGCTGCTCGAGGCCGGTGTGAATCCCGGGTCCATGATGCCGGGGACCGGTGCCTGCGACTTACCCACGGCAGTGGACCTCAGCCGCAAGGCGGCCCGTGCGGGCTGTGCAGGCGTACTGACCCTTCCGCCCTTTTATTACAAAGGTGTCAGTGACGAAGGCCTTTTCCGCTACTTTTCGGAATTGATCGAGCGGGTCGCTGAGAATACGCTGCGTGTGTACCTCTATCACATCCCTCCGGTTGCACAAGTCGGCATCAGCCTTGACCTCATTGAGCGCCTTCTGGAGCGCTACCCCGAGAACATCGCGGGCATCAAGGATTCGTCAGGCGACTGGAATAATATGTTGGCCATGTTGGAGCGGTTCAAGGGCAGGAACTTCGATGTCTTTCCTGGCAGCGAAGTGTTTTTGCTGCAAGGCATGCGTCACGGAGCCGTCGGTTGCATCAGCGCTACGGCGAACGTGAACCCCGCCGCTATTCATCGCCTCTTCGTCGAATGGCAAAGCCCGGAGGCCGATGAACTGCAAAACGGGCTGAACACCGTGCGGTCTCTCTTCCAGCAATTTCCCATGATTCCAGCACTGAAAGCCGCTGTGGCACATTGGAGCGGTGACGCCCAATGGCATCGTGTGAGGCCGCCGCTGGTGGAATTGAATGCTCAGCAACGGGAAAGCTTGATCTCTCAGCTGGTTGCACAAGGCTTCTCGATGGAAGGTTTGAACGAAACGGCCTCGCAGCTATAAGTTTATTTCCGGGCGGGTAATAAGCTCATTGCACTTTATTCGTTCCTTCGATAAGTGCTCTTCCCTAGACTGCAGGAAATTCCTTCTGTCTAAAGGGTCTGCAATGAGCCGCCTTACCATCCACAGCGCTGATACCGCCCCTGAAGCCGCCCGGGAACGAGTCCGGGCGGCCGAACAAGCCAATGGCTTTCTTCCCAACCTGATCGGTGTATTAGCCAACGCACCGACGGCCTTGGAAACCTACCAAGTTGTCGGTGCCATCAACGGTCGCACGAGCTTGAGCCCCGCTGAGCGGGAAGTCGTGCAGATCACTGCGGCCACATTGAACGATTGCGGCTTTTGCGTAGCCGGGCATACCAAGCTGTCCTTGCAGAAACTGCGCCTACCCGAAGCACTTGTGGACGGCCTGCGTAACGTGGACGTTCTTGACGACCCGAAACTGAACGCCCTGGCACGATTCAGCGTGGCCGTTATCGAAAAGAAAGGGCAGGTTTCCGACGGCGAACTCGCCGCGTTCCGCGCCGCCGGCTACAACGACCAGCAAGCGCTGGAGGTAGTGCTGGGGGTGAGCCTGGCCACGCTGTGCAACTACGCGAATAGCCTGGCGCAAACTCCCATCAACCCCGAGCTGCAGCCCTTTGCCAACCCTGAACTGACGGCGTTCGCGTGATGCTGGGAGGGGCTATGCCTACGCATTCCGAAGGCCTGCTTAAAACCGTCAGAGCGCTCGTCAAATCGGACTTGGCACCGATTACCGGCGAGATCGACCAGCAGGGCCGGTATCCGGTGGAATTCCTACTCAGGTTGGCGGAGCTGGGCGGTTACGCTGCGGCAGTACCGGTCGACCAGGGCGGCACGGGCCTGGGCCTCGCGGCTCAGATCGATGTCATCACCGAAGTGGGGCGTGAATGCGGCTCTACCGCGTTTCTTGTCTGGTGCCAGACCACCTGCGCACATTATCTTCTTCATTCACCCAACGCAGACGTTCGCACGCGTTATCTGCCGGCGATTATGCGCGGTGAACTGCCGGCA
>JAJUGV010000053.1 GCA_029265795.1 Alcaligenaceae bacterium
ATGAGCAATATCGTTCGCCGCGATCCGTTTTCTGACCTTCTGCGCGGGTTTTTCGTGCGCCCCATCGACTTCGACTTCGATGTCTCAGCTCAGGCGCCGGAAATGCGTGTGGACGTGAAGGAAAATGCTGATAACTACGAAGTGATGGCAGAGCTGCCAGGTATCGCCAAGGAAGACATTCAGGTGAACATCGACGGTCAGCTCGTGTCGATCAGCGCTGAGCGCAAGCAAGAAAAGGAAACCAAGGAAGGCGAGCGCGTACTACGCACTGAGCGCTATTTCGGCAAGGTGTCGCGCAGCTTCCAACTGGGCCAGGAAGTCGATGAAGCCGGGGCGTCGGGCAAGTTCACGGACGGCGTGTTGACGCTAGTGTTACCCAAGAAGGCACCCGCTCAAAGCAAGCGCCTGGTCATCGAATAAAAAGCGATTAATGGTGTACCAAGCAGCAAGCCGCGCAAACCGCGCGGCTTTTTCATATCATTTTGCGCTTTCCGCCCGATAAGATCTGTGCAGGCGTGCGAGATACCGGCGGTCGTCCAACGTAGAAAATATTACAGCGAAGACGATACCCAGAACCGCCCCCAACATGGTGTCGAACACTCGCTCTATGGACATTTCTGTAGCAGTGGCCACGGGTGCTGCCAGGTAGGTCATTAGCAGTGCCATAGGTGTGACCGTGATCTGACCCAACGCATAGTTAAAGCCGATGATGATCTCGGTAAGAAACTGAAAGATCACAATTGCGCCGACAATCACCCAAAAGGGCGGCTGCATTTCCAGAACCATCCACACCAGCATTGAGCCAACCAAGGTCCCGGCCATCCGCTGTAGGGCCCGGTGCATGGTGATGTGCAGATGCCCGCCCTGCATCACCGCAGTCGCCCCGATCGCAGCCCAAGAAGGGTGATTCCAGCCGGCCGCATGTGCAAAGAGTGCCGCAGTACCGGCACCCAAGGTGATACGCGCGGCCGCCAGCAGAATATTGGCGAGCGGCCGAGTCGGCTCTTGAGGCGGCTGCCGACGGGCAAGCTCGGGTAAGCGCAAGAAGTCAGTCGCCGAAGTGACGAGCCACGCAACCACGCCGCCCGCCGCAGTTGCCAGCGTACGCTCGAGTAATACGCCCCAGGAATCCACCGGTGTCATCGCTGCGCCGGCCGCAAAAACGATGATGACTGCACCCGGGCCACCCAGCTTCCAATAGCTGAACGCCACAGAAGCCGCGCCAGCGACCAATGCAACCATCAGCACCACGACGAATTCCGGCGCCCCGAACACAGAAGCCAATGAGGTAAGGAAAACGGCGCCAGTCAGCAATGATGCGCAGGTCCAAACAATACTGTGGCGCTTGAGTAAGGGTGAGAAGCGGCCAAATAATGCTGCGAGCGCACCCAGTGCGCCAAACCCCACCAGATGCGGCCATACGGAATGACGCAGCAGCACGATCGCTGCCAGTACTGCGAGTGCCGCCTGCAGACCGGCCACACAACCCACGCGGTAAGCCACCTGCCGGTTAAGACGCATACTGGCCTGGAAATGCTGCGGTGCCAGCAGCCGCCGCGCAGTCACGCGCCGTGCCCGCATGGCACGAGCTGGAGCGGCTGACGGCCGGCGCGCTCTGGCGCTTATCCGCAATCGGGATTGAGACGGTTTTCTTTTCTTACTCATAAAAAATATCAAGGGCGCGCACACGCCTTCCGCAGCCGGAACAAATTGTGTGACAACTATGGTAATGGTAATAAGATCGCGCCAAACCGCAGCTTGCGGCGTAGCAACGCGAGAGGAAGAACCAGCCGGCGAATGCGTCGACTGGCAAAAGCAACATATTTAGGAGACATTATGACACCACGCTTTTCGATAGCGATGTTGGCTGCCTGTATAAGCTTTGCTGCACCCACCACCATGTCAGTGGCCCAGGCGGCAGACGACTGGCCCAGCCAACCCATACGATTCGTGGTTCCTTACCCACCAGGTGGCCCCACCGACCTCATGGCACGGCTGATTTCAGAACCTTTATCAAAGAAGCTGGGCACCTCGGTGGTAGTGGAAAACCGGGCCGGCGCCAGCGGCAATATCGGCTCTGCGTCGGTCGCCCAATCTAAACCCGACGGCTATACCATCCTGCTGGCAGCCAGCGGCAACATGTCCGTCAACCAGACACTGTTCAAGAATCTGCAGTACGACCCCATTAAGGATTTCGACTCCATCATCCAGATTTCCCGTTTCCCCCTGGTGCTCGAAGTCAAATCGAGTACGCCAATCAAGTCGGTTCAGGAATATATCGACTACGCCAAGGCCAACCCAGACAAGGTCACCTTTGGCTCAGCCGGGAATGGTTCGCCACAACATCTTGGTGGCGAGCTGTTCAAGGAAGTCACTGGAGCCCCCATTCAGCATGTTCCGTACAAAGGGGCAGGCCCCGCCTTGACTGACATGTTGGGAGGCCATATTTTCAGCATGTTCGATATTCTGGGCAGTTCGATGCAGTACATTTCCCGCGGGGACTTCCGCCCGCTGGCCGTCACAACCGCGCAGCGCTCCAAACAGATTCCCGATGTGCCCACTATGCAGGAAGCCGGCATTGCCGACTTCGAGTACTACGCATGGCATGGCATTGTCACCACTGCAGGTACCCCTCCTGAAGTGATCCAGAAGTACAACACGGCATTGAACGAAATCTTTGCCGATCCGGAATTCGCGACGCGTTGGGAAGCCATAGGCAGCGAAGTGGTCGGAGGCACACCCGAGCAGTTCGACGAACTTGTACGTTCGGAAGCCGAACGCCTTGGCGAACTGGTACGCAGCCTGGGAGTCCAAATCGACTGACCCAATCTCACCAGTATCAATCCGGCATGCCCGGCGGCGCGCTGCCTGCCCCCCGCGCCGCTGCGCAGCGACCACGGTGAACACAACAATCTGAACAACAAGGAGAAACCTATGAGTGAAAAGAAATTCGCCCTGGTCACCGGGGCCGGATCGGGTATCGGCAGACACGTTGCCCTTGCGCTGATGCGCGAGGGTTACGATGTGGCGCTTGCAGGCCGACGCGCGAACGCCCTGGAAGAAACCGCCCACGAGGGTGGCCAGAGTGGAGCCCGTTGCCTCGTGCACCCCACCGATGTGGGCAACCCGGAAAACGTACAACGGCTTTTCCAGCGCATTCGCGACGAGTTCGGGAGGCTCGATCTACTCTTCAATAACGCCGGCATCTTCACGAAACCGGCCAGCATCGAAGATATTACGTACGAAGACTGGCAGGCAGCCCTGAATGTCAACCTAACGGGCTATTTCCTGTGCACGCAAGCGGCTTTCCATATTATGAAAGGCCAACAACCGCGCGGCGGCCGGATCATCAACAACGGTTCGATTTCCGCCCACGCCCCGCGGCCCCAGGCGACCTGCTACACCACCACCAAACACGCCATTACTGGGCTAACCAAGGCAACCTCACTCGATGGCCGCGCCTATGACATCGCTTGTGGGCAGATTGACATCGGCAATGCCGCCAGTGATATGACGGACGTCATGCGCAAAGGCGTCATGCAAGCGGACGGTTCTATTAAGCCGGAGCCCCTGATGGACGTCGAACATGTGGCACGCGCCGTGGTGTACATGGCAAGCCTGCCGCTGGACGCCAACGTGCAGTTCATGACGGTCATGGCCACTAACATGCCATATATAGGACGCGGTTAATCATAAAACCGTAAAGTCGGCCTGTTAAAATCCTTTGGTTGCGCACCGCCAGCCGGCGGTGCTTTTCATTTTTCCCGTCACCTTCGGGTTTTTTGCGCATCAGAGGAGCTTGACCTGCATGGCCAGCACCATGGCAATCATCCTGTCCCTTATCTTGCTGATGTATCTGGCGTATAGGGGTATCACCGTCCTTCTGCTCGCACCGCTCATGGCGGCGCTGGCAATCCTCCTGTCGGGCGATGTCGGCTTATTGCTGCCGATCTACACCGACACCTTCATGAAGGCATTGGGCAATTACGTCATACAGTTTCTGCCTATCTTCCTTTTGGGCGCCCTGTTCGGTCAGCTGATGGCTGATTCCGGTGCCGCTCACACCATTTCCCGTTGGATCGTCAACAAACTAGGCAAAAAACACGCCATCGTCACGGTGGTGCTCGCTTGCGGGATCCTGACCTATGGGGGCGTATCCCTGTTTGTGGTGGCTTTTGCCATTTACCCCATCGCTCGCGATTTGTTCCAGGCAGCCGATATTCCAAAGCGCCTGGTCCCCGCGACTATCGCTCTGGGTTCATTCACATTCACGATGACGGCGCTGCCCGGGACCCCGGCCATTCAAAACGCCATTCCGATTCCCTACTACGGCACCAACGTATTCGCGGCGCCGGGCCTAGGCATTATTGCGGGCATTATCATGCTGGGCGGCGGCCTGTTGTGGCTGCATAGTCGCGCGAACAAGGCACGCCTTGCTGGCGAAGGCTACGGCGAGCATTACGAGGAAACGAACGAGCCGGCAGAGACTCAGAGTGAGCGGGGTGCGCTATCGGAAATGCCTCTGGCGCTGGCGCTGCTTCCACTCGTACTGGTGATTGGTGTAAATGCACTGTTTACCTACGTAGTGTTCCCGGGCATGGACATGCTGTTCATCACCGACAAGTTCCCTGCACTCGACCCATCCAAGATTACCGGCCTGTGGGCGCTAATCATTGCGCTGGTAGTAGCCTGCACCACGTTGGTCATTTCGCGTCTGGGGCATTGGCAAGACCTGCGCGCGACGGTCAACAAGGGTGTATTCGGCTTCATGCTGCCCTTGTTCAACACCGCGTCTGAGGTGGGGTATGGCGCCGTCATTGCCGGCTTGGCCGGCTTTGCCATTATTCGCGATGCCGTGCTTAACGTGACTCCGAATAACCCGCTGATTTCCGAAGCCATCGCCATGAACGTGCTGGCGGGCATCACCGGCTCATCTTCGGGCGGCCTGAGCATTGCATTGCAGACACTGGGCGCAGACTACCTGCGGATGGCTCAGGAAGTCGGTATCGATCCTGAACTGCTGCACCGCGTTGCGGTACTGGCGGCCGGCGGTTTCGACACCCTGCCGCATTGTGGTGCCATCATCACTCTGTTGTCGATCTGCCGCCTGACTCACCGGCAGTCCTACCTGAACATTGCCGCCGTTACGATGGGCGCGCCTTTCGTTGCGCTTGTGACGGTTATCACCCTCGGCACCCTGTTCGGCAGCTTCTGACTTTACTGCGGGGGAAGTAAGTACTTCCCCCTAGAACTGCCCCATACCCCTACTTTAAGTGCTGTTTTTCCTGCAATAGCCGCTATACTGAAATTTCAAGTCTCAAAGAGCTACGTGCTCTTTGAGTGCTCCCCTTTCCCTCGGCACGGCGTCCACATTGCCGTGCCGGCATCTCACCGTTTTCAAAGAAGTCATGACAATAGAGCTGTATTGAAAAACCAGATGGGCCAAGTAGGCTCCAGGAATGGAAACTGCCTGATGCCCACAGGAGACAGGAGGTTCGCATGCAGTTGTTGGCTACGAAACAGGAATCACAACTTTTGACGCACCCCGACCTCGACCTGCGCCAATACGCAGGCCTGTGGTACGAATATGCAAGGCTGCCGAACGGCTATCAAGTGGACTGCACCGGTGAGGTTACCGCCGATTATCGTTATTGCGAAGACGGCAGTCTACAAGCGCAATTTCAATGCAGAAACCCTGAATGTGAAATATTGCGGGCCACGGCGGAGTTACGTCCGGCTCGCGATCACGACCCCATCGACAACGCTAAGCTAGAGATCCGTTTTAGCTCAGACTGGCTTTCAGCCCCGCAGTCTGTATGGCGTAATCACTGGGTGCTCTATGTCGACGCCGATTATCAGCATGCAATGATCGGCACCCCGGATCGTCGCTGTCTCTGGATGCTTGGCCGCGACCGCGTGCCCAACAGGCAAGCGTTGCAGCACATGCTGCGCTACGCGGCACAGTTGGGCTTTTCGGTGAATCGCGTGCTGCGCACCGGCGAGACCGGCTAAGAGCGATCCGGCCCCAGCATGGGCCGGGCTTCAACATAATCAAAGACGAACGCCTGGAAGTCTTCGGCCGCGGGCGACAATGAACGCCCCTGGCGAGTAAACACGTAGAAGCTGCGATAGACCTCCGGGTCTCGCAGCGGCCGCAACTCCAGGCCGTAAAGCTTTACCAGCGAAGCCGCATAGCTGACGCACACCGTAACACCCATGCCGGCATTCACCATAGCCAGAGCGGTGGACAGGAAGCTCACTTCGCGCGTCGGCGAGAACGCCAAGTCCCTTTGCGCCGCCCGCAGGTCCAGTGCCAGCCGCTTGGTGAATTGACCCTGCAAGGTGGTAAGCGGGTAACGCAGAATGTCACGCCAACAGATATCCTCGAGTTCGGCCAGCGGATGGTTGGGCGGAAACACGACCATAAACGGGCCACGAAACAAGGTCGTAGCCGTGATGTCGGAATTGGGATCCCGTTCCGGCCCAATGCCGAAATCTACTTCACCGGAAAAAACGCGCGACATCACACTTTCGACGGCACAATCGACGATTTCGACGCTAATTGCCGGACGCTGCTGTGCGTAGGCTGCGACAATTTCCGGCAGAAGCGTCGAAGCCATCAACTGCGGCGCGGCCACACGCACGACGCCGGTTTTGAGCGCCTGCAACTGAGCCACTTCGTCCATCACGCGATCCAGGTCATTCAGAATTTTTTCTACCAGAGGGTAGAGATCCCTGCCTACATCAGACAGACGGGTACGCCGGGTGCTGCGATCCACCACGCGCAGGCCAAGAGCCGATTCCAGCTCTTTGATGAGCCCGCTCAGTGCAGACTGAGTAATGAAGAGACTCTCAGCAGCCAAAGTGAAGCTTTCCGTGCGCGCGACGGCCACGAAAGCTCGTAGCTGGCGCAAGGTTATATTCATAAGATAACCTAATAACTTGATAATTAAATATCGTTTGAATGATAAATCGTCCCGACGTTTAATAGGGGCATGATTGGCACACGCCGGCAGTTTGTTTAACCGGCATCTATGCCCGACCACTCAGGAGACACACATGAAGATTCAACGCATTCACCATGTCGCATACCGCTGTAAAGACGCCAAGGAAACGGTGGAGTGGTATACGAAATATCTCAACATGAACTTCATCCTGGCCATCGCCGAAGACGAGGTCCCCTCCACAAAAGAGCCGGACCCCTATATGCACGTCTTCCTGGATGCGGGTAATGGCAATGTGCTGGCGTTTTTCGAGCTACCCACAAAACCTGAAATGGGCCGCGATCCTAACACGCCCGCCTGGACCCAACATCTGGCGCTGGAAGTTGATTCCATGGACGCCCTGCTGGAAACCAAGGCTCGGCTGGAGGCGGACGGATATAAGGTGGTTGGCCCTACCGACCACACCATTTTCAAATCTATTTATTTCTTCGACCCCTCCGGCCACAGGCTCGAACTGGCATACAACACCGGCTCGCCGGAAATGTATCAGAAGCTGGACGAGGTGAAGTGGGACATGCTCAATGAATGGGCGCAAACAAAACGGGCGCCGCAACACGCCCGCTGGATGCACGACGGCAGCTTTGCGGATGCCTGATTCAGACAAGCCGGCAGATCGCCGGCTTTTTCTTATTCGTCCAGAGTAAAGCCCACTTTTACAGTCACCTGCCAATACTGCACCTTGCCTTCCGAAACATGGCCCCGCGTTTCAACCACCTCGAACCAACTGACGTTGCGTAGCGTCTCGCTAGCCCGTGCGATTGCCGTATTGACGGCGTCTTCGATGCTGGTGGTCGAGGAACCGGTCAGTTCCACGCTTTTGTAGACATGATTACTCATGAGCTGCTCCTTGAGTCAAGACGAGCGGGTGGGGTCACCCCAGTTGGGCGACAAGTTTTGCGTGAACATCGAGCAAAGGCGTTGGCAAAGGGCTGCCCAGCTGTTCAAACCATTGGGAATGTGACGCGAGCTCGCTGCGCCAGGCGTCAGGGTCGATGCGTGTAATGCGGTCGAAGTCCGGCTGGCTGAAATCCAACCCTTGCCAATCCAGGTCTTGATACCGAGGCACCATGCCGAACAGGCTTTCGGTGGCGCCCGCTTTACCTTCAACGCGGCGGAACATCCATTCGAGTACGCGCATGTTGTCACCAAAACCGGGCCAGAGAAAGCGCCCTGCATCATCGGTCTGGAACCAGTTGACGCAGTAGATGGACGGCAGGCGCACCCCCGACCCTTCAAATTTGGCTCCCAGCTTCAGCCAGTGATCGAAGTAGCGCTTCATGTCGTAGCCACAGAACGGCAGCATGGCAAAGGGGTCGCGGCGGACCACGCCCTGGGCTCCGGCCGCTGCGGCCGTTGTCTGTGAACCCATGGTCGCTGCCATATACACGCCTTCCACCCAATCTCGGGCCTCTGTCACCAGTGGCACGGTATCGGAACGACGCCCACCAAAAACGAACGCGTCGATGCGCACGCCGGCGGGATCATCCCATGCTGGGTCGATGACCGGGTTCTGGTCGGCGGCGACCGTAAACCGTGCATTGGGATGTGCCGCCTTACGACCGCAACCCGGGGTCCAGTCCCGGCCTTGCCAGTCCAGGCAGTGCTCGGGCTCAGGCCCCATGCCCTCCCACCACACATCGCCGTCATCGGTTAGGGCTACGTTGGTGAAAATGACGTTTTCGCGCAGCGCATCCATGCAGTTGGGGTTTGTGCTGTAGCCCGTGCCGGGCGCCACGCCAAAGTAGCCGGCCTCGGGGTTAATCGCGTACAAAGCGCCATCCTTACCCGGCTTGATCCAGGCAATGTCGTCGCCGATGGTGGTAACCGACCAACCCTTCAATTCGGGGGGCGGAATAAGCATGGCGAAGTTGGTTTTACCGCAGGCTGAGGGGAAGGCGGCCGCCACGTGCATTTTGCGCCCCTCTGGAGACGTGACACCAAGTATCAACATGTGCTCGGCCAACCAGCCTTCATCGCGGCCCATGGTCGAAGCGATACGTAGTGCCAGGCATTTTTTACCCAACAACGCATTGCCCCCATAACCGGAGCCGAACGACCAGATCTCGCGAGTCTCAGGGTAGTGAACGATGTATTTGACGGAATTGCAGGGCCACGCGACATCAATTTGCCCGGAAGCCAACGGTTTACCTACTGAGTGCACGCAGGGAACGAAGAAGCCGTCTTCACCTAATACGTCATAGACCCGCCGGCCCATGCGAGTCATGAGCCGCATGTTCACCACGACATAGGGTGAGTCGGTTAGCTCGACACCGATCTGTGCAATGGGCGAACCCAGGGGCCCCATGGAGAAGGGCACGACGTACAGGGTGCGGCCACGCATGCAGCCACGAAACAGGCCGGCCAGCGTGGAGCGCATTTCCGCGGGGGCGACCCAATTATTGGTGGGACCCGCATCTTCTTCGCGTTCGCTGCAGATGAAAGTACGATCTTCCACCCGCGCCACGTCTTCGGGGTCCGACCAGGCCAGCCAGGAATTAGGCCGCTTTTGCGGGTTAAGGCGTCGCAATGTGCCCGCTGCCTCAAGCTTCCGGCACAGCTGTTCGGCCTCTTGTTCAGAGCCGTCACACCAATGTATGGCATCCGGCTGCGCGAGCTCCGCGATCCGAGCCACCCAGCGCTTGAGGCCTTCATGCCTGACCCACGAGGGCGCGTTCAATTCGGTTAATGCTTCCCCCGCCGACTGGCTGTGCGTGCCAATGGTATCCATCGTTTTACTGTCCCCTCTCGAAAAACCCATAGTGTGCTTAAAGCCGTACTACTACGCCAGAGTAGTATTACCGAGACATCCCAAGCGGCCTCCGCTTTTTGCCCACAGACAGGCATCCCGGCAACCTCCATGCCCGCATGCTCGGCGTGGCCCGCCACTTGCTCAGCGCGGCAGGGAACACCACGCCGGAGAACTGACATGAAAAAGATAGAACGCGTTGCGGACTACATGCGACAGCACAAGCTGTTGCTGGTTACGGGAGAATCATGCACATCCGGCCTGATCGCCGCTACGCTGGCAGATGTGCCGGGCGCGGGGGAGCTATTGGATTGCGCTTTTGTGACGTACTCGGTACAGGCCAAGCAACGCTGCCTGAAGGTCAGCGAGCTCACACTCTTGCGGCATAACCTGACGAGCGAACCGGTAGCGCGAGAAATGGCGATCGGCGCATTGGGCCGCAGCCGGGCGAATGTAGCAATCGCCAATACCGGTGTGGTAGATGATACAGATGACGAAATACCCGCCGGCACCCAATGCTTTGCATGGGCCTTTCGTTCGCAGAGCGTTCCGGAAGGCGTAGCGGTTTTCTCGACGACCTGCCGTTTTACCGGGGATCGCGTGAGTATTCGCCGCCAAAGTGCAGAGTTTGCACTAGAACAGATTCCCCATTACCACGCTTCACACAACTGAGGTGAGCGGACCAAGTGCCGGCAAAAAATGCAACCATTCATTTTAGACGAAATAAATTGAAACTCTGCCAATACTTGACAAAATCGCTAGAAGTCTACCCGGATTGCCCAGAGGTCTTCATACCATTTGATTCCTGTCAAACCGTAAAGCATGCTCGCATGATGAGATAAGGCTGCTAGTAACCTTTTTAGTAACAGGGGAATCACTATGTATAAACGCCTTACCGCCGCCGTCCTTTCGGCTTTCGCGTTGGGCTCCTCGGCCATGGCGTCGGAGGTCAACGTCGACGAACTGCGTACCCTGGCCAATAATCTGTTCAAGCCTATTCCTACCGCTGATGTCATCATCAAGGAAAAAGGCCTCACCCAGGAACAGATTGATCTTGGCCGTTGGTTGTGGTTCGAGCCGCGCCTGTCCAAGAGTCACATCATTACCTGCAATACCTGCCACAGCGTTGGGACAGGCGGTGCAGACAACATCCCCACCTCGGTGGGTCACGGCTGGCAACATGGCCCCCGCAACTCGCCTACGGTTCTGAACGCCGTTTTCAACGTCGCCCAGTTCTGGGACGGCCGTGCAGCTGACCTGGCTGAACAGGCCAAGGGCCCCGTGCAGGCCAGCGTTGAAATGAACGCCACGCCCGATCTGGTCGAGGAAACGCTGCGCAGCATCCCCGACTATGTCGAGAAATTCGCCGCCGCCTTCCCCAGCGAGAAAGAGCCGGTGAACTTCGACAACATGGCCAAGGCACTGGAAGCCTTCGAATCCACATTGGTGACCCCGAACTCGCGCATGGACCAGTTCCTGCTGGGCAAGGACACGCTCAACGATCAAGAACTCGTCGGCTTAAAGCTGTTTATCGACAAGGGTTGTATTGCCTGTCACTCCGGTGTGAACTTCGGTGGCCAGAACTACTACCCCTTTGGTCTGGTCAAGCGCCCTGGCGCCGACATTCTGCCTGAAGGCGACCGCGGTCGCTTCGACGTCACTAAGACTGCTTCCGACGAGTACGTGTTCCGCGCTGCCCCGCTGCGCAACATTGCTCTGACCGCACCTTACTTCCACAGTGGCGAGGTCTGGAGCCTGGAAGAAGCCGTCGCACTGATGGGCACCAGCCAGCTTGGCACGGAGCTGAACGAGAACGAAGTGAAGTCCATCACTGCCTTCCTGCATACTCTCACAGGTGAACAGCCCAAGGTGGAATACCCCACGCTGCCCGCCAGCACGGCCGACACTCCCAAGCCGTCGCGCATGTAAGAGCCGGCACCGCCCTTGAATCACACCCCGCAGCGTCGAACGAAGCTGCGGGGTGTTGTCTTAGTTGCTATCGACAAGCCCTGTAGTTACGGGAAATGCCGGCAGCTCACGTTTGTGGGCAGTGCGTCGGAAGGTCGAAATAATGACCTCGTACGCCTGATCGGACACCTGTTTCCCTTCAAGAAAATCGTCGATCTCCTGATAGCTGACCCCCATGGCCACCTCATCGGGCTTAAGGGGTGTCAAGCTTTCTAGATCGGCCGTCGGCACTTTGTGGACCTGTTCCGCCGGCGCACCCATTGCTTCGGCCAGGGCCCTTACCCGCCGCTTATTCAAACCCGTAAGGGGAGTAACATCTGCGGCCCCATCCCCATACTTGGTAAAAAAGCCCATCAGCGCTTCCGCCGCGTGGTCGGTTCCCACTACCAGCCCCTGGCGTGCACCGGCCACAGTGAACTGTGCGATCATGCGCTGACGCGCCTTGATGTTACCCAGCACGAAGTCTCTTTGCGCCTCGTCGCGAAACTCCAGACCCGCCGCCAGGCAGTGCTCAAGCATGGAATCGCTGGCAGGCTTGATATCAACGACCAGTGTTTCGTCAGGCTGAATCACGCGCAGGCTCAGTTGCGCATCGGCTTCGTCGTGTTGGGTGCCGTAGGGTAGACGCATCGCTATAAAGCTAGCCTCGTAGCCGCGAGACCGACATAGTTCCACCGCTCGCTGCGAAAGACACCCCCCCACGAGCGAATCCACCCCCCCGCTGATGCCCAGTACCAGGCTACGCATACCGGCCGCTTGCAAATAATTGGCCAGAAACTCGGTGCGCTGCTCGATTTCGTGCATCCTATCAAAAGTGGGATTAACGTAAAGCTGCTCAATAATGTCGCGCTGCAAGGCGCGCAATTCGGGTGTTGCCACGTTTCGTTTCCTTAACAGGACTAATAGCGGTCCAGCACTGCCCCGGTGCTGGCATTTGAGACGTTAAAAGCGAATTTTGCCTGGACCCCGCGCGTGTAACGCGGTGGAGGGGCGGACCAGGCGGCCCGCCTGCGGACAAGCTCTGCATCGTCGACATGCAATTCCAGCGCCTGACGGTGGGCGTCGATCGTGATTCGATCGCCTTCATGCACTAGTGCAATCGCGCCGCCTTCAGCGGCCTCTGGTGCTACATGGCCCACGACCATACCCCAGGTGCCCCCTGAGAAGCGCCCGTCGGTGATGAGCCCCACGGAATCCCCTAAACCTGCGCCGATAAGAGCGCTGGTGGGGGCAAGCATCTCGGGCATGCCGGGCCCACCGCGGGGCCCGAGATAGCGCAGCACCATGATATCGCCGGCCTGAATGCGGCCGTCCAATATGGCCTTGAGCGCGGATTGCTCGTCGTCGAACACGCGTGCCGGCCCGGTCATTACCGGATTCTTCAGCCCCGTAATCTTGGCCACGGAACCTTCAGGCGCCAGATTGCCCTTGAGTATGGCCAAATGCCCTTCTTTATACAGGGCGCGATCCAGAGTGCGTATCACCTGCTGGCCTTCCGGCGGCGCGGCCGGAATATCGCGCAGGGTCTCTGCGATGGTTTGGCCGGTGATGGTCATGCAGTCACCATGCAGCAAGCCGGCATCGAGCAACAGCTTCATGACCTGGGGAACCCCGCCGGCACGATGGAAATCGACGGTAAGGTATTGCCCGCTGGGCTTCAGGTCACAAATCACCGGTACCTTGTGACGAATACGCTCGAAATCATCGATAGACCATTCCACATCGGCCGCATGCGCAATGGCCAGGATATGCAACACCGCGTTGGTGGAGCCGCCCACCGCCATTACGACCGCCACGGCGTTTTCGATAGATTCACGCGTGACGATATCGCGCGGTTTAATGTCGCGCTCGATGGCCTGCAGCAGCACACGTGCCGACTCGGCGGCCGACGCCGTCTTTTCGTCGTGAATATTGGCCATGCTCGATGAATACGGCAGGCTCATGCCCATAGCCTCGAAGGCCGCGCTCATCGTATTGGCGGAATACATGCCGCCACAGGAGCCGGGGCCCGGTATGGCATGCCGCTCGATATCCTTCAGCCCACCGTCGCTCAATCGGCCCGCCGCATGTTCGCCGACGGCCTCAAAGACACTGACGATGTTCAGATCTTTGCCTTGTAGACGGCCTGGCATGATGGTGCCACCGTAGACATAAATAGCCGGCACGTTCGAGCGCAATATGCCCATCATGCCGCCGGGCATATTTTTGTCGCAGCCGCCGATAACCAGTACACCGTCCATCCATTGCCCCTGGACGCAGGTTTCCACACAATCGGCAATGACTTCTCGTGAGACCAGCGAGTACTTCATGCCCTCGGTGCCCATGGACATACCATCAGAAATGGTGGGGGTGCCGAATACCTGGGGGTTACCTCCGGCTGCACGTATGGCCTCAGCAGCGGCATCCGCCAACTTCTGCAGCCCGCTGTTGCAGGGAGTGATGGTGCTGTGCCCGTTTGCTATGCCAACCATGGGCTTGGAGAAGTCTTCATCGGTGTAGCCCAGGCCGTAATACATAGAACGGTTCGGCGCGCGTTCAGCACCTTCCACAATATTCGCGGAACGCCTGCGTTTTGACATCGTCATCGCTTCCTCTCTGGTGTAAGTGCTGCGTGCCGCAGATAACACGGCTCATGAAGACATTTACCAATGTTAAGGCACATCAAAGCGTTTGGAACGACAATTATGGGACGATCGCCATCAAATCCGCCGCTATACCCATGTCCTATCCGCTGCTTCTCATCCTTCATCTTTTCGCTGCCATCATGTTCGTAGGCACGGTGTTCTTCGAGGTCATCATGCTTGAAGGGGTGCGCAAGCATGTGCCCAAAGAAGTCATGCGCAGCATGGAAGGCGCCATTGGCCGGCGCGCCCGGGCCATCATGCCGTGGGTACTGCTGCTTTTGTTCGGCGCCGGTCTGGGTCTGTCATGGTTTCATCGCGGCGCCTTATCCATGCCGCTGGAATCCGGTTTCGGGCTGCTGCTTACCATCAAGATTTTGCTGGCACTCAGCGTCTTCGGTCACTTCATTACCGCCATGGTCATGCATCGCCTGGGGAATCTGCGCTCGCGGGCGTCGCAACGCATCCATATCAGCGTATTCATTCATGTGGTGCTGATCGTGCTGCTTGCGAAGCTGATGTTCTACATTGGCTAGGGTCCGTTCACTCTGGCTATAGAGCGATACGGCGTGGCCGCTATGTTCCCGCCGCGGTCTTATGCGTCATAATGGGATGCGAATACAAACCTGTCTTCGGAGGTAGTATGGCGAAAAGAAATCCAGTAGTCCTAATAACAGGCGCCAGCCGCGGCATAGGTGCCGCTGCAGCGACTCTGGCTGCGCGAGATGGTTTCGACGTTGCTATCGGGTACGTAAAGAATGGAGCGGCCGCACAGCAGGTGGCGGAAGCGGTACGGCGGCGCGGCCGACAGGCCACCATCGTGCAGGGCGACGTGGCACGTCTCGAGGACATTCCCCGCATGTTCAGCCATGCCGAAGAACAACTGGGCCCCATTACCGCGTTGGTGAACAACAGCGGTATCACCGGCCCCATCGGCCCTTTTGCACGTATCGACACCGCAACCATCGAACAAGTCTTTCGCGTGAACGTCTTCGGCACCATGGAATGCTGCCGCCACGCTATCGAACGGTTCCGCCGGCACGGCATACCCGGGGTCATCGTCAACGTCTCTTCTATTGCTGCACGCACCGGCAGCCCTAACGAGTATGTCCATTACGCTGCCAGCAAGGCGGCTGTCGAGACTTTCACTGTTGGGTTGGCCCGCGAAGTGGCCGAACACGGCATACGCATATGTGCGGTGGCACCGGGCTCTACACTGACCGACATCCATGCCACCGCGGGGGAGCCCGACCGCCCGCAGCGCGTGGCACCGCGCATTCCCATGGGTCGCCTCGCGCAGCCCGAAGAAATCGCCGAAACCATCACCTGGCTGCTTTCACCTGCTGCCTCGTATCTCACCGGTACGGTAGTGAACTGCGCAGGCGGTGTGTAATGGCAGGTTCGGTCTGATCGTAGGCCTGCGATGCCCGCGGGACGCTTATTTCGCGGAATGCGTATACACCGCGGCCCAATCTTCGGGTAGCTCTTCTACATTGCCCTGCATGCGCTCTAGATAGAGAGCATGCAGGGCATCTTCTTTCTGCTCCTGCAGTGTGCAAAGGGCGGAACGGGCCGCCTCCCAGTTACGCGCCCGGTAATCGGCGACTGCCTGCTCGTAGAGGGCGAGCGACGCGCGCAGGCCTTCGTCCGCCTCACTGACCAAACATAGAGGTTGGAAGAGCTCCACGGGCGCCCCCCTACCCTTAACTCTGACCCGATCTACCGTCCGGTAGAGATATCCCCCCGCCGCCTCCCGGGTCGCGGCGCTTACCAATATGGGTACGCCGTAAAATTCAGTCAAGCCTTCCAGTCGCGAGCCTAGATTCACCGCATCACCCAGCACCGTATAGGCGCGGCGATAGCGCGAACCCATGTCGCCCACGTTCATCGAGCCAGTATTCAACCCTATGCCGATATGTAGCGCGGGCAGCCCCTCAGCGGCAAATTCCCGCCGTAATTCCTGCATACGTGCCTGCATGGCCAGGGCGGCTGCGACACCATGAGCGGCATGCTGTTCATCATCCAGCGGCGCATTCCAGAAGGCCATGACCAGATCACCCACGTATTTGTCGATAGTGCCATGGTGGTGAAAGATGATCTCCGTGACGGCAGACAGGTAGCGGTTAAGAAGGCCCTTGAGTTCGCCGGCCGACAAATGCTCGGATATCGCGGTGAAATTGCGTACATCGGAGAAAAGCACCGTCATATTGCGCTGCTCTCCCGAAAGATTCACCGCGTTCGGTTCGCTCACCATGCGTTCCACATACGCCGCAGGCACATACTCGCTGAACAGCCCCTGGATCGCGCGCCTCTGGCGGTTCGCGCTGAGGTAACCCGCGATGATATTCAACAGCGCCAGGGCCACAACGATCAGTAAAGGTGCCGCCACCGGTAGCGACAAGTGCCAGTAGTGCCAGAGCGCGGCGTTGCCTGCCGCCACCAGGAGCAGACAACCGGCGGCAATGGCCAGCATCAGACGCGGTGAGCGCCCCGGCAGCAACAATGCCAGCAGCAAGCCAACGCCCAGAGACACCACCAGCGCTCCGCCCGGGGCCCAGTCGGGTTGATAGTAGAACGTCTTTTCCCCCATTGCTGCCTGCAGCATGGCATCGAGCAGGTTGGCATGGGCTTCCACACCGGGAAAGCCGGTCTCCAGTGGAGTGGTACGCAGGTCGCTCAGACCCAGCGCCGACGTGCCGACCAGCACCAGCGCATTCTGCAAAGCGGCGAGTTGGTGCGGCGGTGCATCGCCCTGCATCACCTTTGTCGCGGATATCGTTGGGTAAGAACCGCCAGTACCGCGGTACGGCACCAGCATGTTGCCGGACTCATCCAACGGCAGACGCAAATGGCGCCCCACCTGTACACCGGTAATCACCTGACGCTCACCCTGCTCGGCGGTCAGCAGTCGCAGCCATGGCGCATTCAACGCCAGACGCGCCATTTCCAGCGATAGCGAGGTGTACACCCCTTCTTCATGCCGCAGCACCATCGGCATGCGTCGTACCACCCCGTCCACGTCCGGGATCGCCACCACGAAGCCGCTACTCGCACCACTTTCCACCAGTTGCGGCAGGCTGCCGGTGTAATCCGGAAGCGCGCGCAAAGTGCTACGCATCCGGGTTTGCTCGTCCAGCAACATCATGGGCGGCGGCAGACTGCCCGTGCTTGCCCCATCGGCATGCAAGAAAAAGCCCAACACCACGAAGGGGTCC
Organism: Alcaligenaceae bacterium; assembly: GCA_029265795.1. Classification (GTDB taxonomy): domain Bacteria; phylum Pseudomonadota; class Gammaproteobacteria; order Burkholderiales; family Burkholderiaceae_B; genus Yanghanlia. The sequence goes on from JAJUGV010000053.1 coordinate 17,555, forward strand.
AGCACCTCGGCAAGAACGGCATCACCATCGAAAGCTGCTTCGTCCTTCTCCAGTGCTCGCCGAGCCGCGTCGGGCAAATTCCCCGCCTGCAGTATCTGAGTCGCCGGGTTCAAGCCGGGCTCGGAGAACACCACGTCGAAGCCAATAATCGCCGCCCCGTGGCCGCGCAGCGCAATCACCAGATCGGCCACCTTTGCGCGATCCCACGGCCAGCGCCAAGCTCCCCACCCCTCCCCCTAATACAGCCAGGATTTTTGTAAAAATAATTTTCCTGCCGGACATTCCTGAATCCAGTAATTTATGACTGCAGCCTGCCCCCACTAAAAGGGGTGGCTGTCCCCGGTGGGGCCAGTGCTACGATAAATGCTTGAAAATCCGGGATTTCTATTGATTCTACGACATTCGTAAAAATTTGAAGCATTTAAGGTATTGTTCGACTCATGCAGACCGATTCCTTCGGCGCAGTCACACTTGCGCACCTTACCGACCCACACCTGTTCTCGGCACCCGACGCCACGCTGCTGGGCATCAATACCTACAACAATTTGCGAGGGGTGGTTCAACACATACAGCAGCAGGCTCGCACTGCCGACCTACTGTTGGCTACGGGGGACCTGTCACAGGACGGCAGTCCGGAGGCCTACCGGCACTTCCTGGAGCTGGTTGAACCGCTGCAACTCCCTGTCCATGTGCTTCCGGGCAATCACGATGTACGTGAATCCTTCCATGCCGTGATGCAGCGGCGAGCGGCGCCTGTCATTGAACTTGAGCACTGGCGTATCGTGCTGTTGGATTCGACTATTCCCAATGACAGCGCAGGCCGGCTGGATAACAACCAATTGGCCATCCTTGACGAGGTATTACAAACCGATGACCCTCGCCATCTGCTCATCGCCATGCACCACAGTCCTTTGTCCATGCAAACCGCGTGGCTCGACACCATGGTGATCGAAAACGCCGATGCCTTGCTTGAACGTGTAAAACGCCATCCCAACGTCAAGGCGCTGCTGTGGGGTCATGTGCATCAAGCCTATGATGCTGAGCTACCCCGCGACTCCGGCGAGCATGCACCCGCGCTGCGTCTGATGGCAACGCCGGCCACCTGCTTTCAGTTTCTTCCGGGTAGCCGCGATTTCAGCGTAGAAGCGATTGCGCCCGGCTACCGGTGGATTACGCTAATGGCGAATGGTTCCATCCATACAGAAGTGGTACGCGTACCTGGTCTGCAAGAAGTTCCCGACACCAATAGCGAAGGATATTAATGGCGCAGACTCCAATGCTTGGCGATCGTTACGCAGCTGAACCCGAGGTACTGCAGCGCCTGCTTGAAATCACCCTGGCCCTGTCCGGCGAACGTGATGTCAAACGCCTCTACGATCAAATCGTCGAAGCTGCACAGGCGCTTACCCACGCCGACGGCGCCTCTCTGTATAGCGTCCACAAAGAAAACGGCCGGCAGGTGCTGCGCTTTGAGGTGCTGCGCAACCATTCATTGAAGCTGCACCAGGGTGGCGCCTCTGGACGCCACATGACGTTTGCTTCCATTCCCTTGACCCTGCCGGACGGCAGCCCCAACCATCGCAATATCTGTGCGTCCGCCTACCACCGCGGGGAGGCCATCTTTACGGATGATGCCTACGCCGCTACGGAGTACGATTTCTCAGGGGTACGCGGATTCGACCGGCATTCGGGCTATCGCTCGCGCTCGCTGCTGACACTACCTTTGATCAGCCATTCCAATGATGTTATTGGCGTGCTGCAGCTCATCAATGCAAAGAACCCGCGTACGCAGGAAACGATCGCCTTCGATCCTAGCCTGCTGCCGATTGTGGCGGCGTTGGCATCCAACGCGGCAATCACACTCGACAATCAAAAGCTGATACAGGGCCACCGTGATCTGCTGGATGCCTTCATCAAGGTCATTGCTAAGGCGATTGATGCCAAGTCATCGCATACCTCGGCCCATTGCCAGAAAGTTCCGGTACTGACCGAGCTGCTAGCGGCGGCTGCCTGTCGGGCCACGGACGGGCCGCTGAAGGACTTCTCGCTGGACGAAAACGGCTGGTATGAGTTGCGGGTGGCGGCTTGGCTGCATGACTGCGGCAAGCTGTCCACGCCGGATTCCCTGCTGGACAAATCCACCAAGCTGCATGCCCTGCATGACCGGATTGAAACGGTTCGCACTCGGTACGCAGCGTTGATTGCCCAGACGCGACTGGAATGCCGAGAAGCGGCTGATGATGAAACTCGTCGCCGGCTGGAAGCCCGCATCGCTGAACTGCGCGAAGACTGCGATTTTCTGGAGCACGTCAACAAGGGCAGCGAATTCATGCGGCCCGAAGACCAAGACCGCGTGCGGCGCATCGCAGCGATGCGCTGGCGCGACCACCGCGACATTGAACAACCCCTGTTAAGCACCGAAGAAGCCGAGATGCTGTGCA
>JAJUGV010000076.1 GCA_029265795.1 Alcaligenaceae bacterium
CACCAAAACTGCCATACACACCCATTGAGGCCCTCATTTGCACTACAGAGACCGACTCTAGAGGTGGCCAGAGCGCATGTGGGTCTCCAAGGATTGCGTCTGTTTGTTAGGCCAATTCAGTAAGACATAACGCAGAAAAATGACGCACAACAAAAAAAGGCCGGTGCAGTTCAAATCCGCACCGGCCTTTCTCCCGTTCTAATCTAAAACCTCAATTCGCCTCAAGTGCCATTTGCGCCCTCGGAGCCGCCTGCACGCGCGCAGGTTCGGGCTCGGTTTCGATAATCTCTGTGGAATTGATCTTGAAGACGGAGACCGCTTCCGCCAGGCGCGAGGCCTGCTCTTGCAGCGAACCGGCGGCAGCGGCTGCTTCTTCAACCAGCGAAGCGTTTTGCTGGGTGACGCCATCCATTTCGGCCACAGCGCGGTTCACCTGCTCGATGCCTTCAGATTGTTCGTGCGATGCGGAGGAGATTTCGCCCATGATGGTGGTGACCCCTTCTACGGAGCCCACGACTTCCTTCATGACGTCGCCTGCCTGCTGTGCCTGACGGGCACCGGCTTCCACCTTGGCCAGCGACTCTTCGATAAGCTCCTTGATTTCGCGGGCCGCCTGGGCACTGCGCTGAGCCAGTGAACGTACTTCGCCGGCCACCACGGCAAAGCCCTTGCCCTGCTCGCCGGCACGGGCGGCCTCGACCGCCGCGTTCAGCGCCAGGATGTTGGTCTGGAATGCAATGCCGTCGATCACGTTGACGATGTCAGCCATCTGGCGTGAGCTATCGGAGATTTCGGTCATGGTGCTGACAACCGCCGTAACGGCTTCACCACCACGCGCGGCCACGGCCGATGCGCCCTTCGCGAGACGGTCGGCTTCCACCGCGTTATCGGTGTTCTGGCGCACGGTGCTGGCCAGCTCTTCCATGCTGGCTGCGGTCTGCTGCAGGGCGGCGGCCTGCTGCTCGGTGCGGCTGCTAAGGTCGGTGTTACCGGCGTAGATTTCCCGCGAGCCCATGTTGATTTCGTCCACACCTTGGCGCACCACCGCCACCGTGCGGGTCAGGCTGTCTTGCATGCGACGCAGTGCGGCGTACAACACACCGATTTCGTTGCGGGAATTCACCTGTACACGCTGGGTCAGGTCGCCGCCGGCGATACGGTCAAAGTGCTGACCGGCAACGACCAGTTGACGGACCACGGTGCGCCCGAAGATGATGCGAATCGCCACCATCAGCAGGAAGCCGAGCACCACGGCGATGCCCATGGCCATCAGCGCGCGGTTCAGAGCCTCTTGCGCCTCGATGAAGAAGGCTTCGCGGATTTCTGCCTGACGGTTGTTGAAATTATCCACCGCACGCTGGAAGCTTTCGGCACGGGGTACACCGAACTCGTTATTCACGAAATAGAAGGTGACAAGGTCGGCGCTCTGCAAGGCCTGCATCATGGGGTCGACCGCGTCATCAATATAGGGGCGGTAGGCGCCGACGATACGAGTCGCTTCGCGGCGCTCCGCGCCCATGTCGGTCATGGCCTCGCGGAAGGCGGTGAATGAATCACGAATATCGTTCAGCTTTTCGGTTGCGTGCTCCAGCGCTTCGCGGCCCCGTTCGCGCTGAGAGGCATTACCGGTTTCTGCTGCTTCCTGCTCGTAGCGGGCGGCCGACAGCAATGCGATCCGCGCTGCCATCATGTCAGAGCCGATGCGCGCCGCCAGCTGAGAGCGGCGATCTTGCTGTTCCAGCTGCCGGATGGTGTCCATGTTCTGCCAGAGGAAATAGCCCCCCAGGCCACCCAGGCTCACCAACAACAACATAAACAGGCCAAGCACCCCCATGAGCATGGTGCCCACCCGGATGTCGGCCATGCGGAACTTCTGCCTGGGCTTCTTAACTTTGACCTTCTTATTTTTAGCGTTGCGAGAAGGTTTCCTGGGCATATCCGATTCGGATGAATGCAAGGCGTGATCTGACATGACTGATCTCTGAAGAAGCTGTAACTAAAAAAACGGCCCCTAGCGATTCAGCGAATAGCTGACCGCGGGTTGAGAAATAGGACTTTCAGTGACAGGCCGTGGCACGGCTTCGTGAGCGACGGGCGCAAGGGGCGCATAGCTTGTGGCATAGGCCGGCATTGCCGGCTGCTGCAACGGAACATCTATGCGCCGGCCATCCTGATACAGGTTCACATGCGGGATGTTGTTGCTTTTAACGATGCGATCGAAACGCCCATATGCGTCAAACGCCAGCCAGAGCTCCTGGTTGAAGTAGACGGCGTCCGTTGCCAATGTGGCTGTGTGCGCCCAGCGAGCCATGGCCGAGCCATCTAGCTGCCGATACACGTTGACGGGCTCGCCCTGCAACAGCGCGACGGCTTCCGGGAGCGTCGTTTCACCCGGTACAAGAAAGCGCAGATCGGTGGTGTCGAACTGATTGCCGGTCGTACTGCACCCCACTAGGGCGATGGCACCTGCCATTAAGAAAGAGCGAAGCAGAAGGCGTGTTGGCGTGGCAGGCATAGCGTGACTCATGAAAAACAATGTGCAGCGTCCTGCACCGCCTCCTCCTGGTAACAAATGAATACACTTGAAGCATGAAGTTTGAAAATTCATGCCCAAATTGCATAAATGACTTCAATAATATACTGAATGAGTCAGAAAGTTAATAAAGTTTAGGGGAGTGGAAACCCCTATAGTCGGAGCTGAAGCTTGCGGTTTCCAGAACGTGACAAGGGGGCGTTATCGCCCCCTTTTGTTCTTACCTGTTCATATTGAACAGGCTGGTGTTTTGAATTTTCTGGAAAGCCATGGCCGCAGCTTCGAGCGCCGTGGTGCGCAGCTGCAATTGCGTGATGGCGGTGTAGTAATCCAGGTCCTCGAGCTGTGAGAGCTGGTGCCGGTATTCCAAGATGCGCGAGGCGCCGCTGGCGTCGAGCGCTTCGATCTCGTTCAGGCGCGTGCCGCCGGATGCGGAAACGGACTGAATATTGTCGTAAGTGGCGTCCACCCGCTGCAAGGCGGAACTCAGCGCATTCTGCAGCCTTGCTGCGCCGGCAGGGTCGCTGGTGGGTTCGTTCAGGGCCGCAATGACCTGATCCAACGTGTCGAAGATGTTGAACTCTTCGCGACTAGTGGAACCACTACCCGGCTGGATGGTTGCCGAGGAACCCGGCGTGGGCGCGTCATAGAGCGACACGACGGTGCCATCGTTCAGTTTAAGGACGGGGCGCCCATCCACCATGCTGAGCTCGTCTAAGCTGAGAGCGGGTGCGCCCGCAGACGAGACCGCATAGCTGGCGGCATCGTCGGGGTTAGGGCCGTTATAGGTAATGGTAAAGGCATCGGAGCCGCCCAGCGAGGTCACGTTTGCCACGGACATGGTGCTTTCCGACGTGACGCTGTAGCTGGAATTCATGGGAACCAGGGTGAACGTATCACCGTTTTCCGGTATACCGCTGAAGCCCACTTCTACGCCATAGCTGCCACCCAGCAGAGTGTCGCCCGTATCCGGATCGTATGAATGCGGGCCGCCATGCAGGACTCCGTCAAGCGTCACCGTATAGCTGTTCGGGCCGGTAAACGTGATTTCCACCTTCTTGCCAATTGCGTCGCCCGAAGACGGGTTTGTCACCACAGTCTTACCGAACTGGCCGGTGCCGTCATTGTTCGAATCCGGAATCGTCACGAAGCCTACGGTGCCCGGTGCCGCACGACTGAATATATCAATGCCCAGATCTGCCACGGCCATCTGACGGGTCTGGTCGACCTGAACCAGACGCAGGCTGCTGTCGCCGACATAGACGCCGGCGTCGGTAAACGGTGCCGAGTTGCCCTTGGAGCCGGAAAACAAGTATTGGCCGTTGCCGTCTGTGCTGTTGGCCAGGTTCAGCAGCGAATCCCGTACGCCTTGCAGCACTTCTGCCAGCATGTTTCGGTCGACGTCGGACATCGTGCCGTTGCCCGCTTCGACCAGGCGCGTTTTGACGTCCTGCAGCTGCAACGTGACGGTGCGCAAGATGTTGTCCTGCATACCCAGGTTTTGGGACGCCACTTGACGGTTAGCCGCATAGCGTTCGCTCATGGCCAGCGTCTGGCTGACGTTGATGGCCTGGGCCGCCGCCAGCGGGTCATCGGAGGGCGTTACCATGCGCTGGCCGCTACCGACCTGCTTGTACAGGTGTACGAGGTCGGATTGCTGCGCGTTGATGGAATTCAGGCCGGTCTGGAAAAAGAGATTGGAGCTGATACGCATGTTATTAATTCCGATGTTTACTGGCGTTCAGAGCGCTCAGCGCATATTGAGCAGCGTGTCGAACATGGTGCCGGCGACTTCTACCATCCGCGATGCGGCACGATATTGTTCCAAGGCCTGCTCGATATTGATGTATTCCTCGTTCAGATTCACCCCGGAGACCTGCTGCTGCGCAGCGTAAGTCTGCTCGATCAGCGAATCCTGCGCCTTCATGGCGGTTTTGTTCTGCTGGCTGGCGACACCAATACGGTTCACAATCTGCGAGAAGGCTTCAGTGACACTCATGGTGCCGCCGCCCATGGTCTTGTCATACTGCAGCTGAGCCAGCTTCAGGCCGACATCACCGTTGGATTCGCCGGTACCGGGGGCCGCAGCGGCAATCTTGGCCGGGTCGGTGATCTCCACCTGAATGGCGCCGGCCAGATTACGGGTGGGCTGCACTGTCCAAAAATCGTTGGGACGCGGCAGCGGTGTGGGATTCGGCTCAAACGTGAAGCGCAGGCCGTCCAAGTCTTGATCAGAGGCAGCCGGATATTCGGTGGCGCCGGCGGGTACCTGGGTCACCACCTTAGTGGTCAGGTTGGTGATGTCGTAGCCTTCGAACACACCTGCACCGGTGAACCGCGGGGTGACGCGGTAGTCTTCTGCGGTCAGCTGATTTGCGTTGGCGATGGTAACGGTGACGGCGTTATCAAGCGCAATATCGTGCACCGAGGGAATGTGCCGCGCCGCTTCTTCCAAGCCATTAACGCCTTTGAACGAGAAGAAATCACCGCCTTCAGCACCGTGCAGGTCAAGGCCGCTGCTATGCACTTCGTTGAAGGCCGCGGCCAGGCCCGCTGCCATGCGACCCAGGTTGTTTTGTACGTCGTCCAGCACTTCCTGGCGGTATTGGATCAGCCCACCCAACTGGCCGCCACGCAAGCGGCTTTCATCCAGTTCGATAGACAGCTTGTTGCCCGCGCTGTCTTCGCGCATGACCAGGCTCACCACAATACGTTGCGGGTCGGATTCGGAAGGCGTGGCCTCAAGGGGGAAAACGGTATCGCCGCCCAGAACGAGGTTGCCGTTGCCGATAGCCAGGTTGAAATTGCCGTCTTGTTCAAAAACGGTCACGCCCACCAGCTGCTGCAGTTCCTTCACCAGTTGGTCGCGCTGGTCGAGCAAGTCGTTCGGTTCGTGCTGCGATGCGCTGGCACGAGCCTTAACGATCTGCTGATTCGCGTCGTTGATGCGCTCAACGTAGCTGTTGATTTGCTCGACGACCGTGGTGACCTGCGCGTTGATATTGTTGCGCTGACGGTCGAGATAGGAATTGGTTTCGCGAATCTGGGTGGCCAGGTTGTTGGCTTGGCCCAGCATTTCCTCGCGGGCGGCGGGGTCAGCCGGCTCGGAGGCCACCGCGTTCACACTGGCGAAGAAGCGCTCAAGTGCGGGCGACACACCCACGCTGCGGTCTGCAACCAGCGTGTCGAGCTGGCTGATTTCGTTGGCGTAGGACTTGAGTGCCGCCCCATAGCCCAAAGCGCTGGTGAGCTGCTTGAAAAGGAAACTGTCGTAGGAACGTGCAACGGTGACGGTTTCTACACCGCGGCCCACATAACCACCGCCCATAGGCTGGGCGCCTGCAGATTGGGTGAGCACGGTCTGCCGGTTATAGCCCTCGACCGCGGCATTGTTCACGTTATGCGCCGCTGTTTTCAGCTTATATTGTGCGGCGTTCAACGCGCCGAGACCCATTTTCGCAAGATTCATGTGTGTTCCGCTGTTGTGGCGGGCGGCGCTGGCCGCCCGGATACCATGACATGATTGTCTTTACGGCAGAAAGGGCGCGAAGTTTAGATTGCGCGGTGCTCCGGCGCTATGCGCGCAGCTTTCGGCCCGTATCGAAGTAGCCCATGATGGAGATTAGTTTGTCAGCGTAGGCCGGGTCGGTTGCATAACCTGCGTCCTGTATACGGCGGGCGGCGACTTCTGCGCTGGGCGCTTTCACCACATCCGCGTACCGCTTGCTATTGCCCACCAGCTTGGCGTAGTCGGCGAAGGCTTCTTCGTAGGAGCCGTAAGCACGAAACGGCTCTTTCACCTTACGTGCTTTGCCGTCTATATATTCGGTGGTCATGACATGCACCACATCGCCCTTCCAGCTGGAACCGGCCTTGATACCAAACAGGTTGTAGCTGGTCGTACCGTCTTCACGCAGGATTTCGCGCTTGCCCCAGCCCGACTCCAACGCCGCTTGGCTCAAAATCAGTTTGGCAGGCACTCCGCTTTGTTCCGACGCCACCTGGGCGGCGTTCGACATGCGCGAGACGAAACTGCGGATATGGCCGGGTGCACCTTCTATGGCGGAATAGATGCGCTCGGGCGCACGCTTAACCTGCCCCAACATGTTGATGAGGTCATCGATAGACCCGGCAACCTGCCGTCGATTCTCGCCGATCGAAGAGGTCAGGTGCGCCAGCCGCGAGCTTGACACCTGTTCCGGCAGCGGCGCGGCGGCCAAGGGGTCAGGGTTGCCACGCTGGCTGCGTATCATGTCGAGGATATTCTGAGCCAGGCCCAAGCCGGGCTTCGCAAGTTCCAAAGACGCCTGTTGGTCGGCCAGACTCTGCACGAATTTGCTGCTATCCGACTGCAGCAGGTTGGAAAACGGCGCCTGGCGCGACTGCTTCAGCACTTGCTGAATGAACAGCGCCTCGAACTGTTGAGCGACTTCGCGCTCAGCGTCGGTCACACCATTAGTAAGCTGGGAAGGGTCCGGCTGCTTACCGTCGGTGACGCTCGCCACGCTGCGCTTGAGACGCTGCAAGGACTCGAAATCGAAGATGGACGCCTGCTGCCCTCCACTTCCCGGCCGGGGCGTGTACTGAACAAAAGACATGCTCAACCCTTAGATGATTTCGAGGTCGGCGCGCAGCGCACCGGCACTCTTCAGGTTCTGCAGGATGGCCAACAGATCTTGCGGAGTCGCCCCCAGCGCGTTCAGCGCGCGCACGACATCAGACAAGTTCGCACTGGTGCTGACTTGCTGTAGTGCGCCCTGCTCCGAACGAAGCTCGATATCGGTAGTGGGCGTCACCACCGTTTGACCGCCACCGAACGGAGTGTCCGGCTGATTGACGTCCAGCCCACGGCTGATCACTACCGACAGGTTTCCATAGGCAATGGCGGCCTCTTCGATCCGTACTGTGCGGTTCATCACCACCGTACCGGTACGGGCGTTGATCACCACCTTGGCCCGTGCGGGCGGCAGACGAACCTCGACGTTTTCCACTTGCGACAAAAAGACCGATTGCGCGGCGGGATCTACGGGAGCACGCAATTGCACGACGCGACCGTCGGTAGCCTGCGCGGTACCGGGGCCGAAGCGCTTATTGAGCGCCTGCACGACGCTTTGCGTCGCGCCGAAATCGGTGTGGTTCAGTTCCAGGCGAATAATGCCGTCGCGCGCGTAGGTGGTGGGCACCGACCGCTCGATAACCGCCCCATTGGAAATAATGCCGCCGTTCAGTTGGTTTACCTGCACGCTGGAACCCCCCGCTTCAGCGCCCGCGCCGCCCACCAGAATATTGCCCTGGGCAATCGCGTAGACCTGCCCGTTTGCGCCCTTCAGCGGCGTCATCAGCAAGGTGCCGCCGCGCAGGCTCTTGGCGTTCCCCATGGCCGACACCACGACGTCGACGGTCTGGCCCGGTTGAGCAAAGGGCGGCAGGTTCGCCGTCACCATGACAGCGGCCACGTTACGAACCTGCATATTAGTACCCTGCGGCACGGTCACGCCCAGCTGCGACAGCATGTTCGTCAGGCTCTGCTGGGTGAACGGCGTCTGGCGCACCTGATCGCCCGTACCATCCAGGCCCACCACCAGCCCATAGCCGACCAGCGGGTTAGAACGCACGCCTTGTATAGTGGCCAGATCTTTGATGCGCTCAGCCATGACGGGCGCGGCCAGGCCCATACACAACAGAATGGCCGCGCTTCGGCGCAGCCACTTCAGCCAACGGTTGCGAGTAGTGGTATTCATGTCAGAACGGCGCAATATTGAGGAAGAAACGCTGCAGCCAGCCCATGGTCTGCACTTCGTCCATCACCCCTTTGCTGCGGAATTCGATTCGGGCGTCCGCCACCTGGGTGGACGACACAGTATTGTTTCCGGTGATAGAACGGGGATCCACCACACCGGAAAAACGCAGGTATTCGCTGCCACGGTTGATGGCGATCTGCTTTTCCCCGGCAATCTGCAGGTTGCCGTTGGGCAACACCCCGATCACCGTCGTGGTAAGCGTTCCTGTGAATAGATTGTTGGCGCGGGTTGAGCCCGTGCCATCCATCGTATTGCTGCCGGCCACATTGAAATCCTGGTCCGGGCTGACGTTGCCCGGCAGGATAGTGGGCACCGCGCCCCAACCGAGGGTGGCGCCGCTGCTGCGTTCGGTCGAGGTCCCGACACTCTTTTGTGCGTTGGTGCGTTCCTGAATGACGATCGTCACGATGTCCCCCACATTGCGGGGCCGGCGATCTTCAAACAGCGGGAAGCTACCATAGGCAGTCGGCTGGTAGATCGAACCATTGGGCACCGCAGCCGGCATGGCGTAGGCGGCCGGCGGTTCCGCCGTCAGCGGGCCGGTCACAATCGGTTCAGGCGGAACCATGGCGCAGCCGCCCAGGACGGCCGCCAGGAACAGTGCTGCAAAACGGCGGAATACAGAAAACATCAGAGCTGGGTCAGGCGGTTCAGCATCGCATCGGAGGTTTCGATGGACTTACTGTTCATTTCGTAGGCGCGCTGGGTGACGATCATGTTCACCAGCTCCTCGGCCACATTAACGTTAGAAGTCTCGATATATTCCTGCAGGATCGTACCGGCGCCGTCCAGCCCGGGTTGGGCGAAGTTAGCGGGGCCCGAAGCATCAGACTCCACATACAGATTCTCGCCCATGCTGTGCAGGCCGGTGGGGTTAATGAAGGTCGCCAGCTGCAGCTGACCGATTTCCACATTCACCCCAGGTGCGCCCGCTTGAGTCACCGACACCGTACCATCACGGGCAATGGTGATCGACAAAGCGTTGTCGGGAATATTGATGGGCGGCTGCACCACATAGCCCCCGGCAGTCACAAGCTGGCCATCCTGGTCCACCTGTAGACTGCCGTCACGCGTGTAAGCCAGAGTGCCGTCGGGCAGTTCCACTTCCAGGAAGCCCTTGCCCTGAATCGCGACATCCAGACTATTACCAGTATTTTGCAGATTACCTTGCGTATGAATGCGCTCGGTCGCCACCGTGCGTACGCCGGAACCCACCTGCAGGCCGGAGGGCAGCTGGTTGGCCGCGCCCACCTGGGCGCCGGGCTGGCGGATCGTCTGGTACATCAGGTCTTCGAAGACGGCACGTGTGCGCTTAAAGCCCGCCGTGCTGACGTTCGCCAGGTTATTGGAGATCACGTCCAGGCTGGTCTGTTGAGTTTCCAGCCCGGTCTTGCCTATCCAGAGGGAGCGAATCATTTTCGGTTTCCTAAAAGGCCGCTTGCGGCCGTTTCTCGTGTACTGAAGAACACTCGCTGTGTTCGTTAACTACGCGAATTCGTTTATTGGGCGGACAGGATGCTGTTGCCGCGGTCGGCGTTTGTCTTGGCTTCCTGGATCACGCGCATCTGCATCTCGAAGAGCCGCGCATTGGCGATCATGGTGACCATCGCTTCGGCGGGATTCACATTGCTACGCTCAACGAAGCCCGACACCAAGCGTACGCCGGGATCGGCCGGTGCAGCCTCGCCACCGGGCAGACGGAACAGACCATCTTCGCCGCGCGCTAGCTGTTCAGTCGGCGGGTTCACCATCTTCACCTGACCGATATTCTGGACGTCGTTCGGGTTATCGCCCGCACCGATCACGCTGATCTGACCGTCGTCGGAAAATGTCAGCGTGCCGCGTTCCGGAATCTCAATCGGCGCATTCTCCGCTGACAACACCGGCAAGCCCGATTGCGTGACCAGCAGGTTGTCTACACTGACGCCAAATTCGCCTGCCCGCGTGTAGGCTTCGCCGTCGGGAGTCTGCACCGCAAACCAGCCCTCGCCACGAATGGCAAGGTCGAGAGCATGGCCGGTTTCTGCCATGCCCCCCTGTTGATAGCTGCTGGCGGTGCTGGCTGCAGCCGTACTCACCCGGGTCGGAAGGCTGTTGTGCCCTTGCAGCGGCACGGCGCGATAAATAGCCAGTTCCTCACGAAAACCTGCCGTAGCGGCGTTCGCCAGGTTGTTACTGACAATGCTCTGATGCTCAAGAACCCGCGACGCGCCGGACGCTGCCGTATAGACGATGCGATCCATTCAAACGCCTATCGGATGTTGATCAGCGTCTGCAGCATCTCGCTCTGCGTGCTGATGGTCTGTGCGTTAGCCTGGTAGGCACGCTGGGTGATGATCATGTTCACCAGCTCCGTGCCCATATCCACGTTGGATTCTTCCAGCGATTGACCCTTGATCATGGCCATGCCGTTGGTACCCGGACGGCCCAGAATCGGCTGCCCCGACTCGGACGTTTCGCGCCAGGCATTGCCACCGACCGGCTGCAGGCCCTGCACGTTAGTGAAGTTGGCCAACGTCAAGTAACCCATGACCTGCGTCTCGCCGTTGGTGTAGCTCGCCACGATTTCACCGTTCGGCGCAACCGACATGCTGGAATATTCGCCGGTGGGGAAGCCGTTCTGATTGAAGTCGTAAGCGAACTCGCTGTTGTACTGGGTGGAGCCGGCGTAGTTGACGGTGATGTTCAAGTCTTCGACGTCAACACCGGTATAGGCCGACAATACATTGCTTAGATCAATGGAAGGTGCGGAAGTTAGCAGGCCTGCGCCGTTGAACTCCATTGAGTCTGTATGAATGATCATCATGCCGCCCACCGCCGCCGGATCGTTTGGATCTTCCGCTGGAACGGCGTACACCACTTCCCACTGGTTCGGCCCTGTCTTGGTGAAGTACTGAGCCAGCTGGTATGGGTTGCCTTGGCTGTCGTAAACCGTGACGGGCAGATAGTGGTGGAAGGACGAGGGCTCGAGTGGGTCAAAAGCCATACCGTTCGCATCGCCGGCGGCGTAGTCCACGCCGATGGCCCGCGCGAAGATGTCGGCGTCGTTTGGTTCGCCGCCCGTGAATTCTACAACGGTGCCATTTGCAGCCGTGAAAGTACCATTAGGCTTCGTTTGCGCAGGAGAACCATCAGCTTGAACCCACTCGAGGTCGCCCGTGTCATTCCGCTTGAAATAGTGCGTCGTTGTAACCGGGTTTGCAGGATCCGAATCGTCAGTCAGCACAATCACGCCCAGCCGCTCCTGACGCAGCACGGCCGACTCTGTAGAATCCAGATTCACCTTGGTTTCTACACGAGCCGTCGCTTGGGGTGCAATATTCCCCGTCGGCACGCGGATCGGTGTCGGCGTAGTGGAGTCACCTTCATATCCGGTCAGGCGGTAGCCCTGCGCGTTGACGATAAAGCCTTCTTTATTCGCATGGAATTCACCGTTGCGCGTATACAGCACATTGCCGTTGGAATCCACGACCCGGAACAGCCCTGCCCCGCCGTCAATGGCCATGTCGAACTGGCCGCCGGTGGTCGAGATGGTTCCCACCCCGAAGTTCTGATTCACGGCAGCCACCTGGGTGCCCAGGCCTACGCGGGAACTGGCGTAGACGTCGGCAAACGAAACGCTGGATGCCTTGAAACCGACGGTGCCGGAGTTGGCAATGTTGTTGCCGATGACATCAAGCTTCTGACTTTGTGCCCGCAGGCCGCTGAGTCCTTGTCCGAATCCCATGATTCAACCTCGTGTCTATATATGTTTGGTTCAGTGCGGCGCGCCCTGCCCCGGCAGTTGCGCGGCCAATGCATTACATGATCTTGCGTACGTCTGAAAGCAGGAATGAGCCTGCCAGGCCTAGATCGACCCGGACACCATTCGTGGACGAGGCCACGCTGGACACCACCCCTGAAGTAAGTGCGCCGACCGCAACAGGCGCGTTGTGGGCATCGAAAGCCAAGACCTGCACGGTGTAGCGGCCGTCCGGCACCGTGGCACCGGTGTCGTCGCGGCCGTCCCATTCCAGCGAATGGACGCCGGCCGAATAGTTTTCCAGTTCGATGGTACGTACCACCTTGCCGGCGTTGTCCATGATGTTGACCTTGACCCCGGCGGCCGGTGACAGCAGCTCCATGCCGAAGTGGGTGACCTGGGTACCGATTTCGCCGGTGCCTACCCGGATATCCGCCCCAGGCACCAGGATTTCTTTTCCGATAAGGGCGGCCGCCTGCATGGACTGCGAGACATCGAGCTGACCCGATAGTGCCAGCAGCGTTTCGTTCAGCTGGTTGATACCGGTGACCGTGGACAACTGAGCCACCTGCGAGGTGATCTGCTCGTTATCCATGGGGTTAAGCGGGTCTTGATTCTGCAGCTGCGTGACCAGCAAAGTAAGAAAGCGTTCTTGCGTATCAGCCAGCAGATCGCGTGTGCTGGCGATATTGTGCGCGGCGGCTGCGGTGGCGCTCTGTACGGTAGGCATGGCAGTTCCGGTTGAGATAAGCCGACGGCCGCTTACTGGCCGATGGTCAGTGTGCGGTTCATAAGGGTCTTGGCAGTGTTGATAACTTCGACATTGGCCTGATACGAGCGCGATGCCGAAATCATGTTGACGGTTTCTGCCACGACGTCGACATTGGGTTTCACGACATAGCCATTTTCGTTGGCCAATGGGTGACCCGGGTTGTATTCAAGCCGGTGCGGCGCAGTGCTTTCCACGACCTGACTGACCTGCACCCCACCGACTGCCTGGGATAGACCCTGACCCGGGACGGGTTGCATCTGAAAGACCACCTGGCGCGCCTTGTAAGGCTGACCATCCGGCCCGGCCACGCTTTCGGCATTGGCCAGATTGCTGGCCGCCACGTTCATGCGCTGCGACTGCGCGGTGAGCGCCGAGCCGGCAATGGAGAAAATGGTGAAATTCGACATATCGGGTGCGCCTGCTTACTGCTCAAACACCGAGCGTAGCGAACGCAGGCGAGCGGAAATAATGGACAGATCAGCCTGATAGCGGGCCGTATTGTCAGCAAACTGAACGCGTTCGACATCCATGTCGACCGTGTTGCCATCAAGACTGGGCTGGAAAGGCTGGCGATACAGCAGTTCGGCCGGGCCCTTGGTATGAGCCTTGCCGGGGATGTGACGTGTAGAAGTGAGATTGAGCTCGGTCGCCGGCAGGCTGAGGCTGCCGTTGGAGCCCATGGCTTCGTTCAAAGCCTTGCTAAAATCGAAATCACGCGCCTTGTAATGTGGCGTGTCGGCGTTGGCAATATTGGCCGCCAAAACTTCCTGGCGCTGCTGGCGCAAGGAAAGCGCGGTCTGGTTGAACTGAAAGTTTTCGCCGATGCGATCGAACATAAGCCTCACCCTGGGTTGCCTTCGGGCAGCTTTTCGCCGCCATACGCTGGAATAGTAACCTTGTGTACCGTCTGACAAAGTTGGAAATAGACTGCCATTTTTCAGCCAATTCCCTTCATGACCGCTCACGCCCGTTTATAGAATGCTCCCATGC
>JAJUGV010000102.1 GCA_029265795.1 Alcaligenaceae bacterium
GCGAAGCACGCGGCCGCTATCCCGCGCAACTGTCAGGCGGTATGGCACAGCGCGCCGCGCTGGCACGCAGCCTGGCTCGCCAACCCGAAATCCTATTGTTGGACGAGCCCTTCAGTGCATTGGATGAAGTCACCCGTGCAGACATGCAGCAGCTGCTACAAGACATCACTGCCCGTCATGGCGCGGCAGCCATCCTCGTCACCCACGACATCGACGAAGCGCTGCTTCTGGCAGATCGCATCATCCTGCTCGGCGACCGCCCCGGCCGCAACATCGGCGAATGGACCATCGACGAAACTAAACCCCGCGACCCCCTCAGCCCTGCCCTAAGCCAACTCCGCCTCCAAATCCTGCGCCAACTGAAACTGGGGTCAGACCCCGGTGTCGATAGAAACCGGGGTCTGACCCCAGTTTCTTCAGTTTCTTCGCGGCGGCAGTTTCTTAAGCTTTCGGCTTTGTTTACTGCGGGTGGCGCGTTGCCGTTGTTGCAGATGGCGCAGCGCGCGCGGGCGGCTGAGCCGGATGCGCCGCTGCGGATCGGGTATCTACCCATTACGGACGCGACTCCGCTGCTGGTGGCTCACCATAACGGGCTGTTTGAGCAGCAAGGCTTGCAGGTGGAAAAACCTCGCCTGTTCCGCAGCTGGGCGCAGATTGTTGAGGCCTTTCTAGCCGGGCAGGTGAACGCCGTCCACCTTTTGTCTCCGATGACTGTATGGGCTCGCTACGGGAGCCAATCGCGTGCCAAAGTGGTGGCTTGGAACCATATGTCAGGTTCGGGTCTGACTGTGCTGCCGCACATTAACTCGGTAGAAGATCTGGGCGGTACGACGGTCGCCATCCCATTCTGGTATTCCTTGCACAACGTGGTGTTGCAGCATTTGCTCAAAAGCCGCGGCTTGGAGCCCATCAGCGACGGCACTCCCGGGCCCAAACAGGTGAAACTCGTGGTGATGGCGCCGTCCGACATGGTGCCCGCGCTGGCCAATAAGCAGATTGCCGGCTACACCGTGGCGGAACCCTTCAACGCCAATGCCGAAGTGCTAAAAGTCGGCAAGATCCTGCGCTTTACCGGTGACGTATGGAAGGACCATGCCTGCTGCGTGGTGCTCATGCATGAACAAGACCTGGAGCAGCGCCCGGAATGGTCGCAGAAAGTCGTCAATGGGATCGTTCAGGCCCAGGCCTGGATACAGGACAATCGCCAAGAAACGGCAAGGATTTTGTCGCGAGACAACCCACAGAAGTACACGCCTCATACGTACGAGGCGCTAGCCAACGTGCTGGAACCGGAACGCTTGGACGCCTCACTTTATGAGCGCAGTGGCGCGATGATAAATAAGGCCTGGAATCAGAAACGCATCGATTTTCAGCCCTACCCGTTCCCCAGCTATACGGAGGAGCTGATACGCAAGTTGAAGAGTACGCTGGTTTCCGGCCAGAACGCCTTCCTGCAAGATTTGGATCCTGCTTTTGTAGCGCGCGACCTGGTCGATGACCGCTTCGTCAAGCAAGCAATTCTGCAACACGGCGGTCCCGCTGTTTTCGGCCTGCCGGAATCCTTCAGCCGCAGCGAAACCATCACCACTTAAAGTAGACCGGCAGACCGTCATGCGATCGACCATTGCACAAAGAAACCCGAGCCGCAGCCCCTCGCTGCCCGGCCTATCCTTCCAGCCTTTACGATGGCTAGGGCTCACGTCACGCACAGCCACACGGCTGGCCTGGTCTGCGGCCGGGCTGGCGGTGCTGCTGGCCCTATGGTCAGTCGGCACGCACCTGTTGGAAGCCAATGTCCCGCTCGCTGCCAGCCTGGCCCCGGTCGCCACGTTCCAAAGCCTGCACGAACTGCTGATCACCGGTCAGCTGAACTCACACACGTTGATGAGCCTGCAGCGCGTACTGGTTGGCCTGTTACTGGCATTACTGATTGGTGTACCCCTGGGCCTGGCGGTGGGCGGCTCACGCATACTGGAATCTGCAAGCAGCACCGCCTTCCAGTTCCTGCGCATGATCTCGCCGTTGTCCTGGATGCCCATCGCTGTAATGGTGTTTGGCATCGGCGATGCACCCATTTATTTCTTACTGACCTTCGCCGCCGTATGGCCCATCATGCTGAATACAGCGGCAGGGGTGCGACAACTCGATCCCAAGTGGCTGATGCTCGCTCGTAGCCTGAGCGCCACCCGCCGCGAGGTGGTGTTACGCATTGTCATGCCCGGGGTTCTCGGCAATATCCTGACCGGCGTACGCCTGGCCATCGGTATCATTTGGATCGTTCTGGTGCCCTGCGAAATGCTTGGCGTCAGCTCGGGGCTGGGGTACTACATACTGGATACCCGTGACCGGCTAGCCTATTCTGAATTGATGGCCGTGATCGTTCTGATCGGCGCGCTGGGCTTTCTACTTGACGGGCTCGCACAACGCGCTTACCACCACTGGGCCCGCACGCCGGCCGAATGAATCGGGTTCCACATAAGGCCTTGCCTCCTCGGTCAGCCAGGTTCCCCCAAGAAAAGGAGGCCCCCGCAAAGAGCCTCCATCATCCACCCTTTGCGGGTCGGGTCATTATGCAGACAACAGCAACTTATTCATCCGCTTCACGAAGCTGGCGGGGTCGCTCAGTGTCGCACCTTCCGCCAACATGGCCTGATCCAGCAACAGGTAAGACCATTCTTCGAAGTCCGCATCCGATGCATCCTTCACTCGTGCCAGTAGCGCGTGTTCCGGATTAATTTCAAGAATAGGCTTAATCTCGGGCGCTTCCTGGCCGGCCGAGCGCAACAGACGCTGCATATAAGGGCTGAGCTCATGCTCATCCACCACTATGCAAGCCGGTGAATCCACCAGACGTGTGGTGACACGAACTTCCTTCACCTTGCCACCCAACGCCTTGGTCAGGCGCTCTACCAGCGGCTTATTGGCTTCTGCCACTTCGGCCTGACGTTTCTTTTCTTCTTCGTCGGCCAGGGTATCGAGGTCCAGCCCGCCCTTGGCGACCGAAACCAGCGGTTTGCCGTCGTAATCACGCAAGTAAGAGAGCATCCACTCATCGACACGGTCGCTCAGCAGCAGCACTTCGATGCCCTTCTTGCGGAAGACTTCCAGATGCGGGCTGTTCGCGGCCGCGGCATAGGATTCGGCCGTGACGTAGTAGATTTTGTCCTGGCCTTCCTTCATGCGCGACACGTAATCATCGAAGGACACGTTCTGCACACTGCTGTCGTTGTGTGTAGAGGCGAAACGCAGCAGCTTGGCAATGCGTTCACGATTGGAGAAGTCCTCGCCCGTGCCTTCCTTGAGCACCTGGCCAAACTGCTCCCAGAAAGCCTGATAGTCATCGGCACGGTTTTCCGCCAAATCCTCAAGCGTAGCCAATATACGTTTGGTGCAGCCCTCGCGAATGGCGCGCACATCACGGCTTTCCTGCAGAATCTCCCGGGAAACATTCAGCGGCAAGTCAGCCGAATCGATCACCCCCTTTACGAATCGCAAATAATTGGGAAGGAGTTGCTCCGCGTCGTCCATGATGAACACGCGTTTCACATAGAGCTTGACCCCGCGCCGTGCGTCGCGATCCCACAAATCGAACGGTGCCCGCTTGGGGATATATAGCAGTTGCGTATACTCGCTGCGACCTTCCACCCGGTTGTGTGTCCAGGCAAGCGGATCTTCGAAATCATGGGCGACGTGCTTGTAGAACTCCTTGTATTGCTCGTCGTCGATCTCAGCCTTAGCGCGCGTCCACAAGGCGCTGGCCTGATTGACGGTTTCCCACTCCGCTGTCTTCACTTGCTCCGACTTTTCTTCGTCCCACTCTTCCTTAAGCATTTGAATGGGCAGCGAAATGTGATCGGAATATCGACGCAGCACATCGCGGATTTTCCAGCCACTCAAGAATTCATCGTCTTTATCTCGCAGGTGCAGCACAATGGCTGTCCCGCGGTCCGCCTTTTCCACCTGCGCCACACGGAACTCGCCCTGGCCGTCGGACTCCCACAACACGGCCTCGGTTTCCGGAACGCCGGCACGGCGGGACAAGACAGAAACTTTGTCAGCCACAATGAAAGAAGAATAGAAACCGACCCCGAACTGGCCGATCAACTGTGCATCCTTTTGTTTATCGCCGGTCAGCTGCGAGAAGAATTCCTTGGTACCAGAGCGAGCGATCGTCCCCAGATTGGCCACTGCTTCGTCTCGCGTCATCCCAATGCCGTTGTCAGACACAGTGATGGTGTGGTTGTCCTTGTCGTATTCGACACGAATGCGCAATTCGGCGTCCCCTTCGTACAGCTCGGGCTTATCGATCGCCTCGAAACGCAGCTTGTCGCAGGCATCGGATGCATTCGAGACCAGTTCGCGCAAGAAGATCTCGCGGTTGCTGTAGAGCGAATGAATCATCAAGTGCAGCAGTTGCTTGACCTCGGCCTGAAAGCCCAGGGTTTCGGAAGTCACTGGCGTATCGGATTGACTCATGTTCGGACCATGCAAAAAAGTTGGAATCGCCCCTGGAGTGTGCACGTTGACACATTTGCCAGGTAGAAATGTGGATATGTCGACACATCTTATGTATCGGGCGTATATTGGGACGGCGTGCGAAATTTCAAGAAGGCCTTACGCACTACGTCGGCTTCCCTACGAAGAAGCCCAAAAAAAAGGAGGTAATATGCAGGCAGATGTCTTGTTCCGCATCCTGAAGGGCGTAAGCTGGGCGGTCATTGTCCTTATGCTGATCAGCATTATTTACGCAGCGTTCACTTCCATCAAATACTGGGCCGGCATCGGCGTGTAGGGGGGAAGTTATGAACAAGCGACAGACCCGGCTTTTCGCAATTGCCTCCACCGCCATCGCCAGTTTGATTTTCCTGGTTCTCACCGTAGACAGCCACCGTCAATTCCCCACTCTCACCAACGCCGACACCATCACCGAAGAGGTCGTTCGCGGCCAGCAAGTCTGGCATAACTACAACTGCATCAACTGCCATACCATCTTCGGCGAAGGCGCCTATTACGCGCCCGACCTCACCAAGATCACCCAATTGCGCGGCGTGCCCTATCTAACCGCCTTCATGAAGGACCCGGCGCAGTTCTACGATGAACAAAAGCACCGGCGGCTGATGCCCAATTTGGGCATGTCCGATCAAGAAATCTCCGATGTCATTGCCTTCATGGATTGGGTTAGCCGCGTCGACAATCAAGGCTGGCCGCCACGGCCTATTCTGGTTACCGGCTCCGCCATTCCTGGCGCAGACCTCAGCATTGCACAACAGCAAGGCGAAGGTGCTGCAGCCAGTATGCCGCCGGGTGCCCGACCCGTTGCCGCCGACAACGACCCAATCGCGCTGGGCGAAGCCCTATTTCGCACTGCGGTGCCCACCTGTCAGGCCTGTCACAGCATGACGCCGGGTGTGAACCTCGCCGGCCCCTCCTTAGCCGGCCTATCAGACTTCTTCGAGAAGATTAAAGCGTCGGGCGACTACACAGGCAATGCCACTACCGCAGAAGAATTCGTGCGCGAATCAATTGTAGAGCCCAGCGCGTGGCTGCACCCCGGCCCCATGTACTCAGCAGGAGGCGTGTCCTTCATGCCGCCTAACTATGGCGAAGATCTGACGCAAGAGCAGATTGACCACCTCGTCGCCTATCTCCTTTCGTTCAAATAAAAGGGGCCCGCCATGCGATACAAATCACAATCCGTCGCCTACTGGTACTTCGCGCTGGCCATGATTCTGTTCGGCCTGCAACTGGTCTTCGGGCTGCTTTCCGCTTCCAAGTATCTCGGCCCCGACCCGCTGCTGAACCTGCTGCCTTTCGATGTCACCAAGACCATTCATACCAATCTGCTGATCGTCTGGGTGCTGACCGGCTTCATGGGCGCCACCTACTGGATCATCGCCGATGAATCGCGCAGTGAACTCTACAGCGTCAAGCTGGCGTATATCCAGCTGGGCATCTGGGCAATCATGGGGGTCACGGCCGTTATCGGCTATTTGTTCGGTTACGGTACGGGGAACAAGCTGCTGGAACAGCCATTGCCGCATAAGGTCGCCATTGTGGTCTGCATGCTGATCTTCCTCTACAACATCGTCATGACCATTCGGCAGTCAGGGCGCTTCACCACAACAGAAGGCGTGCTTCTTCTCGGTCTAGCCAGCTCTGCCGTGCTCTACCTGCCCGCCCTCCTGCATTGGGATAACTACGTAATCGCCATCTTCTATCGCTGGTGGACCATCCACCTGTGGGTGGAAGGCGTGTGGGAAATGATTCAGGGCTCCTTCCTCGCCTATCTGCTGATCCGTCTCTCGGGAGCCGACCGCGAGGTCCTCGAAAAATGGCTGTACGTCATTGTCGGGCTGGTGTTTATTGCGGGTATTCTGGGAACGGCCCACCATTATTACTGGGTGGGCGTACCTACCTACTGGCTGCCGCTGGGAGGTTTCTTCAGCGCCCTTGAGCCTGTGGCGTTGGTAGGTATGGCCATGTACGCCTACTTCTCCATCCGCCGCACCGGAGTACGTCATCCCAACGTCCTGGCACTGCACTGGACGGTCGGCAGCGCGCTGTTCACCTTGTTCGGCGCGGGCCTGTTGGGGCTGGCACATACCTTCCCGTCCATTAACAAATGGACGCACGGCACGCTCATCACCGCCATGCACGGCCATGCCGCCTTCTACGGTGCCTATGCCATGATCGTCATGGCCGTTATCAGCTACGCACTACCCACCATCACCAAAGACCGCAAAATCGAAGGCAACGCGGTGGGCTACTGGGCATTCTGGCTGCAGATGGCCGGCATGTTCGGCATGACACTTTCCTTTGCCACCGCCGGCATCGGCCAGGTGTATCTCGAGCGTGTCTTGGGTATCGGCTATCTGGACGTCCAACTGAAAATTCAGGTGCACTTCGTCATGCTGATCATCACCGCGTCGCTGTTCGCCATCGGCGTATTGCTGTTCATCTATGACTTTTTCCGGCGAGCTCCCCGGTTGGTGCCGGTGGATGAGGCCGAGCTTTTCCCGGAAGCGGCCCCACCACGCGGGCCCAGCCAGTTTCAGGCAGCCCGTTCTGCCGCCGCACGAGATGGAAAACTGAATGAGCAAACTGGCTGAAGTCGAGTCATTGTGGTCACCAGGGGGCGCGCCCGCTTCTCGGCTCAGTCAGGACGGGCTGCGCCCACCCCCGGCGACCGAACCGTTTTACCTGCCTGCCCACGACGAAGTGCAGTTGTTCGAGCACTGTCACCACAATGGCTTAGCGGTCATGCTGAAGGGCCCCACCGGCTGCGGCAAAACGCGCTACGTCGAACACATGGCCTGGAAGCTGCAGCGCCCTCTGGTCACGGTTTCGTGCCACGACGATCTCAGTGCCAGCGATCTGATTGGGCGCTATCTCATCCATCATGACAGCGTTCAATGGCAGGACGGCCCCCTCACCACGGCCGCCCGCATTGGCGCCATCTGCTATCTAGACGAAATCGTAGAGGCCCGCCAGGACACAATCGTAGTGCTGCACTCGCTCACCGATCACCGCCGTACCCTCACCATCGACAAGACCGGCGAAGTCCTGGAAGCCGCGCCGGGGTTTCAGCTGGTCATCTCTTACAACCCCGGCTATCAGCGCATGCTGAAAGACCTTAAACCCAGCACACGCCAACGGTTTGTTGCATTAGACTTCGACTTTCCGGCGCCCGACCATGAAGCCGAGATTGTTGTGCAGGAAGGCGGCATCACCCGCCACGATGCCGAAACCTTGGTTAAACTGGCGCAAAAACTGCGCGGTTTTCAGGATCGTGGCCTTGCAGAAGCCCCGAGCACGCGGCTGCTTGTGGCTACCGCCCAGCTCATGACGCGGGGCGTCGATATGAAGCGCGCCTGTCAGGTCGCGCTGGTGTCTCCGCTTTCCGACGATGCCGGCCTGCTGGCTGCAATGAACGATCTGCTGGAGCTCAGCCTGGCGTAAGCCGGGCGGCTCACAGTCCGAAAGTGGCAGGCAAATGGCAGAAGCTGAAGACGTCGTCCAGGACGTAGCCCGCTACGCCACCATACATATACGCCGTGTATGGCTCAGACATCGGGCTAGCTCCACAGCGCCGCGCCCTCTTAGCCTGCCGGAAGTCCGCCAGCGTATCGACCTCCTGACTCATGCTGTTTATGGTGTCAGCCTGCCCGTGCGAGTAGCGCAGGTGCCGGCTCACCCTACCCTTCTAACACGCCTATTCAGACGCCATGATGTGCGGCAGTCCGGGCTGGCGATCCCCGCGACTGACGGGCGCGCCATCTGGCTACCCATGGAGTTGCCCCTGCCGTCATTGGCGCCTGACGCTTCTACGGAGCACCATGCCCGGCACCAGCAATATGCGGCCGAACTGTTTCGCACCATTGCGCTGTTACAGGCCAGTCGCGCATTGCGGGGCAGCTGCGAATGGGTTCGCCATACAACCTGCCCGCGCACCCTTGCTCTTTACACGCTGCTGGAGGCTCGTGCCGCCGATGAACACGTAATCAGAGAATTGCCGGGCATGGCTCAGTCCATTCTGCGGCTACGCCGATGGGCACTAAACGGCCGCCCTGCCATCGCCGCCATCCCGCCCGCCTGCCGGCCTATTGAAACCGTCGCGCAGGACATACTGGTCGCGCCGCTGGGCGAACCCATTTATGGGCTGCCCGACCCGCCCTCAGACGACCCGCGAGAACATCTGGAGATTGCGGGCTGGCTATTGCGCCGAAAGAGTGACGACAGCACCCCTTCGCCCCACAAGCAAGCGCTGTTCAAAGATTGTTGGACCGGTGAATTGCTGCCCGTCGCCCACCTGCCCCCACAATCACCCTTACCCAACAATCCTGACGCTACGGACGCTGATACGCCTGCTCGTAGCGCACGCTTACCCCGCAGCCCCAAAGCCAGGCAGAACAACGAAAACGACGATAAGAAGAAAGACGGCACTTGGATGATCCACACGGGTGAACCGTTGGAGAAAGCCGAAGACCCCATGGGCACCCAACGACCGGCCGACAGAGACGAAGAGACCGCCGCAGA
The DNA here is from genome assembly GCA_029265795.1 of Alcaligenaceae bacterium. Lineage (GTDB taxonomy): Bacteria > Pseudomonadota > Gammaproteobacteria > Burkholderiales > Burkholderiaceae_B > Yanghanlia. The sequence continues at coordinate 9,037 of JAJUGV010000102.1, forward strand.
CGAGTTCGCCGACGCGCTATCCGAGCTGCCGGAGGCCAGGCTCGTTACAACGTCTTCTCCCGCAAAGGAAGTGCTGCTATCTGACGACACCCCGGAACATCGGCATCAGGCGCAGACAGGCAAGCCAGACCTCGAGGGCACACGCATTCACTATCCGGAGTGGGACTACCGCATCAACGGCTACCATCACCCCGGCGCCACCGTCCATCTACTTCCACCGCAGCACGGCCCTGAACTATGGGTGGAAAAAACTCTGGAGCGGCATCGCGGCATGCTGGACACCATTCGCCGCCGCTTTGAAATGCTGCAAGCGGAACGAATCTGGCTACGGCGCAGACTGGATGGCGACGAAATCGACATCGACGCCTACACCGAAGCTCGCTGCGACGTACGCAGCGGTCTGCCCATGCCCCAGGCGCTTTACCGCCACCAGCGCCGCCAGGCACGCAACATCGCGATCGTTCTTCTAGTCGATATTAGCGGCTCAACCGACTCCTACCTGACAGACCTGCGTCGCATTATCGACGTGGAACGCGAAGCCCTGTTGCTCGTGGCTATCGCCTTGCAGCACATGGGCGAACCCTATTCCATCCAGGCATTCTCCGGTGACGGCCCCCATCGGGTGACCCTCAACATTCTCAAGCACTTCCATGAGCCTCATAGCAACGACGTGGCGCTGCGGATTGCCGCACTGGAGCCCCAGTACTACACACGCACCGGTGCCGCCATGCGCCATGCCACGGCCGAGCTGATGCAGCAACCTGCCGAACATCGTCTGTTATTGCTGCTGTCGGACGGAAAGCCCAATGACGCGGACGTGTACGAAGGGCGTTATGGCGTCGAAGACACCCGTCGTGCAGTAGAAGAAGCCCGTATACAGGGAGTACACCCCTTCTGCCTCACGATCGACCGGCAGGCAGCCCGCTATCTTCCAAACATCTTCGGCCATGGCCACTATGCTTTGCTTAGTCGGCCACAGGACCTGCCCGCAGTATTACTCGACTGGATGCGAAGACTGGTGGCGGGAACATAAAAAAACCGTGGTAGGGGAATACTTGTGTATAATTGCCGACTTCCTACCACGTGTTGTTCAGTGCACGTACCTGCCCGGGTGGTGGAATTGGTAGACGCAGGGGACTCAAAATCCCCCGCCGCAAGGCGTGCCGGTTCGATTCCGGCCCCGGGCACCACATACGAATCAGCTCTTTCCCGTAAATGAACTGACCCCAAAAGTTGGATTCCCCTCCAACCGCACTGGGCCAAGACCCTACCACTTCATTACCAAACATCCATTTGGTCGCTCTTTCGCGAC
>JAJUGV010000108.1 GCA_029265795.1 Alcaligenaceae bacterium
AAGGCGGGGCGATCAAGCCGTTTGTGATCGGACGAAAGGGGTGGCTGTTCAGTGACACCCCCGCCGGGGCGCATGCCAGTGCGGTGTTGTACTCGTTGCTGCAGACGGCAAAGGCCAATGATCGCGAACCCTACGCGTGGCTGCGCTTCGTGCTGGAACGCCTGCCGCTGGCAAGAACGGTCGATGAAATTGAGGCCTTGTTGCCGTGGAATACCCATGACCAGGATTTAGCCATGAATCTGGCTGCCTCGGAATAATGGGGTAGATGCACCGCTTACAATACATTGCCTAAAACGTAATAGGCCGTTATCCACGTAGGATAACGGCCTTAACGCTTCTTTATAGGGCGTTACATCGCCCTATGCTGAACGCCCAACCTTACTGGGACACCACTTCCCTGGCGACCTTGAGATCTCGAGCAATGGTATCGGCAAACGGTTTGCCGGGCTGGCCGACGAACAGTGTGCCAGCGTGACGTGTCAGGGAGTTTTGTAGCTCCTGTTCGGCCACAACCTGCTGCAGCAACCCTTCCAGTTTTTCGTAAATGGGCTGCGGGGTATCTACATGGACACCGTAACCCACAAAAATGTACAGCGAATAGCCGGGAAAACCACTTTCCGCCACGGTGGGAACGTCAGGCACTATATCCAGGCGCTCGTCGCTGCCCACTGCCAACGCCCGCAGCTTACCGGATTGAATCAGCGGCAGAGCCCCACCCAAATCCACCCAAGCCACATCGACGGTACCGCCTATGACATCGTTAACCGTTGGCCCAAACCCCTTGTAAGGAATCTCGTTAAACTCGACGCCCGCGCGCTTGGCCAGCACACGTGCACCCAGCCGGTAGGTATTCCCATACAAACCCATGCTGACATTCTCAGGCGACTTGGCAGCCGCATCCAACACATCTTTCAGGCTATTGAAGGGGGAACCCACTGCCGTCACCAGCACGCCAACGTTGTTGGTGAGATGGAGAATCGGCTTGAGATCATCGGGGTTGTAAGGCAGTTCTTTCTGGAACAACGGGTTGATAATCGGTGCACTGGGGGTGATCAACACAACCGTATAGCCATCAGCGGGCGCGTTCAGCGCAGTCGTTGTTCCCAGAATAAGGTCGGCGCCCGGCCGGTTCTCCACCACAACCGGCTGGCCTGTCAGCTTCTGGAAACCATCTGCCAGCACACGGGTATTGGTGTCAGCCCCACTACCAGGGCCAAGCGGCACAATAAACCGCAGCGGCTGTGACGGGTAGTTGTCGGCCGCATGTGCTTGCATGGTTGGCGCAAGGCAAGCTGCGGACATTACGGCGGCCATTAAGTACTTCTTCATTACATTGTCTCCTTCAGGAATTCCAGCGACGGTGTCAGCCATCACTTGGTGGCGTGTAGCGCCTGTTGCCAGGCGCTGTTTTTCTAAATCTTGACAAGCGGTTTTTGCTTTGTTATGAACACGGCTTACAAGGTGCGAGAAATAATCTCCTTCATGATTTCATCGCTCCCCCCATAAATCCGGCCTACACGAGCATCCACCCAGGCACGACCGATCTGGTATTCAGTCATATAGCCATAACCACCGTGTAATTGCAGGAACTCATCCAGCAAGCGGTTTTGCAAAGTCGTGGCGTTCAACTTGGCTGCTGCAGCCAGCTCTGGAGAAAGCTTTTTCTCCAGATGCAAGGCAATGCATTTATCCACAAACACACGCAGCATGACCGCCTGCGCCTTGGCTTCGGCGAGCTTGAATTTGGTGTTTTGAAAGCCCAGTACAGGCTGGCCGAAGGCTTTGCGGTCACGGGTGTAATCAATCGTCTTTTGTAAGAAGGTTTCGATTGAAGTCGCCGCCCTCACCGCGATGACCAATCGCTCCTGAGCCAGCTCATGCATCAGGTACGAGAAGCCTTTGTTTTCCTCGCCAAGCAGGTTGCCGACCGGAACCCGCACATTGTCGAAAAACAGTTCTGAAGTATCTTGTGCAAGCAGGCCGATTTTTTCCAGGCGGCGCCCCTTGCTGAAGCCTTCCATGCCGTCCTCGACAACCAGAAGGGAAATTCCCTTTGCGCCGAGATCTGCCGACGTCTTGGCCACGACAATTACGATTTCAGAGTTAATGCCATTCGTAATGAATGTCTTTTGCCCGTTGAGCACATAAAAGTCCCCTTCGCGGCGCGCCGTGGTACGAATCGCTTTCAGGTCGCTGCCTGCTTCAGGTTCTGTCATGGCGATGGCGCCAATCAGCTCTCCGCTGGCCATCTTCGGCAGCCAGCGGTCTTTCTGTTCGGTGGTGCCGTATTGATAGATGTAGGGCGCGACAATATCGGAATGCAGTGGAAAACCCAGGCCACTGGCGCCGGTGCGAGCGACTTCTTCAATTAGAATCGCTGCGTGACCAAAATCGCCCCCCGCGCCGTAAGGGTCGGGCAACATGGTGTTAAGCAAACCGAGTGCGCCCGCCTTGCGCCAGACTTCCTTAGGAATCACCCCCTGGCGTTCCCATTCCGGGTGAAAGGGGCTGACTTCATCTTTAAAGAAACGCTGCACCTGCTCGCGAAAGTGTTCGTGGTCATCGCGGAAGATGGTCCGGTTCTGAATGTTCTGCATGAGTTTCTCTCGTTCTAAGGTTAGATGGCAGGGTCAGGCGTCGCGGTCGGCCTGACCTCGAATCCCGGCTCCGCAACATCCCGGTATTCCTCTTTAAGGGTTCTCCTGAGGATTTTTCCGGTTTCAAGTCTTGGAATTCTTTGTACGAACACGACGCGTCGGGGGATCTTCACCCGAGAAAGCGCCCCAATGGCATAGTTGACGATGTCTAAAGCTAAAGCTTCATTGGGCGTCACGCCTGCGACAGGCACGACAACTGCCAGGGGATGTTCCCCCAAGTCGGCATGTGGAACGCCTACCACAGCGACGTCGGCCACAGCGGGGTGCGCCGCCAGCACATCTTCGATTTCCTTGGGGTAGATATTCACCCCGCCCGAAAGAATGAGATCGGAGCGGCGGTCGCTGAGATACAGATACCCTTCCTCATCGAGGTAACCCAGGTCTCCATAGGTTGCCCAGCCCTTTTCATTGAACGCCGCTTTGGTTTTGTCCGGATCATTCAGATAGGTAAAAGGGGCAATACCTGAAAAGAAGATTCTTCCCACTTCATGCGCAGGCAACTCTTCCCCTTCTTCCGACAGGATATGAATGGTGCCACTGACAGCCCGGCCCACCGAACCAGGGTGCTTGCGCCATTCCTGAGCAGTGATCAGGGTGACGCCACAGCTTTCAGAACCCGCGTAATACTCAACCAGGATGTCACCCCACCAATCCAACATGGCCTGTTTAACGTGTACAGGGCAAGGCGCTGCGGCATGGACTGCGTATTTCTGGCTTGAAACGTCGTACTGCTCACGACATTCCTGCGGCAATGCCAGGATTCGCTGGAACATCGTAGGCACCCACTGGCTGTGAGTGACTTTGTGCTTATCAATCAGGGACAGCGATTGCTCTGCATCGAACCGCTCCATAATGACGATACGCCCGCCCGTATGCAGAACTCGCAGACAGGTCCGCAAGGGTGCGGCATGGTAGAGGGGCGCAGTCGAAAGATAGACTGTGCCTTCATTAAAGTTAAGCTGCCTGACCCAGAACGCCAGTTCCGGGTCGGCTGCACCTTGCCGGACGGCAGGCTCAAACAACGATTTCTTAATACCTTTGGGGCTACCTGTTGTACCCGATGAATACAGAAGATCCCGCCCAGCCGGGCGTTCAGACAAGTCAACATAAGCGGGCTTGCCGGCCAGGTAAGCGGCCACAAGCGACTGCAGCGACACCCGGCCGGGACGCTCATCCACCATGTATTTGGCCGGTGTATCCAGTTTGTTCGCCTGAGCTTCCGTTTTCTCGGAAATAAACAGCATCTTCGCCCCGCAGTCGCGCACGATATAACTGACTTCAACCGCAGTCAGATGCGTGCTGATCACTACGATGTAGGCCCCCACCAGGCGCGCTGCCAGCGCCAGATCGAGAATCTCAACTCGATTTTCTAGAAGGACTGCAATCGTATCTCCGACGTCGATACCTTGGCTCACCAGCCATTGCGCGTAGTTTCGCGATCGCTGTGCCAGTTCACCTGCTGTGTACTCAGCCCCCGACCCGGCCATGGTAACCGCGATGCGCTCGGGCCTGGCATCAGCCCAGCAATGAAAATCGAACAACTTATGTCTCCTGTGCTAATGCTGGTCTTTGAAACCCAACAGACCAGTAAGCGACTATCTCAATAGCTTTAAATGATACCTAGATCTCAATAAAACATCAATAAATTATAGAAAAACCAGTAATTACCCTAATTACAGCGAGTGAAGCATTCAATAGAATGCGATAAAACCTATTTTTATGAGACAATCGTCCCAAGTATTACGCAATTCAAAAGGAGAACAGCTTGAGCCAAGCATTTATCGTGGATGCCATCCGCAGCCCCATGGGGCGCATCAAAGAAGGCGGTGCTTTCACTTCGCTTCATCCGGCCGATTTGCTGGCCCAGGTGTTGAAAAGCCTGGTCGAGCGCAATGGCTTGGATCCTGCTGAAGTGGAGGACGTCATAACAGGCTGTGTCAGCCAAGTCGGCGAGCAATCAGGCACACCCGGGCGTGTAGCATGGCTGGCCGCTGGTTTCCCCGAAAGCGTGCCTTCCACCACTATTGACCGCAAATGTGGCTCCAGCCAGCAAGCCGTACATTTCGCAGCACAAGGCATCATGGCCGGCATGCAAGACATCGTCATCGCCTGCGGTGTCGAATCCATGAGCCGCATCCCCATGGGCTCCGCCCGCATGGGCCAAGACCCGTACTCGCCCGCCATGCAGGCGCGTTACGCTCCCGGCCTGATTTCCCAAGGCGTTGCTGCCGAACTGGTCGCTGCACGTTACGGCTTGAATCGCGACACTCTGGACGCCTACGCCGCACAATCACATCATCTAGCGCACACCGCTAGCGAAGCCGGGCAGTTTGCTCGCGAGATTGTGCCTATCACCGTGGATGGCAAGCAGGTGCTGATCGACGAAACCATTCGCCCCGGCACCACAACAGAACGTCTTGCCACGCTCAAGCCCGCTTTCTTCGCGCCCGAGTACGAAGCGCGCTTCCCCGATATCAACTGGCACATTACTGCCGGTAATTCTTCGCAAATGACAGACGGCGCTTCTGCCCTGCTCATTATGAGTGAGCGCGCCATCAACCGCCTGGGCCTGCAGCCTCGCGCCCGTTTTGCCGGCTTCCATGTCTGCGGCGACGACCCGGTCGCCATGCTCACCGCCCCCATTCCGGCCACCCGCCGCGCCCTGGAAAAAAGCGGCCTGAGCCTGGAACAGATAGAACATTACGAAATCAACGAAGCGTTCGCTTCGGTGCCGCTGGCCTGGCAGAAAGACATGAAAGCCGATAGCGCCCGCCTGAACCCGCGCGGCGGCGCGATTGCTCTGGGCCACCCCCTGGGCGCATCCGGCGCCCGCCTGATGACCACCATGCTGCACGCACTGGAAGACAACAAGCAGCGCTACGGCCTGCAGTCCATGTGCGAAGCGGGTGGCATGGCCAACGCCACCATTATCGAACGTATTTAATTCAGCATCATGATAGATGGCAGGTTAACGCTGCCATCTATCTGTTCCAAGGAGTTTTAGAGCCAGAAACTGAGCGGCCCGACACTCCACCTGAGAACTGACGTCTGTCAAACCACAAATTGAGAGTAGCTTTATGAAACTGCAGAATATGTCCGCCGTCGTGACGGGTGGCGCATCCGGCCTAGGTCTTGCAACCGCCAAACAACTTGCCGAGCGCGGCGTGTCAGTAGTGATCGTCGATATGAACGAAGATCAAGGCAATAAGGCGGCCCAGGAAAACGGCTTTAAATTCGTACATGGCGACGTCACCAATACCGACCACATGAATGCCGCCTACGATCAGGCAGAAGCCATGGGCCCACTGCGCGCATTGGTTCATTGCGCCGGTGTCGGCGGCCCCGTTCGCCTGATTGAAAAAACCGGCGAACCGGGTTCGCTGGAAAAATACGAATCCATTGTTCGCGTCAACCTGACCGGCTCTTTCAACGCTCTGCGCCTGGCTGCTGTGCGTATGGCTCGCAACGAACCGATTGATGGCGAGCGCGGCGCCTGCGTGCTCACCGCCTCGATTGCCGGTTATGAAGGACAGATCGGCCAGATTCCCTATGCTTCGGCCAAGGCCGGCATCATTGGCATGACCCTGGTCGCCGCTCGCGACTTGGCGTCACGTCATATCCGCGTCTGCACCATTGCTCCCGGCCTGTTCGACACCCCCATCTTGGCCAAGCTGCCGGAAGAAGTCAAAAGCTCGCTCGCCGCGTCGGTACCCAACCCACCGCGCCTGGGTCATGCCAACGAGTTCGCCATGACGGCCTTGCACATTCTTGAGAACCCCATGTTGAACGGCGAAACCATCCGTCTGGACGGTGCCCTGAGGATGGCACCGCGCTAATACGGCCGCGTACACGCTGAAGAGCCGGCGTATTGTCTTAACTTAATCAGGAACAAAGATGGAACAAGCTCCCCTGATCGTTGAGGTTGAGGGCCACGTCATGACCCTGACCCTCAACCGCCCCCATGTCCGCAACGCAGCAAATATTGAGCTGGCCACGCTCATGGCCGAGGCCATCGACCGCTTAGAGTCTGATAACGCCCTGCGGGTGGGCATCATTACCGGTGCTGGCGGCAACTTCTGCGCCGGAATGGATCTCAAGCGCTTCGCCACCGATGGCACACGCCCTTCCCTGCCTGATAGAGGGTTTTGCGGTATCGCTGAGAAGCAGCCTGAGAAGGTGTTGATTGCCGCCATTGAAGGCTATGCCTTGGCAGGAGGTTTCGAGCTCGCACTGGCTTGTGACCTTATCGTTGCGTCCAACCAAGCTCGTTTTGGCTTGCCTGAAGTGAAGCGCGGCCTGGTCGCCGCGGCGGGCGGCGTCATGCGCTTACCGCGCAGGATTCCCTACCATATCGCAATGGAATGTATTCTTACCGGCGACATGCTGGATGCCGAAGCCGCTCATTCCTACGGGCTGATCAACCGCTTGGTATCTCCTGGCGAAGCCTTAAATGGTGCCAAAGCACTTGCAAGCACAATCGCCAAAAATGGCCCTCTGGCAGTCGCAGCAAGCAAGAAAGTTGTCATGCGTTCACCCGAGTGGAGTCCGTCTGAAATGTTCAAGCGCCAGAACGAGATCATCGCGCCGGTGTTTGATTCCGCAGATGCCAAGGAAGGCGCACTGGCATTTACCGAGAAGCGCGAACCCAACTGGAAAGGCATGTAAGAACTTCGGCCTGCCCCCTGCGAGAGGCGACAGGCCGAAATCTTTACACTTAGTACCCACTCAATGAGAAGCCGCTGTAACCATTTCATGGCTACAGCGGCTTTTTCTCAAGACAACCATATTGCGCCGGCATCCCCTTTTGCCAAAGCTTCCTGAATTTCTTGTGTATGCTGCCCCAAGGCCGCAACCGCGCCGGGCGTGTAAGCCTGACCATCAAAACGCGGCGCCGGGTTGGCCTGCAACACCCCATCCCGCTCAAAATAAATGCCTCTGGCCTGGTTATGTGGATGTGTCGCTGCCTGCGTTGGGCTAAGCACCACACCAAAACACACGTCCGTGCCTTCAAACAGCGCCTGCCATTCTGCCTGAGTCCTATCGCGAATGATGCCGGCCAGCCGTGCCCGCTGCGCATTCCAGGATGCTCGATCCCATTGCTTGCCCTTGTATAGAGGGTCTTCCTCCAGGCCCAGCATCTTTAGCAACAGATCGTAGAACTGAGGCTCAATCGAACCCAGCGTAATGTACTGGCCGTCAGCGCATTCGTACGTTTGATAAAAAGGCGAGCTGTCATGAATGCTTGTGCCCCGTTCATCATTCACATAGCCGGACGATTGTGCTTTAAGCAGTAAGTTCAACATGTGCGCCGAGCCGTCGACAATCGCAGCATCGACAACGGTTCCTTTGCCGGTTTCCCGCGCATGAAGCACGCCGGAGAGAATCCCCACCGCAAGGTACATCGCCCCCCCACCGATATCGCCCAAGGAAGCGAAAGGCGTGAGAGGCGGCGTGTCAGGTTGACCGGAGTGCCAAAGGGCTCCCGACACCGAAATGTAGTTATTGTCATGGCCTGCAGCATGGGCGAGCGGGCCATCCTGCCCCCAACCTGTCATGCGCCCATACACTAGGCGCGGGTTAATCTTGTGACAATCTTCCGGCCCCAGGCCAAGGCGCTCCATCACACCCGGTCGCATGCCTTCTATCAACACATCAGCCCCCTTGATCAAGCCTTCGATCAAGCGCTTGCCTTCCGATGTTTTCAAGTCTGCAACCACGGAACGCTTACCCCGATACAAAATGCTCTTGGTATCTTTTTCCTCAGGGCGGCTGACCGATATGACGTCGGCACCCAGATCTGCCAGGTGCATGGCGCAAAAAGGCCCCGGGCCCAAAGCGCTAATCTCCACGACCCGTAAAGAAGATAGAATTTTCATAGTTATTGCCCTGCTGAAACCGTTGAACCTTGCTGCTTTGCTGCCAATATCAGTAAGAAATATTTCCTAGAGCCGCTTCCACGCTGCGAACTACAGTGATAAGACGCGGACCAAGATCGGTTTCAAAGCTGCGCCCTTGCTCACTAAAGACGGGTACTGAAGCAGCAAAAACCCAGCTCTCACCATCTATGGGTTTTCTCATGGGCACCGCAATACTCACAATTTCCCTATGCAGGTCGCCATGGCTACGGCAGAAACCGTATTCCTGTAAGTCATGAACGGTCTCGGCCAGTCGCGACTCTAGCCATGTCGCTCGTTCACTGTCGCGCTTGCGTAACCTTTCCAGATATTCTTCGCGTTCCGGCTCAGGCCATGAACAAAGATATGCGCGCCCTGAAGCGGTGCGTGACAAGGAAATACGCATGCCGATTTCAGGCCGGAACACCTGGCTTTGACGGCCTTGAACCAACTCTGCGTAAAGTAAGTTGGGCCCCTCGCCGACTGAGAGCTGAATCTGGCCAACGATGTGGTTAGCGAGATCTTGCATCATGGGGCGTGCCAACTGCCGGATTGTCATCCTGGCCAGTACAGGCGCACCCATATTGAGCAATGCGATGCCGGGTTGATACTTGGAGATACGCTCCGAGTATCGCAGCAGGCCCAGCTCGCATAGGGTTTCGAGCAGGCGAAATAGCGTAGGTTTGGGCAAGCCGGTCATTTCAATAAGCTCCCGGCCGCTCAATTCTCGCGACATGGGAGTGAAACAGCGCAGTATGCTTATGCCCCTGGCCAACGCACTGACCAGTTGGTTTTTATTTTCTGAGACCATAATGCTTTTTCGAAACACAGGTCTTATTATAGCCTTTAACAATCTTATTTTTTGATTTTTAAGCCTAAGGCTTTACCCGGGTATGTCAGCTCGCCCCGCTATGAGAGGAGCCCCTCGGTTGTATTTTCGTTTCCCCAAAGCCAAAACCCCACCCGGTTGTTACCGGATGGGGTTTTGAGGGATAAGTGCCTGACGATGACCTACTTTCACAGACGTCCGTCCACTATCATCGGCGCAAAGGCGTTTCACGGTCCTGTTCGGGATGGGAAGGCGTGGGACCACCTTGCTATG
>JAJUGV010000122.1 GCA_029265795.1 Alcaligenaceae bacterium
CGTCACGATCGACGACGTGGGCAACACCGCCGCTTTCATGCTGTCGGATCTCGCAGCCGGCATTACCGGGGAAATCACCCACGTGGACTGTGGCTTTCACGCCGTGGTCCCGGGTATGGATCGCTGATTCTCACCAGCCCGGATTCACGGGAATGGTACGCCCACGCCCCCTTCCCAGGGGGCGTGGCGTTTCATCACCACTACAAACAGTTCAGAGTCGAGCCAGGCCTGCAGCCATGCAAGCAAAGCCGGCCAGGGTTCGCTGTCGAACCAGTCTCTGTCTACATGAGCGAACTGCCGTACGAACGGCATGATGGCGGCATCTGCCAGGCAAGGCTTCGCGCCGAATAGGCCGGCGGGCAATGAGTCGCCGCCCGTCGCACCCGCTGAGCTCGACGGATTCGCTTTCAATTTATCTTCTAATTCCAGCAGCCATAACCGGCACCGTTCGCGTTCAGTCAGCGGGTCGACTTGCTCGTGCTCGTAGCGCTGGGGGTATTTGTAGCGATCCAGCGCAGGCTTAAAGCGGGTATCACATTCTGTGATCAGGTCCACCATATCGGCCAGGCTGCCTGTGGCCGGCGTCAGCCACCCGGAAGGGTCGTCGCGCTGAAGGGCCCACATCATGATGTCCAGGCTTTCCTCAATGACCGCAGCATCCGGCAATACGAGAACTGGAACTGTGCCTTTCGGTGAGGCCGCAAGTAGCTCTGCCGGCTTGTTACGCAGCACGACCTCGCGTAATTCGCATTTTTGCCCGCTGACGGCCAGCGCCAAACGAGCCCGCATCGCGTACGGGCAGCGCCGGAAAGAATACAGTATGGGCAAGGCCGGCACGACGCTTCCAGTCATTCAGCTTCGCGCTGAAGGGCTTCGGCACGGCGTTTGGCCAGCCTGGCTTCACGCCTGGCCCGAGCTTCAGCTAGCGCCTGCGCCTTGGCCTGTTTCTTGAGCTCGACCTTAACGCCGATATGGCGTTCAGCCCTCTGACGCGCCAGCTCCACCTGACGTTGCCGCTCGGCAAACCGCTCTTTCTGTTCTGGGGTGTGCTTATCGTGGCAATGGTGGCAACTGACGCCTTCAACAAAGTGTTCCGAGGCCTTGTCTTCGGGGCTCAGCGGCATGCGGCAGGCGCGGCAGAATTCATAATTGCCGGGTTCGAGGCCATGGCGTACCGACACGCGCTCATCGAACACAAAGCAATCACCCTTCCATAAGCTGGCTTCTTCAGGCATGGATTCCAGATACTGGAGGATGCCGCCTTCAAGGTGATAGACCTCGTCATAGCCTAGCGAGCGCATGTAGGCGGTGGATTTTTCGCAGCGGATACCGCCCGTGCAGAACATCGCCACCTTACGCTTGCCGTGCAAAACACCGCCTTCGGCGCGTTGGGCTTCGACCCAGCCGGGAAACTCGGTAAAGCTGGTGGTTTCCGGATTGATCGCGCGCTCGAAAGTGCCGATTTGATATTCGTAGTCGTTGCGTGTGTCCACTACTACGACTTCCGGGTCGGAAATCAACGCGTTCCAGTCTTCCGGCTTTACGTAGATGCCGGCCATGGTTTCAGCGTGTACGTTCGGTACGCCCATGGTGACGATCTCGCGCTTGAGCTTGACCTTCATGCGATAGAAGGGCATGCGCGGCGCCCAGGATTCTTTATGCACCAAGTCAGCCAGCCGCGGATCGGCATGGAGCCTGGCCAGTACCGAGCGGATACCCGCCTCAGTGCCCGCAATGGTGCCATTGATGCCTTCTTCGGCCAGAAGCAAGGTACCCTTCACCCCCTGTTGCTCGCAATGTTCAAGCAAGGGCGCACGCATTTCGCGAAAATCGGGTAAATGGACAAACTTATAGAGGGCGGCGACAAGGTAATCGGCCATAGTGGAACTCGCTAAGCAAAAACCCGTCCATTTTAGCGTGCCGGCCCGATATATTCAGGGTAACGGTTTACAGTGAAGGCAAAATGGATTCAGTGACTCAAGCGGTGCTGGGCGCCGGTATCGCCGGCGCGCTCATGGGGCCACGCCACGGACGCAAAGCCATCGTGGCGGGGGCAGTGTTGGGCACTCTGCCCGACCTTGATGTTCTCATCGATTACGGTGACCCGCTGGCGCAGATGATCAACCACCGCGGTTTCTCCCATTCGCTGTTTGTGTTGTCGGCCCTGGCCATGTTTCTGGCCTGGCTGGCTCGCCGCTTCAAGCTGCACCCAGATGGGCGCGGGTATGGCCGATTAACGCTGACACTGTGGCTCGTACTTGTCACCCACCCCCTGCTTGATGCCTTTACCAGTTATGGCACTCAACTCTGGTGGCCCTTGCGTCCAACGCCGGCCAGCTGGTCCAGCGTTTTCATTATTGACCCTTTCTATACCCTGCCCTTGCTGGGGGGCGTGCTGATCGCCCTCGCGATGGGGCCACGGCCAAGGGTGAGCCGAGCACTAGGCTGGCTGTTAATAGTCGGTGCCGGATATCTACTGGCCTCATTGGCAGCCAAGCATTGGGCCGAGAACCGCGTCCAAAATATGCTGGCCGAACAAGGTCGTCGGCCTGTCGCCATGTTCTCAGTGCCTCAGCCCTTTAACATTGTGCTGTGGCGGGTGGTTGCCCGTATGGAGGACGGCAACTATGTCGAAGCTATAACCGGCATGCTGGATGGCCGGCAGCCGGAATACATCGAGTTTCCGTCCAACGCGGCATTGGGCGCAGCCTTGCAGCCCCGCGACGCTATCGAAGGGCTGCGCTGGTTTGCTAACGACTGGTTGCGCTACGACGAAATCAACGACCAGCTGGTGGTATCAGACCTGCGTATGGGCATAGGCACCGGCCATTACTCCTTTCGGTTTCTGATCGGCGAGCGTGATGCCGATACAGGCCAGTGGAAGGCAGTCACTCCTGCCTACTGGCAAGGAGGCCCGGCCGGCCGCGACATGGTGGCCCTGAAAGCAACCCTTGCGCGAATCTGGCATACGGCTTCCCCCTTGCCCCTGGCCATGTGGAATCTGCGCATGACCGCGCCCTGAACGTGTCGGCCTTAGCTGAAAAGCCGCCGTAGGGGCGCCGCCCGAAGGGCGCTGTGTCGTTTAGCTGGCAGCCACCTGCCCATCTTTGCGGGGATCTGAACCCCCGATGTAACCCCCGCCCAGTGCATTTCGCTTAACCAGCTGCGCTCCGCCAAAGGCAAAGACACCGTCACCGGGTTCGACCGTCACTTCGTGTCCCCGAGCGCGTAAGGCTTCTACCACGGCAGCATCGAACCCGGGCTCAAGCGAGACGCCCTTGCCCCCAGTCACCCGCCAGCGCGGCGCATCGGCGGCTGCCTGTGGATTCTGCCCATAGCGCAACACACGCAAGGCCATCTGCACGTGGCCTTGCGACTGCATTGGCCCGCCCATGACCCCAAATGCCATCACAGGGCTGCCGTCTAATGCGGTGGCAAACGCGGGAATGATGGTATGAGAAGGCCGCTTACCCCCGCGCACTTCGTTGGCGTGGCCCGGCATCAGGCTGAACCCATGACCGCGATTCTGCAGGCTGATGCCTGTCCCCGGCACCACTACGCCTGAACCAAAGCCCATGTAGTTGGATTGGATGAAGGACACCATCATGCCTGATGCGTCGCCTGCCGCCAGATAGACCGTGCCGCCGGGGCGCGGTTGCCCGTGCCCCGGATCCTTCGCCTGGCGGGGATCGATAAGGCGGGCCCGTTCGGCCAGGTAAGCAGGATCCAGTAGTTGCGCCGGGGTGACCTGCATATGGTCGATATCAGCGTTGTACTGATACACATCGGCCAGGGCCAGTTTCATGGCTTCTATGGACAAGTGCACTGTGTCGATATTGTCGACGCCTTGCTCACCCACACCCAGCGCATCCAGGATACCGAGGGCGATCAGGGCGGCGATACCCTGCCCATTGGGAGGGATTTCGTGGACCACGGAATCGTGAAAGCGCTGCGAGATCGTGCCACACCAATCCGCTTGATGTGCCGCTAAATCGTCCTCGGTAAGCGCCGCCCCATGTTCACGCGCATGCGCTGCGATGCGACGCGCCAACTCACCCCTGTAGAACGCCTCGCCTTCAGTGTCCGCAATGGCTTCGAGGGTTGCCGCGTGTCCGGGACTGCGAAACAGTTCGCCGGCAACGGGGGCCCGCCCCTCGGGCAGAAAGCAATCGGCGAAGCCCGGTTGGTCACCCAACCTGATACGGCCCAGCTCCCATAGCCTGGCAATGATGGGACTGACCGGAAAACCATTGCGCGCATAGTGGATTGCCGGTTCCGCCAATTTGGCGAAAGGCAGCTTACCGAACCGGCGTGATAAAGCCACCCAGGCAGACACGGCTCCCGGTACGGTCACGGACTCCCAACCTTTTTGAGGCATGGCGTCCATACCCTTGAAACGATCCGGGCTCCATCCCGCAGGCGAACGGCCGGATGCATTCAAGCCATGCAGGCCGTCGGGTGCACTGACAATGGCAAAGGCATCGCTGCCAATGCCGCAGCCCGTGGGTTCGACCACAGTTAATACCATGGCCGCCGCCACAGCTGCGTCCACCGCATTGCCGCCCGCATGCAACATAGAAAGGCCTGCCTGGGCGGCGAGCGGTTGTGAAGTGCTCACCATGTTGTGCCCCAACACGGGAGACCGAGACGATGGGTAAGGATTATTCCAGCTTGTTGTCATATCTATTGAACTGAGATGTCGCCGTCTTCGATCACTTTTTTCCAACGATCGCTGTCCGCTTGAACCAGCGCAGCGAAATCGTCTGGCGTGTGTGGACCAGCGGGGTCAATGCCAAGCGATTGCAGACGGTCAACCACCCCTGGATCCTGTACAGCTTTCACAAAGGCTTCATGCAGGCGTTTTTGCCGATCTTCTGGGACACCCGCCGGGGTATACACACCAAACCAGGTGGTGGACTCGAAGCCGCTCAGCCCCGCCTCATCAAGCGTAGGCAGGTCAGGTGCCAGCGTGGATCGGTCTCGCGTCGTGACTGCCAACGCGCGCAACTGCCCTTTCTTCACATATGGCATGCCCGTCGGAATCGCATCCATAAGCACCTGCACATTGCCCGCCATGAGGTCCGTCATAGCTTGGCCGGTGCCCCGATACGGAACATGAGTCATGTCGATGTCGGCCTGTGCCATAAAGGCTTCGGTACCCAGGTGAACGATGGTGCCGTTCCCGCTACTGGCGTAATTGAGCTTGCCTGGATTGGCCTTGGCGTAATCGATAAGTTCCTGCACAGTATTGACCGGCAGCTGCGGCGTAACAAGCAAAACCGTGCCGGCTGTGCCTAGATGCGCGATCGGCGTAAAGTCCTTCTTGACATCGTAGGCGAGGTTATCGAAAAGGTGAGGCGATACGGAGTGGGTGCTAGTGGTTGTGAGCAATACGGTATGCCCATCAGGTTGCGCCTTAGCCGCCTCCCCTGCGCCAATGGTGCCGCCGGCACCGCTCTTGTTTTCCACCACCACTTGTGTGCCCAGTTCGACACTGGCCTGCTGGGCGATGATGCGGGCCACGACGTCGGTGGCCCCACCGGCGGGGAATGGCACGATCATGCGTACGGAACGATCCGGCCACTCGGATGCGCCGGCAGGCGAGCTCGCCTGCGCATGGGCGCTTAGTGGCAGACCAAACAGGACAGATATCGCCAGGCAACCACGCGCGGCTGCTTTGAGCTTTAAAAATCTCCGCATTGCTCCCCCTCCTTTTATGTGGATTACATTATGGTTCTTATCCCCCTTGTGGGTTCTGTGCCTGTACGATCGGCGGAATAACATCCGCTCAGGCACTGCCTAGTATAGATGTGAAACGGCCCGGGACATGCCGCGTCAACCGCCGCAACCACCGCAACATGCACCATCTTCACCGTGCACGGGCTTGGCAACCGCATAGCCGGCCTCTTCCACTGCCACCTTTAGGCGTTGCAACGACACGAGATCCCCGTTGTATGTCACGGACGCCTTAGCTTTTTCGAAGGAAACATCGGCGGTGTCTACGCCCTTCACCGCCTTCAGGGCGTCAGTTAATTTGACGGCACAGCCTTCGTCTTTGAGGCCTTCGAGTTTGATCATTCCAACCTGCATCTTTTCATCCTTTCCCAGTGTGTAGGCTATCGAGGAGCGGCGTACCGCTAAAGATGCATATTAGATATATCTTTTTGTTTGCGCAAGGTGACACTTTGCGCTTGATCAAATGATTATCAGAGCAGCAAGCGGGCTTTTTCCAGAACGGGGTAGGACAGCTGGGGAATGAAGATCATAAGAAGCCCGGCGAGCAGCAGTGCCGCTGTGGCCAGCAATGCGGCACTACCACAGGTGTGACGCGAGTCGCCTAGCACCGTAATGAACACCGATGCAAATACTGCCGGAAGAATGCCGCCATACTTGCCGAGTAGCAGAAACGCGAAGACACCGCTCGCGAGACCGCAGCAACCCCTCCACTTTGATACGCCGATATCGGTGTCTTCGTCTTCGTCGGGTGACAGACGCGAATCAAACAGCCACAGAATGCCGACACACATCAGCACCGCACCCAGCAACACGGGTAAAGCGCCGGCGCCCATGCCGGCGATACGGCTCACAGAGGTGGCACTAACCTGCAGCACGGCAGCAAGGCCCAGCAGACATATCAGGCCCGCCCCCAGGATATCTTTCTTGTTGAGATGAACCTTGAGGCGCACATCAGATCTCCGAAGGCATCGCCTGCACCGGCCGCGCTTGAAGCGGCCGGCGCAAACTGTTGAAAATATTAAAAAAATTGTAGGACGAAAACCGTTTTCGCAACATTACGGCAACATTACCGTTTGCCAATGATTGCGTGAGCGGCAGAGACCCTACGGCCCAGGCGGCGACTTCAGTGCGATGCGTCACGTACGGAGGCGGCAGCCTTGGGCGCATCCGGGTGTGTGGCAGCCTGCCCGTTTCGGCGCTTTTTGATGAGCAGCCACATTCCGACCGCAATCACCAGCAATGCGCCTGCAACTTCGAATACCAGCTTTACCATGGCACTGGGGGCGCCGAATTGCTCGATAAGGAACACATCGGTGATGAGCATGCCGCCGGCGATCCAGCCGAGTAGGCCGGCCCCAAAGGTGACCACCATTGGGAAGCGATCAATTAGCTTGAGCACCAACGTGCTCCCCCAGATGATGATGGGAACGCTTAGACAGAGACCAAAAATCACATAGAACAGCTGGTGGTCGACATGCGCATTTTGCGCAGCGCCCGCAATGGCGATGACGTTATCCAGGCTCATCGCAAAGTCGGCAACAATGATGGTGCGTACTGCCGACATAATAGAGGTGCCGCCGGTGACGTTGCCGTGCACATCTTGCGCAGGGGCCAACAGCTTGACCCCTATCCATAGCAACAGTAGTGCGCCAACGAGCTTTAGAAAAGGAATGTCTAGTAGAACCAGCGCGAAGGCAATGAGGGCGACCCGCAACGCGATGGCTCCGGCGGTACCCCACAATATGCCCTGCATGCGCTGAGCACGGGGCAGGTTCCGGCAAGCCAGGGCAATAACGACTGCATTATCGCCGCCTAGAAGTATATCTATAAGAACGATCTGAAATAACGCCCCCCAATGGAGCATCGTAAAGAATTCGAGCATGAGCGCCTCCCGCAAACGAAGGAACGCTGGGTCGTGGAAGGGCAACCTGGCACGGATGCATTCCTGCTTCTATTCTATGAAGATGTGCGGGAAAGCTGTCAATAACGGCAATGGGCTTAGGGTCACTACAGAACGTGAGCAGGTGACTTTATTCGGCCGGATTCAAATCTTTCCTGCCGCTGTGAAGCGAGCGCAAGTGTTGAGTATTAGTACGCAACCAGACGGGCAGATCGGCCCCAGGCATAGGCCGTGCCACCAAGTACCCCTGCCCCAAAGAACACCCATATTCCTGCAGCAACCGCCAGTCTTCCATACGCTCGACGCCTTCGGCTACCGTCACCAAACTGAGCCGGCTGGCCATATCGAGTGCAGATTGCAGAATTACTCGCAGATGGTCTCTGTCGGCGGCGCCGTGGACGAACGACCGATCCACCTTCAGTTCGGTGAACGGCATACGCGCCAGCTGCTGCATGGAAGAGAAACCTGTGCCGTAATCATCCAGCGACAAGCCGAAACCTTTTAACCGAAGGCGAGCCAACACCCCGAGTGCCGCCCCCAGGTTGGCCACCATGGAGCTTTCGGTGATTTCCCAGACGATTTGATCGGCTCGTACAGCATGACGGTCTATCAGCGCGCAGATGTCATCTACAAAGCGATCGGAATCCAGCAGATGAGGAGACAGATTGATGGCCGTGATCGATAGCATTGCGAACAATGTGCATCAGAGGATCGGATATCTTTTCCAGCAGGGACTTGTCGAGCTCGGTGTCGCCGCCCGTCATCGTCAGCGTGACCTCCTTGGCGGAATCACGCGCGACACTGCGAACCAG
>JAJUGV010000017.1 GCA_029265795.1 Alcaligenaceae bacterium
CGATACAGGTGTGCTCGGCTTCACCAACGCCGCTTCCTGGTCCTCCCGGGGCGCCGACCTGAAAGTGGTCGGCGGTGCGCAACACGGCTTTCACGCAATCGTTGTGCGTGAAGACGCCAACATCGAAAGCGTCGCCGACCTGAAGGGCCGCACATTGGCGTCCCAGCGTGAGGGCAGTACGGCTGACACGGTCCTGCGCGGGGTGGTGTTCAGGGATGCCGGGCTTGAGGCGGGCGATGTCAACGTACTGGGTGTCAGCCCCCAAGTGGCCGTTCAGTCGCTGGTAGGCAACCGCGTTGAGGCTGCCTTCCTGTTCGAACCGCAGGCTCGCATTGCACAGCTGGTGGCTCCCACCAAGCAAATCTACGAAATTGGCGAAGTATGGCCTTTCCCTTGCATGGTGGTGATCACTTCCGGCGAGGTTCTGGAAAAGCGTAAAGATGCGGTCTGGAAGTCACTGGACGCCCAACGTGATGCCATCGAGCTGCTGCAGAATAAGCCGGACGAAGCGGCCAAGCTGATTGCGTCATACTTCATTGCAGAACCTACGCTCAAGACGCTGGACGGTCGGGAGCTTCCCCGCGAAGAAGTGATCAGCGACGCAATCAAGAGCCAGACCTTTAGCCCGATCCTCACACCACAGGAAATTGAGCGCATGCAGGAAATCGCGGACATCATGCAGGCCCAGGGTTCGCTCAAGACCCGCGACGGTTCACCCTTTGATGTCACAAAGATCGTCGATCTGGAGTGGCAGCAGGCCCGCGATCTCTGATTCCCACTGTTGCACGACGCTGCAATCAAGGGCGGCTGGTCTGGGACCGGTCGCCCTTTAAAGATTCCGAACAAACTCAATGAGCACACAAAAACAATTATCCGGCCCGCTCAAGAAAGCGGCCATGGCGGTAGCCGTTCTGTTCATCCTGCTGATTTGGCAGGCTGCGGCATGGTCGCTGCCCGATTTCCTGATGCCCGATGTGCCGGATGTGATTGCCCGGCTGTGGGCGGATATTCAGTCCGGCGACTTCCGCCGGGCGCTTACCGGGAGTCTTACACGTCTGGGCTTCGGTTACGGGTTTGCCTTGCTGTTTGGCATTGGCTTCGGTCTGCTAGGCGCGCTGCTGTATTTCTTCCGAGAAGTGCTGAAGAACGCCATCATTATTCTGCAGTCCATCCCCTCTATCGCCTGGGTTCCGCTATTCCTCATCATGATGGGCTTCGGTAACATGCCCATCATCGTAGTGATTGCGCTGGCCGCCTTCTTTCCCGCCGCATTGTCTGTGATGAATGCGACCGAAAGCGTGTTGGCGGTGCATGTGTCGGCCGCCCGCGTTATGGGGGCCAGCCGCTGGGACATGGTGCGCCGGGTGTATTTGCCGGCAGTCATGCCTGAGCTCATTACGGGTGCGCAGCTCGCATTTGGCAATGCGTGGCGGGCGCTGATCTCTGCGGAAATGCTGATTGGCTTCGGGCAGGGCTTAGGGCGCACACTGGCCTACGCAGGGGAGACGGCCGATATGTTGGGCGTCATGTCCAATATTTTGACTATCGCCATTCTTGCGACGCTGATTGACCAAGTGCTGCTGGAAAATCTGAAGCGTCGGGTGTTGCGCTATCAGTATGTGTGAAAGGGGCTCAGCCTATGTTGAACGACGCACACATTAAACAGCTGTCAGGGACACTGCTAAGCCTGGTGCTGGCGGGTGGGGCCGCGTCGGTGGCCGCCGGCAGCACGTTGCCTGATCCACTGGCCTTGGGTGTGAACTATGTGGTTCCACCGCATAAGCCGGGCGCCAAGGTTCGCACGCCGGAAGGTATGGCGCCGTTGCTGATCGAGCATCTGAACAAGCGCGTGCCGGTGCAGCCGGTAACGGCTACGGCTGTCGATGCACAACTGGTTTCGCTCGACACACAGAGCCGGCAAAAACTGCGCAGCGAAGGGACCACGGTAATACCGACCGGGTACCAAGCCGGCATCATGGCCATCATGCGCACGGATACCGATATCAAACGCTGGGAAGACTTGCGTGGACGTACGGTGTGTCTGGCGGAAGGCAGCCTGCTGGCGGGCACGATGCAGGCGCGCTATGGGGCGACAGAAAAAGTCTTCAGGGCGCCCGCAGATTCGCTGCTGGATCTGCGTATCGGCGGCTGTGACGCCGCAGTGCACGACAGCACCATGTTGAAAGCGCTGCTTGAGTTTCCAGAATGGCAGAAATTTTCTGCGCAACTTCCGGTGCAGAATGAGCGCGACTTGGTCTTTGTCGTGGCCGAGGGGTCCGCGTCTCTGGCGGATGCGTTGCGAAGCGAGGTCGCTCAATGGCAACACGCGGATCTTCTGACTAAGCTGACCCGACAGGCGGTGCAGGACATCGCCTTCGAAGTCTATATGGACCAGGAAGTGCCGGACTGCCACTAATTGTGGTCGTGCCTTGGGTCGCGGCGGTGGCGCGTTCAATTAAATGATGTTGCTGCCCTCGCCGTACAATAGCCTCTGCTTTCAGCGTAAGGGGCTGGCGGCATGGCCAATTCCACAGCATCTGCGAAACGAGATGGTTTCAGTTCGGCCCTCGGGGTCTTAGCCGCCACGCTAGGCTCGGCGGTCGGTCTGGGCAATATCTGGAAGTTTCCGGCACTGACCGGCTCTAACGGCGGTGCCGGGTTTCTGCTTATCTATCTATGTGCGACGCTGGTGGTCGGGCTGCCGGTCATGATTGCAGAGCTGACGTTGGGCCGCCACGCCAGGGCGAACCCCATTGCGGCACTGAAACGCATGGGCCCTCCGGGCCGGCCTTGGTGGCTGGTGGGCGTCATCGGGATGATCGCCGCCTTTCTTATTATGGCGTTCTATTCCGAGGTCGTAGCTTGGGTGTTCGCTTATGTGTGGAAAGGGCTGGAAGGCTCTGCACTCAGCAGTGATCCGGCGGTCACCCAAGGGGCTTTCACGGCTTTGGTAAGCAGCCCCTGGCAGTCTTTGCTTTGGCAGTGGGTCGTGCTGCTGCTGATTGGTGGGATTTTGCTCAAAGGGGTCTCCGGCGGTATCGAGGCGGTTACTAAACGCCTGATGCCACTCCTTTTTCTTTTACTGACTGCCCTGTGCCTATACAGCTTGACGCTCGATGGCGCCGGCGCGGGCCTGTCGTTTCTATTCCGTCCGGATTTTTCCAAGGTCGATGCTACCGTTGTGCTGACCGCTGTGGGGCTGGCCTTCTTCAAGATGTCCATCGGTATGGGCACCATGATGACTTACGGTAGTTACTTCCGCACAGAGCAAAATATTCCGCTTACGGCAGGGCGTGTCATGTGCGCCGATCTCGCCGTCTCGTTGCTGGCCGGTATTGCCATCTTCCCCGCGGTATTCACCTTTGGTTTTGAGCCGGCGGCCGGCCCGGCATTGCTATTCATCACATTGCCTGCGGTCTTCGCCCAGCTGCCGTTTGGTCAATTGCTGATGGTGCTGTTCTTCGTGCTGACGTCCATTGCCGCCATCGGCGCCATGCTTTCGCTGTTGGAAGTGCCGGTGTTGATTTTGCATGAGCGTCTCGGCTGGCCACGGCATAAGGCGATCGGCGTCTGTGTGGCTGTGGTAGCCGTGTTGGGCGCCGCCTGCGCCCTGTCCGGTAGTGTCCTGGCGGGCTTCCTGCTATTTGGCCGCAATATGTTCGAGCTGATGGATTTCGTTTCCTCGAATGTGCTATTGCCCGTAGGCGGCATATTAGTGGCGCTGTTTGCCGGTTGGGTGTGGGGAAAAGAGAGCTTCACCCATGCAGTGTCGAACGCAGGCGAGCTCGGCAACACCCGCTTGGCGCGGGTGTTGGTGGTGCTGCTGCGCTATGTGTCGCCCGTATTGATATTGATCGTGATGCTGCACGGCCTGGGTGTGCTTTGACGTAGCGTAGGGCCCCGCAGCCGGCTCAACGCTGGCGTATTTGCACGCCGTTGCCGTTTTCTGCAATACAGGCGGGGTCGCTGCTCGTTGTGCCTTGGTAGCCCGCCTGAGTGACATGGGCGCCCGGCGGCACGTCGTGAATCAGCCAGACATTCCCACCGATCGTGCAGCCCTTGCCCAACGTGACGCGGCCGAGAATCGTGGCGCCTGCATAGATAACGACGTCGTCTTCGACGATAGGGTGGCGGGGCAAGCCCTTAGTAAGCGCGCCGTCAGGGTCGGCGGGGAAGCGTTTGGCGCCCAGCGTGACATGTTGGTAGATACGGACGTTGTTGCCGATGATGGCGGTTTCACCGATCACCACTCCCGTACCATGATCAATGAAGAAATGCTCGCCGATCTGGGCGCCTGGGTGTATATCGATGCCGGTTTCCGAGTGCGCGATTTCGCTGCTCATGCGCGCCAGCAAGGGGAGCTCGCGCTTATAGAACTCATGCGCGATGCGATGGTGAATCATCGCGTACACGCCTGGGTAGCAAAGCAGAATTTCATCGACGCTGCGCGCGGCGGGGTCACCCGCATAAGCCGCCAGCGTATCGGAATCTAGTTTGCGGCGAATTTCCGGCAGCGCTTGTGCAAAGGACTGAACCAGATCAATCGACTGCTGCTCTAGTGTGTCGGCATCCAGAGGGGCCTGGCGATGCTGGTAGGCCAGCTCCAGCTTAACTTGACTCAGCAGCGCATGGAGCGCGGAGTCCAGCGTATGGCCGACGTAGAAATCCTCGCTTTCCTGACGCAGATCGATGGGACCCAGACGCATGGGAAACAGGATGCCGGTCAGGTCCTTGATAATGGCCTTCAGGGCCTGCGGCGAAGGGAAGTTTCGCCCGCCCGATTCCAGTGGGCGGCCTTGTGCTACCCGCCATTGCTGACGGATATAGGCCAGTTCTGAAACAATGGGTTGGATGTCGAATACAGCCATGAGACAAGTACCTGCGTAAATTCAGGGGAATTGAGAGATCATAGCAACCGCGCCGGGTGCAACGCCAACCGGAGTGACGGCCGGGGCGACTTCAAAGCATGAAAAGAAGTGCTGCAGGGCACTCGGGTCGCCTTCAACGCGGCACTCGCCTGATTCCAGTGCATCTTCCAGTGGGCGCTTGCCGTAGGCGAGCTGCAATACGACGACGGGCTCGGCATGCAGCGTCGCTGCAGCCCAGCTGCCGGCGTCCGCAGGGTGGCAGGGCGGCTCGCCCCGCACAATCGCCAGCATGGTCTGGTTAAGTGCCAGGTGGTAGGCGTGGCAACCCATCACCAGGGTGATACGGAAACTGGCGGATTTTTCTAAGCCGGGTTTGAGCATGGCTTTGAAGGACAGGGCCATGGCGTCGGCGGTGAGGGAACGGCCCCGTTCAAAGGCCGGCGAACGTACGCCCCATTTGAGCAACTCGAGTAACACCGGCTCCAACAACATGCCCCACGCGGTCAGAACATAGACACGACTGGATGCGGGAGGTTGCAAGGTGCGTCGCTGGACGATGCCTGCCGACTCCAGGTCGTTGAGTCGTTGCGTGAGCACGTTGGGGCTGATTCCTGTCAGGCAGGCGCGCAGATCAGAAAAGCGCTTCGGCCCCAGCAGCAGTTCGCGCACCACCAGTAATGCCCAGCGGTCACCGATAAGGTCTAGCGCATGGGCTGCGGCGCATCCATCGTCATAGCTGCGCCGGGCGCGGGCAACGTCTGAAGCGGCGCATACAGATTGGTTTCGGCGACTTTTTGAGGCGTGTGGCGCGCCATCTGCGGAGTGTGAATTGGCGTTCATAGACCCAGTATAGATTGATAGTCCTGAAATACACTTTGTTAGTATTGTTTTAGGACTAAAGAGGATAAAGTAGGGCTGTCCTGAACCCACCACCGAGGAGACTTGCATGACAAGTAGGACGGACACAACGGTAAAAGCCGCCATCGAACAGGTCTATGACACCTGGATAGCGGCGGTACGCAAGCAGGATCTGGATACGATAATCTCCCTCTATACCGATGACGTACTGGCATTCGATGCCATCATGGCCTTGCAGTTCAAGGGAAAAGAGGCTTACCGCAAACACTGGCAGACCTGCATGGAGTTCTGCCCGGCAAAAGAAAAGGAACCCTTCTTCGAAATTCATGAGTTGGTAGTGCAGTCCGAAGGCGATTTGGCCTTCGCCCATGCGCTAATGCGTTGCGGGTTCAAAGAAGGCGACAAAATTGATGCCTCATGGATGCGTATGTCATCCGGCCTGCGTAGGCACAACGGTGAATGGAAAATCGCCCACGAACATTTTTCGGCACCGTTTGAAATGCCATCGGGCAAAGCGATGTTCTATTTATCGCCGGACGATAGCGAGCACGCGGTCAGGCCTGTGCCGCCCGGCATGTCCACCATATCCGCCCATTTGGTGTGCGCGGATGCTCCGGCGGCGATCGAGTTCTACAAAAAGGCCTTCAACGCCATGGAAACACCTTTGGGGCAGTTGGAGATGGACGGGGTCTTTATGCATGGCGAACTGGCCATCGGCGATTCGATGATTATGATTGCACAAGAGAATGCCGACTGCGGTATGCGGGCGCCGCACTCATTGAATGGGACGCCGGTCAGCCTGCACCTTTATGTGCCGGATGTCGATCGGGCTTTTCAAAGGGCCATTGAGGCCGGCGCAAAGGAAATCATGCCGGTCACCGACATGTTCTGGGGCGATCGCTATGGTGTAGTGGAAGATCCGGAAGGCCACCGCTGGTCGATGGCCACCCATGTGCGAGACATGTCACCCGAAGAAATCCAACAGGGCGCGCGCGAGTTTTTCGTGCAAATGGCCAAGTAAACGGGTTGCCGGTGGAAAGCCCGGCTATCGGGCTGTCCGACCTTTTAGGCGGGCAGCCCATGTTCCACAACCAATTGCACACACACGCGGCCTTGCCACTCGTTGCAGTCCAGCCGGTAGGCTAGCTCCACGCGCTCGGGTAACGGTTCTGCGTGGTTAAACCAAATGGCATCGAAACGCTGAGTCCCGCGTTGCAGAAACAGCTTCAGATGTTTGTTCTTCAGCAGGCGTTGATGCAGGATCGTAAAGGTGTCGCGAAATACGGGCGCCGGAAAACCGGCACCCCATACCTGTTCCTGCAGTAGGCGCGCCACATCGATGGTGACAAATTCCGGCTCAAGTGAGCCGTCAGTTTCTATGACCGGCTCGAAACGATCCACTCCGGACAGTTCACGAACCGCCGCATCGAACCGGTCTACGAAGTCCCCGTAAGCAGACTCTACTAACGTCAATCCCGCAGCCATGGCATGGCCGCCGAACTTCAAAATCATGCCGGGCTGCCGCTTGGAAACCAGATCCAGCACATCACGAAGATGGACTTCCGGAACCGAGCGGCCGGAGCCCCGCAAGACGCCATCATCACTGCGGGCGAAGGCCAGGGCGGGGCGCCAGTAAGTTTCTTTGAGACGAGAGGCAACTAGACCGACTACCCCTTGATGCCACTCAGGGTGGTAGACACACACGCTGGCAGGGCGCGCGGGCGCCTCGTGAGTCAGCACATTAAAGGCTTCTTCACGCATTGAAAGCTCAATCTGGCGCCGTTCCTGGTTGATAGCGTCTAGTTGCGCCGCCATGGCGCGAGCCTGTTCAGGATCGTCGGTGAGCAGGCAGTGCACGCCCAAGCTCATATCGGCCAGCCGGCCGGCGGCGTTCAGGCGCGGGCCCAGCGCGAAACCCAGGTCGAAGGCCGTGGCGTTGCGAGGTTCACGACCAGCGACTTCGAAAAGAGCGCGGACACCTGGTTGCATGCGGCCCTGTCGCATGCGTTGCAGCCCTTGCGTGACCAGCAGTCGGTTGTTTGCATCCAGACGTACGACGTCGGCCACCGTACCCAGTGCCACGAGATCGGCCAGGTCATCCAGACGCGGCCCGTTGTCGTGAAAGGCGCCCCGGCGACGCAGTTCGGCACGTAATGCCAGCATCAGGTAGAAGATCACACCCACCCCTGCCAGATGCTTGGAGGGAAACCCGCAGCCTGGCTGATTGGGATTCACGATGGCCAGTGCCTCGGGCAGGGTGTCGCCAGGCAAGTGGTGGTCGGTGATGATAACTTCCATGCCGGCACGCCGGGCGGCGTTCACGCCATCTATGCTGGCAATGCCGTTATCCACGGTAATCAGCAGATCGGGCTTGCCGGCGGGGTGAGCCACGGCGAGATCAACAACGGCCGGGGAAAGCCCGTAGCCGGTTTCGAAACGGTCGGGTACCAGGAAGTCCACCGTGGCTCCCATGCGGCGCAGAGCACGCAGAGCAACCGCGCAGGCCGTTGCCCCGTCGCAATCGTAGTCGGCCACCACCAGCATGTGCTTGCGCGCCGCGATGGCGTCGGCCAGCAGTGCGGCGGCAGCCTCAGCATGGGTCAGGTGCCCGGGTGGAATCATCGCCGCCCACCCTTGCTTTGCATGAGCAGGGTCGTCGATGCCGCGTGCCGCCCACAGTCGGGCCAAAAGTGGATGAATACCGGCAGCTTCGAGTCGTTGGCGGCTTGCCGCGTGATCGCGGCGGTCTATCAGTTGCGCACGGACCACCAACGTCTCCAATCGTGTTTGCGTCCCAACAGCCTGCTAAGAAAGCCCCGGCGGGCGGGGGAAAGTTCTACGATCCGATCGCTGCCCGTCAGCACCAGTTCGGGCATCGTGGAAATACGGGAGAATTCTTCGCGCTCCAGCAATTCCAGTTGCTGCAGCCAGCTGCCCCAGTCTTGCACCAAGGCCGGGCCCTGCAGGTGGCGCAGCACGCGCAATTCCTTGCCTGAGCTCTGTGTCTGGAGCTTGAGTCGGGAAGGGGGCGCGCCCCCGTAAAGCCACACACTATTTATCGGCCGAAGGCCCCGGCTTTCACGATCCCGGTTGACGGGATGATCGAACCACAACATTTGCAGCTCGTTGACCAGGCGCCGCCATGGGCGCCCCGCATTGTCCTGCGTCCACCAGTCATTTACGGAGGTAATGCTGACCAAGGCGGGGCTGGCGGTCGCCGGACAATAATCGGCGGGCATGCCGACCCGCCAATGCATCGTGTCGAAGGAATTGATTGAAAATCCGCTGTCGGGAAAATATTCAGCGGCGGCGCTAAATAACGCTGCGCTTTGATCGGGGCTGATTTCCAGTTCGGACGCTGGGATCAGTGCAGCACCGTCCCGCGCAGGAGCAACATGCACAAGCTGTGCCAGCCATAGCGGCTGATCGGCCTGTGTCGGAACACCAGCATCGCGCGCATATACTGCAGCCAATCCCGCGGAAGGGCGCTCGCCTGCGCCGGCCTCAAAACCGTGGCGGCGAAGCAACCAATATTCGTAGGGTGTGCAATAGGTGTCGGTGGGTACAGCGGAAATGGTGTGCGCGTGGCCGTCGGCCAGCCAGCTCGCGAACTGAGGCGAACTTCTTTCAATATGCGAAGCAAGCTCATGCGCAAAGGCCGCCTCGGGCAGGGCGCCAGGTAGTACGATCTGCATTCCACGCATTGTAGTGTTTATCGATAAAGGTGGCTTCAGGGCATGTCTTATGAATTCTGGATAGGGGCGCGTTACGCGGGTCTGGCCCGATCGCGCCGGCGAGGCCGCTCCGGCGACCGTTTTGTTTCCTTTATTGCCGCCAGCTCAATGGCAGGTATCGCCCTGGGAGTGGCTGCCCTGATCATCGTTCTTTCCGTGATGAACGGTTTTCAGGTGCAGGTGCGTGATCGCATGCTGTCGGTATTGCCCCATATCGAGCTTTATGCGCCTGGTGTGCCGCATCAGCAAATGCTGGAAGAGTGGCAGAATCTGGCCGAACGTGTGTCCGGCGACCCGGCGATACAGGGCGCCGCCCCCTTCGTGGCCGCGCAAGGCA
Organism: Alcaligenaceae bacterium; assembly: GCA_029265795.1. Lineage (GTDB taxonomy): Bacteria > Pseudomonadota > Gammaproteobacteria > Burkholderiales > Burkholderiaceae_B > Yanghanlia. Next base: position 9,798 of record JAJUGV010000017.1, read on the forward strand.
TGATTGCTCGCGGTCAGCTGTTGCAGGGTGTGCAGTTGCGTGGCATAGACCCGGCAGTTGAAGATCGGGTGTCGCAGCTGTCTGAGCAGTTTCTGGCCGGCAGCGCCGAGTCCCTCACGCCCGGCAGTTTCGGCATCGCTCTGGGAGTGCAGTTGGCTCGTGCCCTGCGGGTCAATCAGGGCGATACGGTCATGGTGATCGCACCCCAAGGGTCGATTTCGCCGGCAGGGTTTACACCGCGCATGAGGCAGTTCACCGTCGCCGGGGTGTTTTCTACCGGTCACTACGAATATGACGCGGCCCTTGCCTTCATGAATGTTGAAGACGCCGGCCGGGTGTTCCGTGACAGCGGCAATAGCGGTGTGCGCTTACAGATTGACGATATGCAGACCGCCCCATTGGTGGCGCGTCGGCTGGAAGCAGCCTTACCTCAAGGTTTCCAGGCTCAGGATTGGACCCAAAATAACCGTACCTGGTTTGCCGCCGTGCAAACAGAAAAACGCATGATGTTCATTATTCTGACGCTTATCGTGGCGGTAGCGGCTTTCAATCTGTTGTCGTCATTGGTGATGGCGGTTAAAGACAAGCGCTCTGACATTGCCATCTTGCGAAGCATCGGTGCCACCCCGCGTGAAATCGCCCGTATTTTTCTGGTGCAGGGCAGCCTGATCGGCGTCGTAGGCACAGCCCTCGGCGTGGCGTTTGGTATGTTGGTGGCATTCAACGTGGATGTCATCGTGCCCTTTATCGAGAACCTGTTTGGCATTGAGTTTTTGCCACAGCAGATTTACTTCATCAGCCAGCTGCCCTCTGAGCCCCAGGCCCGCGACATCATTGTGGTAGCGGTTACCTCGCTCGTGCTGTCGTTGCTGGCCACCCTCTATCCCAGCTGGCGGGCTTCCGGTCTGCAACCCGCCCAGGTATTGCGTCATGACTGAAATCAAACCCCTTCCCGACGTGCTGCGCGCCCGCAATCTCGTCAAGCGCTACACCGAAAGTGGCACGACGGTAGAAGTGCTGCGCGACGTCAGCCTGCATGTGGCTGCGGGCGAGATGGTGGCCATCGTGGGTGCGTCAGGCTCGGGCAAAAGCACTCTGCTGCATCTGCTCGGCTTGCTCGACACGCCCACTTCCGGCTATGTAGAAGTGGACGGCCGGCGGGTAGACGGGCTGAACGAAGTCGCCCGTAGCCGCTTGCGTAATCAACGATTAGGCTTTGTCTATCAGTTTCACCACCTACTGCCGGAGTTTTCTGCGGTGGATAACGTGGCCATGCCGTTGATCGTGCGGCGCGAGAAACGCAAGGCGGCGCGGGAGAGGGCCCGCGAAGTGCTGGTTCAAGTGGGCCTCGAGCACCGTATGGAGCACTTTCCGGGGCAATTATCCGGGGGTGAGCGCCAGCGAGTCGCCCTGGCCCGGGCGTTGGTCACGCGGCCCGGCTGCGTGCTGGCAGACGAGCCCACCGGCAACCTCGACCGTTACACGGCGGAAAGCATGTTCGAACTGCTGCTGAAAGTGAACCAGGAGTTCGGAACAGCGCTTGCCATTGTCACTCATGATCCGGCACTAGCCGCCCTGGCACACCGCCAGTTGTTCATAGAAAAAGGTCAGTTACGAGACGACGCAACATGCTGATTGATACGCACTGCCATCTGGATGCAAGGGAGTTTGCAGAAGATCGCCCCACGGTTATTGCACGGGCCGAGCGGGCAGGGGTGGACGCGATCGTGATTCCGGCTATAGCGCGTGCTAATTTCGATGTCGTTCGTCAACTGGCACAGGAGTTTTCCGGCGGGTACTACGTTTTGGGCATCCACCCTATCGCGGTGCCAGAGGCACAGGACGAAGATCTACAATTCCTTGAGCAGCAAATTGAAGCGTCGTTACCCGATGCGCGTTTCGTCGGCATCGGAGAAATTGGATTGGATTTCTTTCTGCCCGCCCTCAAAGAGCCGGCCATGCGCGAAAAACAGGAACGCTATTTCGATGCGCAGTTGCGGCTCGCACAGCGCTTCGAGCTGCCGGTTATTGTCCATGTGCGTCGCTCGCAGGACGATGTCCTGAAGCATCTACGCCGCCGCGAGGGTGTTGCGGGCATTGCCCATGCCTTCAATGGCAGCTTTCAGCAGGCGCAGCAATTCATTGACCGGGGGTTCGTGCTGGGCTTTGGCGGCGCGATGACGTTCGAGCGCTCATTGCAGATTCGCCGCCTTGCCAGCCAATTGCCACTGGAGTCGCTGGTGCTTGAAACCGATGCGCCGGATATTCCGCCGGCCTGGTTAGGGCAGGCAGGCGGTGAACGGCAGCGTAATGAACCCTGCCATGTCGCGCGAATCGGGCAGGAGCTGGCTCAGTTGCGAGGCCTCGCTTACCAAGATGTGGTGGCGGCTACAGGCCGGAACGCGCGCCGGGTGTTGCCGCGCCTGGCGGGCGCCCCTTGCGGCGCAGATACCGTCGACTGAGGGCCGACCCACCACGGCACGGCTAGCGTGAACGGTGCCAATCAGTTGATCTTGAAACCCGTTTTTTCAACTACGCCAGACCAAACCTTTTGTTCGGAGACCAGCAGGTCGGCCAGTTGTTGACGGCTGGAGCCGACAATGCCAAAGCCCGCTTGTTCCAGCGTCTCACGCACCTTGGCGTCATTCAGGGCGGCAACCGTCGCCGCATTCAGCTTTTCCAGCACGTCTTCCGGCGTGCCCTTGGGCGCGAAGAATGCGAACCACGCGCCGAAGTTCACGTCCGGCATGCCCAGCTCTGCAAACGTCGGGATATCCGGCAGCATCTTATTGCGCTGCGCGCCGGTGATGGCAAGACCCTTCATCTTCCCGCCTGCAACCTGGGTGCTCGCCATGGCCGTTGTGATAAAGGCGCCTTCCACCTGAGCACTCACGATGGCGGTAACCGCATCTCCCGTGGAGCGATAGTGGATGGGCTCAATCTCGAAATTGCCCGCTTCGGCCAGCAGCTCTGCACCGAAGTGACCGGGTGTGCCGGCGCCAAACGTAGCAAAGTTGAATGCGTCGGGATGATCCGTAGCGGCCTTAACGAAGGCCGGCAGATCGGCATGCGGGGAATCGGGCGGAGTCACCAGCACGAAGTCGGCCCGTACCGCTTCGGTAATGGGCGCGAAATCGCGTAGGGGCTTGTAGGACAGCGAAGAGGTGGTCTCGGGTGAGATGCTGATCGAGCCGACCTCGCCAAGAAGAATGTTGTAGCCGTCTGCCGCTGCATTGGCCACGGAAAATGCCGCGATCTGCCCGCCTGCGCCGGTTTTGTTTTCTACTACCACAGCTTGCCCCAGTTCCTTGGCGAGGCGTTCACCCACGGTGCGCGCCACGATATCCGGCCCGGTGCCGGCGGGGAAGCCGACTGTCAGTCGTATGGGTTGTTCCGGCCAGGCGGCGGCCACTGTGGTGGAAGCTGCCAGCAGACAAGCTGTGGCAAGCAGTTTCCCGGTAGAAAGAAGTTTCATGGGGTGTCTCCAATATTGTTGATTATGGGCGGGCTACGCAGGCCGCCGATGTGGGGTTGTGTCGCGGCGGTTCAGGTGATGACATAGAAGTTCAGTTCGACTCTGTCAGGAAGTCGGACACCGGTTCCCACAAAGAGCCGTTCGTTCAACCAGAGCCAGGCCGGCGCGGCGGTTTCGAAACGCGGAATCGTGCGGAAATACACCCGGTCGCCGGCGACCGCTTCGCCACGCATCAATGCCGCGGTGTCTTCGGGAGAAGCCACGCGGATGCCGGTGTTTTCCACATAAATGCGTTCGCCTGCGTCAGTCTCGATCACATAACGGGCGTGGATGTCCGTGAACGTGGCGGAGCGGATAGATTGAAAATCGGCGCCCCCGGGCAGGATCCGGCCCTTGAGCTGCGGGCCTTCTACGGTGCCTCCCAAAAGGGAAATTACGCGCCGCTGTCCGACGGGTGTGGCGCCGACCTCTAGTGGGGCGGCAACTTGAACTTGCAGCGTGGCAAGGTGTTCCAATATGGGTGGCGTAATGGTCATGGCTGTCTCCGGCTGAACATTTGCGGATCAAAGCCCGCAATGCGCTTGTAACGTATCGAGATGGCTTCCAGTTCTTCTTGTGGAACCACGTCGTGGATGTCCGTAAAGCCCTGGGGTGCGCGTTCATGGGCGATTTGCATAACCTGCTCGGGCCCATTCAGCCGGTTGCGCAACACAATGCCCGACGTGGCCGGCAGGCGCTCCGCTTCGTACTCCAGCAGAGCGTGCTGCACGTCTTCGAGACCGTTGTGTTGGAATTCCTGCAGGCGGTCTGCCAGGCATCGTGCATCGCGTATCGCCTGAGCGGCACCATTGGAGCCAATGGGGTACATGGGGTGAGCGGCATCACCCAAAAGCGTCACGCGCCCGAAAGTCCAGCGCGGCAGTGGGTCCTTATCTACCAACGGGAACTCATAGATGGCCTTTGCCCCACGAATCACTTCGGGGATGTCGATCCAGTCCCACCGCCAATCTTTGAAGTGTTCCGCAAACACACTGGCGGCTACCTCGCGGTTCCAGTCAGTTTTAGGAAGTTCCGCTTGAGGCACGCGCAGTTCGGCAATCCAGTTGATCAGCGAGCGACCCTGCTTGCGTAAGGGTTCGGAAATGGGATAGCAGACGAATTTTTGATCTTGATGGCCGGCCATGAACATGCTGCGGCCGTCCAAATACGGTTCGCCTTCAGTAACGGCGCGCCACAACATGCGCCCGGAGTAACACAGCTGGTCGATATTTCCATGAAAGTGCCGGCGCACTGCAGAATGGATACCGTCGGCCGCAATCACCATATCCGCAGGACGTGTCGTGCGAGCCCCAGTGTTACGGTCGGTGAAATGGACGGTGACGCCGTTTTCATCTTGCTCAAGCGATTCAAAATGCATACCTGTGTGCAGGCATTGCGCACCCAGCCGCTCAACGACTGCGTCCGCCAGCAGCATCTGCAAGCCGCCACGGTGTATGGAAAATTGTGGAACGGGATAGCCTGCGGCGACGCCCCGGGGTTCCTCCCAGATCTTCTGGCCGTAGCGGTTGTAGTAGTGCAGGGAAGAGGTTTCGATTGCCTGTTCCGCCAATTGCGGCAACAGCCCCAACTCGTCGAGTTCGATGGCGGCGTGGGGAAGTAGATTGATGCCCACCCCCAACGGCCGTAGTTCCCGCACACTTTCGTAGATGTGGCAGTGAATTCCGCGTTGCTTCAGCATCAGGGCCAGACTGAGCCCACCGATGCCCGCGCCGATGATCATGACGTTCAAGCGTGTCTCCTATTTTTGTTATGTATCATAACAATGTTGGCGTGCACCTAAAACGTTTAGACCTATAAGGATTTACCCGGGCATGTACGTTCTTTGCCGAGCGTAGCGCGCCGCGGCCACTTGCGTTACAACAACGGCCAGCCTCATCGTTCCACTATCCGGCTCGTTTTTCAGAAGGAAAATCGTCTTGTCCAGCAGACCAAGCTCACGGCCCAATGTCCCGCGCCAGAAAACCGACGCGGCGCTTGACGTGGAGCTGGCGCCCGACCGTTCGTATGGCGTTCTCACGGAACTACTGGGCTACCGCCTGCGCCGCGCCCAGATCCGCATCTATCAAGACTTTCTGGACGTTATGGATCCGTGGTCTATCACGCCGCCACGTTTTTCCGCCATGACCTTGATTCGTCATAATCGGGATTTAAAGCTTACTGATCTGGCTCGCGCCATGGGCATTGCGCGTTCGGGTGCAGTCGAAGTGGTGAACTCGCTGGAAAAGCTCGGCTATGTGCGTCGCAGCGCGTCGCCCACTGACCGGCGCGCCTATGCGCTGGTGCTGACCCGGGAGGGCGATGAGGTACTCGATGAGGTCACTGCATTGATCCGAGAGCACGACGCCCGCGTGAGCGCACGGCTGAGCGATGAAGAGAGAACCCAATTAGGGGCGCTGCTGGATAGGCTGGGGTGAACGTCTCAATCGGCCCGCTTAAAACAGGGTTTCCTGAGCGGGGCGATCTTCCTGCGGTTGCGCGTCGAATACGTCTACCGCCGCCAACCTGAGCAGCGCTTGAGCCTCATCTTGGCTGCCCCACAGCCAGCAATCAACGTCTTCGGGCTCTATCGGGATGACCGAACGCTTGTCCTGCGCGTCGGGTGGTAGTTTTGGATCGGGCTTATGCATGCGCCGCATGAGCGGGTGGCCATCTGCGTTGATGGTAAGCATGGTGAAAGTCTCAACCACTTCGCCGCTGGCGCGATCGACCCAGGTATTCCACAAGCCGGCCAGCCCCCATGGTGCCCCGTCAGTCCGCCGAAATCGCCACCAGACATTTTTCCCGGTTTCCCAGCACGGCTCATCAAACGAGGCGGCCGGAATAATACAGCGTTGTCCCTGCGCCCAGGCCTGTCGGTAGGTCGGCTTCTGGGCGAGCTCTTCCGAGCGGGCGTTATTTGTGGTGTAGGGCAGGCGCGAAGCTTTGGCAAAGGGTGGGATCAATGACCACAGGCCAACCACCAGCTCACGTTCCCCGCTGTTGCCACGAATAAAGGGGGCCAATGAACGGGGGTGAACCGTGGGCGACCAGAGCGGTAACGGATTCCGACCACCGATGTGCCAATAGGCCTCGATAGCGGCTTGATCCGGAGTGACGTAGCGGTTGCACATGGCTTCATTCTTACTCTGCTCGCTGCATGACGCAACTTCTTCGGCAAGCGCGTACTTTTTCGGATGGTCAAAACGCAGCTCTATGCCTTCTTGAAGGCGTCTGTTCCATCTACGCTGAAGCTTTTTTGGAGCAAGTCCGCATGGCCGTGGTGCGGCTGAGTCTATGTGCCTTCTGCGTCGGCGTGGGGGCGGTGCATGCAATGCCGGAGATGCCCTCCTTTTGGTGGTTGGCCGCTGCTGCGATTGGGATGACTGCGTCGTATCGACTCGGCACGCAACTGCTGTGGATCACCTTGGCAGCGTGGCTCGGTCTGGCCTATGGAGTCATAAGAGTCGAACAGCGGCTGGCCGATGCCCTGCATGCAATCAATGAAGACAAGGTCACGCGGGTGGTGCTGCGTGTGGCGGAGCTGCCGCGCCTGGAACCCCAGAGCCGAATTTTTGTCGCGGACGTGCTGTCTTCGGTGCCGCAGGGCGTCCCCAGCCGGATCCAGGTGCGATGGAATGCGGGAAAATATTCCGGCCCCTATGGCAGGCGCGGCCGGTATCCGATCGAAGAATTCCCTGAGATCATGCCGGGTCAGGTATGGCGCATGGCGTTGATTCTGCGCAGCCCGCATGGGGCACGTAACCCCCACGGTTTCGATTATGAGGGCCACGTATTTGCACAAGGTATACGTGCCACGGGCACGGTACGCGGTAGGCCGACGCTGCTGGATGATACGCCCTGGGCGGGCCTGTCGGTGGCGGCGCAACGCGCTCGCCACGTGGTGCGCGACGCCATGTTGCCTTATATCCGTGAACTGCGGTGGGGCGCCGTGCTGCTGGCGCTCGCTATTGGCGATCAGGCGAGTGTGAGTGCCGATGATTGGGTCACGTTCAATCGCAGTGGGCTTACTCATCTGGTTTCGATCAGCGGTTCTCATGTGACGATGATTGCCGTGCTGGCAGCCATCGTCGTGAACTTCCTCTGGCGTCGACTGCGCTGGCGCGGCCGGCGGCTGGCAGAGCGGTGCCCGGCTCAGTTGGCGTCTGGATGGACGGCATTGGTAATTGCGTGGCTGTACTGCCTGCTCGCCGGCTGGGGGGTGCCGGCACGCCGCACATTCATCATGCTCGCCGTCATGGCGTCATCGCTCGCACTACGTCTGCCGCTCAGCCCCACCCATGTCCTGGCTGCAGCGGCCTTTGTGATTGTGATGATGGACCCGTGGTCGGTTCTAGCAGCAGGTTTCTGGCTGTCTTTCCTGGCGGTGTGGGTGCTGATGGCAAGCACCGGGTGGTGGGGAAGAGGGTTGGTCACTTCACCGTCAGGCACGGGGCTACTCGGAAAAATCTTAGCGGCTAGTCGTCTTCAGATACTGGTAACGCTGGCGTTGATGCCGCCGTTAGCGCTACTTTTTAATGAGATATCTCTTGTATCGCCACTCGCGAATGCCTATGCCATTCCGTTGATAGGCATGCTAATTACGCCGCTGGCCTTGCTGCTGGCGGGGCTGACATTGATGCCGGGCATGGAAGGCCCAGCGAGTGCTATCGCTTGGCTGGCGCACACGCTGCTTGAGGCCTGCATGTGGCCGACGGTATGGCTGGCCGATCTGCCTGGTGCGGCACTGCCGGTTACGGCGGCACCGTGGTGGATCACGGCCTTAGCGATGGCGGGAGTGGTGGTGGCTTTGTTACCACGCGGCTTTCCCTATCGCAGCCTGGGGTGGGCCTTTATGTTGCCCGCTCTGGCCTGGCAGTCGCCACGACCCGAGTTGGGTGACTGGGAGCTACACGCCCTGGATGTGGGGCAGGGTAGTGCGTTGGTGTTGCGGACGCATAAGCATGTGCTGGTGTACGACACCGGCGTGCGCTATTCGCCGGATGCCGATGCGGCGCAACGCATTCTGCTGCCTTTCCTGAAGGCGCGTGGTATGGGAAAGGTGGACGCTCTGGTGGTATCGCACAGCGACCTGGATCACGTCGGAGGGCTACGCAGCGTTTTGGAAACCCTGGCCGTCGAGCAAATCTACACACCCTTCGATTTAGAGAGTTGGTTGGCGCATGAAGCGCGCCTGCTCGGCACACGCGATCTGCCTCCCATGCCACGGGTGGCGAGCCCATGCCGTCATGGCGTGTCATGGCAAGTGGACGGTGTGCGTTTCCAGTTTCTATGGCCTCTGGGCGGGGGCAATATCGATATCGATGCCGGCTCACGCGAACGCAATAGCCAAAGCTGTGTACTGCGTGTTCGGGGAAAGCACCACTCCGTTTTGCTGCCCGGCGACATCACTGCCGCCGAAGAAGAAAGTCTGGTTGGGCGCGGCCTCGGCAGCGCCGATGTGGTTTTGGCTGCGCATCATGGTTCAAAATACTCGTCGGCACGCAACTTTGTATCCGCGCTCCAGGCGCAGCATGCCATTGCCCAGGCGGGGCGCTGGAATCGGTACGGCCATCCGGCCAGTGTGATTCGGCGGCGATGGCAGGCTCAGGGGGCAGACTTCTGGGAAACCGGAAGGGATGGTGCAGTGGTGGTGCGCTCCGTCGGTGGAGAGCTGACGGTCGACGCCGAGCGCGAAGTGCGTGCCCGCTACTGGGCGGCTCCCAGCGATAGATAACCAGCGTTATCCCGAAGACGAGTAGGGCTGATCTTGCGCCCCGAACGGGTATGCGCGATGATAGCCGCAGCTTCCAAAAGAAGCGGCAGAAATAAAGACAAGGGGCCTAGTACGCAAGGCCCCGAAAAGCTACACGAAACTCCACAAGATTTTCCGAGGCATTATGAGACAAACCCCGCCATTGCGGCTGCACGTGCCGGAGCCCTCCGGTCGTCCAGGCCACGCAACCGATTTTTCCTACCTTCCGCTTTCTGCGGCCGGCGAGGTGCGCAAGCCGAAGCTCGATATCGGCTATCGCGAGAACACCGACCTTGCCTTTTCCCTGATACGTGTACTAGATGACGACGGCAATGCCGTGGGTCCGTGGGCAGAACCGGCGATCGATCCGGAACTGCTGCGCAAGGGGCTGCAGGTCATGATCAAAACGCGGCTGTTCGATGCACGCATGATGATCGCACAGCGCCAGCGCAAGATTTCCTTCTACATGCAGAGCCTCGGTGAAGAAGCCATCGGCACCGGTCAGGCGCTTGCCCTCGAAGAAGGAGACATGTGCTTTCCTTCCTATCGCCAGCAGAACCTGCTGATTGCGAAGGATGTGCCGCTGGGCGACATGATGTGTCAGCTTTACTCGAATGAGTGCGATCCACTTAAAGGGCGCCAGCTGCCGGTCATGTATTCCATGCGCGATAAGGGCTTCTTCTCCATATCGGGCAATCTGGCCACTCAGTTCGTGCAGGCGGTCGGCTGGGCGATGGCTTCGGCCATCAAGGGTGATACCCGTATCGCCTCGGCATGGATCGGCGACGGTGCCACGGCGGCTGCAGATTTCCAGACAGCGCTGACCTTTGCCCACGTGTACCAGGCGCCGGTGGTGCTGAACGTTATCAACAACCAATGGGCGATTTCCACCTTTCAGGCGATCGCCGGGGGCGAGCGCACAACGTTTGCCGCGCGCGGCCTGGGCAGCGGCATCGTGTCGCTGCGCGCGGACGGCAATGATTTTCTAGCGGTGGTTGCCGTGTCCCGTTGGGCGATTGACAGGGCCCGCAATAATCTGGGGCCGACCCTCATTGAATGGGTCAGCTATCGGGCAGGTCCCCACTCCACTTCCGACGATCCCTCCAAATACCGGCCCGCTGACGACTGGTCGCGCTTCCCGCTGGGGGACCCCATCGAGCGGCTGAAGCAGCACCTTATCCGCATCGGCCACTGGTCAGAAGAAGAACACCAGGCCACGCAAAAACAATACGAGGCCGAGGTCATAGCGGCACAGAAAGCCGCTGAAGGCCACGGATCTTTGCTTACCGGCCGGACCGCAAGCGTAGCCACCATGTTCGAGGACGTATACGCAGAAATGCCCTGGCACTTGCGCCGGCAGCGGCAGCAACTTGGAGTGTAGATATGGCGGATATACATAAGGTAGGTCAGGGCACCGTGTCCATGACCATGATCCAGGCCTTGCGCTCCGCCATGGATGTCATGCTGGAGCGCGATGACAACGTCGTGGTTTTCGGCCAGGACGTCGGCTATTTCGGCGGGGTTTTTCGGTGCACGGAAGGCCTGCAGGCCAAGTACGGCAAGGAACGCGTCTTCGATGCGCCCATATCGGAAGGCGGTATTGTGGGCGCCGCGGTAGGCATGGCGGCTTACGGCTTGCGGCCTGTCGTTGAAATCCAGTTTGCGGATTACTTTTACCCGGCCACCGACCAAATTGTGTCGGAAGCTTCGCGGCTGCGTTATCGCAGTGCGGGGGATTTCACAGCGCCGCTCACGATACGTATGCCGTCGGGGGGCGGCATCTATGGCGGCCAGACACACAGCCAGAGCCCCGAAGCCCTGTTCACTCATGTGGCCGGGCTGCGGACTGTCATTCCGTCCAATCCGTATGATGCTAAAGGCCTGCTTATTGCGGCGATCGAATGTGATGACCCGGTGATCTTCCTCGAACCCAAACGCCTGTACAACGGGCCCTTCGACGGTCACCACGACAAGCCGGTCGTGCCGTGGTCGCGCCACCCCATGGGGAACGTGCCCACCGGGTATTACAGCATTCCCCTGGACACTGCACGGGTACACCGGCCGGGTAACGCGTTAACGATCCTCACATACGGCACCATGGTTTACGTTGCCGAAGCCGCCACCACCGAAACCGGTCTGGACGCCGAAATCCTCGACCTGCGCACGCTCTGGCCGCTCGATATCGAAGCCGTCGTCAGGTCGGTGCGCAAAACGGGTCGTTGCCTGATACTGCATGAAGCCACCTTGACCAGCGGCTTTGGTGCAGAACTGGCAGCTCTAGTGCAAGAACACTGCTTCTACCACTTAGAGGCGCCGATCGAGCGGGTGACTGGGTGGGACACACCGTATCCCCATGCTCATGAATGGGCGTACTTTCCCAGCCCACGCCGGGTGGCCAACGCTATGCGCCGACTGGTAAGCGGTGAACCGGCACTGCCGCCCCTGATTCCTGAAGATGCGGCCGGCACGGAAAGGGGGGAATGACATGGGTGTATACATCATAAAAATGCCGGATATCGGCGAGGGTATCGCTGAAGTCGAGCTGGTGGAGTGGCACGTTGCCCCCGGCGATACGGTTCATGAAGACCAGGTGCTGGCCGATGTCATGACAGACAAGGCCACGGTACAGGTGCCGTCGCCGGTGAATGGCACTGTGCTGGAATTGGGGGGCCGAGTTGGCGAAGTAATGCCGGTAGGCTCTGAACTGATCCGCCTCGAGGTTGAAGGGGGCGGTGTGGCAGAGGAGCCGGCAGCAGAAGCCGCGCCGGCACTGAAGGCATCACCGGAACCGAAGGCAGCGCCGGAATCGCTGCCGGCGTCTGAGCCGGAACCGGAGCCTGTGCCGGAGCATGTCGAAGAGAAAGCGCCCACCCCGGCTAAAAGACCGCAAGGTTCACGACCCCTTGCATCGCCAGCCGTCCGGCGGCGGGCATTGGATGAAGGCATTGATCTCAGGCTGGTGCCCGGCACGGGTCCGGTCGGGCAGGTCACCCACGAGGACCTTGATCGCTGGCTTCAAAACGGGGGTCAGACCCCGGCGGCGGTTGTGGCGGGCACTTCCGGCGGCATGCCCGTGTTTGCCCGTCGGGAAGGCGTGGAAGATGTCCCGGTTGTGGGCTTGCGTCGCAAGATTGCTCAGAAGATGCAGCAATCCAAGCGCAATATTCCACACTTTACTTATGTCGAAGAGATCGACGTCACCGAACTTGAGGCGCTGCGCAAGCAGTTGAATCAGCGCTGGGGCGATTCGCGCGGGCGGCTCACCATGCTGCCCTTCCTTGCGCGTGCAATGGTGGCGGCGCTGCGCGACTTTCCCCAGATGAACGCCCGTTATGACGATGAAAAAGGGGTGGTGCAGCGTTATGCGCCCGTGCACCTTGGGGTGGCGGCGCAAACTGATGCCGGGTTAATGGTACCGGTGCTACGGCATGCAGAAAGCTATGACCTATGGGCGCTTGCCTCGGAAGTCCGGCGCTTGGCCCAAGAAGTACGCAGCGGTACTGCCAAACGCGACGAACTCTCCGGCTCCACTATCACATTGACCAGCTTGGGAGCGTTAGGGGGCATCGTCTCCACACCGGTTATCAATCACCCGGAAGTCGCCATCGTTGGGGTGAACCGGGTCGTTGAGCGACCCATGGTGATGGATGGCGCCATTGTGATACGCAAAATGATGAACCTGTCGTCGTCCTTCGACCATCGCGTGGTCGATGGCATGCATGCAGCCGAGTTTATCCAGAGCATCCGAGCTTATCTCGAGTGTCCCTCGCTGCTCTTTGTGGAGTAATCATTCATGCAGTCAACGAACGTATTGGTTTTGGGCGGGGGCCCTGCCGGCTACGTGACCGCGATTCGTACCGCCCAGGCAGGCATTTCCACAGTCCTGGTAGAGCGGGCAAATCCAGGCGGCACTTGCTTGAATATCGGGTGTATTCCTTCCAAGGCGCTGATCCACGCGGCCGACAAATTTCACTCACTTGGCGCGAACGGCGATGCGGCGCAGTTGGGAATTATGGCGCAGCCGCCCACCCTTGATCTTCCCCAACTGAATGAATGGAAGCGCGGCATCGTCAGTCAGCTTACAGAAGGCGTACAGGCACTGCTCAAACGTGCCGGGGTGCAGGTCGTGCAAGGCGAAGCCACTGTCATCGATGGCAAGACCGTGGAAGTCAATGGGGTGGGTGGTGACGCAGGCAAACGGCTGCGCTTCGTTTGTCAGCACCTGGTTCTCGCCACAGGGTCTGCGCCCATGGCGTTGCCCATGCTGCCTTTCGGCGGCCGTGTGATTTCCTCGACCGAGGCACTTGAGCAGTCATCACTGCCGGCCAGCCTGGCCGTCATCGGCGCAGGATATATCGGCGTTGAATTGGGTATGGCATACGCCAAGCTGGGTAGCCGGGTGACGCTGATCGAAGCACAGGGGCGTATCCTGCCTGCGTGGGACGCTGCACTGACCCGGCCCGTGCAGCGGCGCCTGCAAGCATTGGGAGTCGACCTCTTACTGAATACCCGGCTCGAATCCGGCGATGCGGATTCCGGGGTGTTGAAGCTGTCTCAGGAATCGGGAGCACCGCGCGAAATCCAGGCGGACCGCATTCTGGTGGCGGTAGGGCGGGCGCCTCGCTCGCGCGAAGCCGGTCTAGATAGCCTGATGCTCGATATGGACGGCCCATATATCCGGGTGGACGAGCAATGCCGTACCTCCATGCGTCAGGTCTGGGCGATAGGCGACATTACCGGCGAACCCATGCTGGCACATCGCGCCATGGCTCAGGCCGAAGTCGTCGCGGCGGTTATTGCAGGAGAGCGACGTCGCTTTGAGCCGGCGGCCATTCCCGCGGTGTGTTACAGCGACCCCGAAGTAGTGGTGGCAGGCATGCTGCCAGAAGAAGCCAAAGGAAGAGCCGGTGATGTGCTGAGTGCCACCTTCCCCTTTTCAGGGAATGGTCGGGCACTGACGCTCAATCAGGTGGATGGTTTTGTGCGGGTGGTGGCCCGACGTGACGATCACCGGATTCTTGGGTGGCAGGCGGTGGGGCCGAGCGTCTCCGAGCTGGCCGCCGCCTTCACTCATTCCATTGAGATGTGTTCCCGGTTGGAAGACATTGCCGGCACGGTGCATGCTCATCCCACGCTCACCGAAGCCATGCAGGAAGCGGCCTTAAAGGCGCTGGGTGCCGGTCTGCACGGCTGACAGCGGCGGCCCCATAGCCGTGATCGGCAGCGGTTCACACGAGCGTTGGGTAGCCCTTAGACGCACGGATTCCTGGGTCTACAATCAGGAGTCCTTTTTTTCGTGTCATGAGGGAGTAATGAGCGAAGTGCCAGTCTCTTATCAGGCCGATATTCCACGGCTGGACTATGTGATGTGTGCAAGCCCTGCTGGTATGCATCGCATGGCCTATTGGGAGTGGGGTGATCCACATAACGACAAAGTTTTGCTTTGCGTACACGGGCTGACGCGCACCGGTCGTGATTTCGACGTGTTGGCTGCGCGCCTGGCAGGCGAATACCGGGTCGTGTGTCCCGATATCGTGGGTCGCGGGCGTTCTGACTGGCTGATAGACCCTGCTCATTACGTCATTCCTCAATACGTCGCTGATATCCTCACTTTGGTGGCGCGTTTGAATCCCAGGCGCCTGGACTGGGTCGGCACGTCGATGGGCGGGCTCATCGGCCTGGGGTTAGTGGCAGGGCTGGCCAGTTCCGCCGCATTGCGACCGCCGCGGGGGCCTTTTGGTCTAGACGCCTCCCACACGCTTCCTCTCGGTCGCATGGTATTGAACGATATCGGCCCCAACTTGAGTGACAGGGGGCTGAATCGTATTGCGGAATATGTCGGCAAGCCGGAGACATTTGACAGCTTCGAGCAGGCAGTGGAATATGTGAAATCAGTCTCAGAGGGGTTTGGCCCACACGACGACGAAGGGTGGCAGGCATTGACCCGTCACGTCTTCAACCAGCAGGATGGCAAGTGGGTGAAGCATTACGATCTGCGCATTGCAGCGGCCATTGCCAAACAGGACGCCACGGTGCTCAAGGGTGCCGAGGCCGTACTCTGGGCAGGCTTTGAAAGCCTGCGCGAACCGGTGCTGGTGCTTCGGGGTGAAACCTCCGACTTGCTCACAGAGCAAGGGTTACGCGAGATGCAGCAGCGCAATGTGCTCGCCCACGGCATCACGTTCTCGGGGGTCGGTCATGCGCCCACCCTACGTTCAAACGATCAGGTCGAAGCGGTTGCCGCTTTCCTGCTTGAAGAGCAAGCCACCCGTTGAAGGAGGACATCATTATTTCAGCCGATCTTCATTGCCACTCGACCGTATCGGACGGCGTCCTCTCTCCCGAGGACGTAGCCCGGCGTGCGCATGCAAACGGCGTGACGCTGTGGGCGCTCACCGACCATGACATCCTTGATGGGGTGCCCGCCGCCCGCGCGCAGGCCGAGGCTTTGGGTATGCGGTTCATCGCCGGCGTCGAGATTTCCGTCACCTGGGCCGGCCACACTGTGCACATCGTCGGTCTGAATGTAGACGACACCGATATTGCATTGGTCGAAGGCCTGCGTCATATCCGCTCCGGGCGCACCGAGCGGGCTCAGGAGATGGCGCGCAGGCTCGACGCCATGGGTGTCGTCGACAGCTATCAAGGGGCGTTGTCTTACGTAAGTAATCCGGCGCTGATCAGCCGCACGCATTTTGCCCGCTATCTGGTAGACCGAGGCTATTGCAGCAAACTGCAAGAAGTCTTCAGCCGCTATCTAGGCGAGCGCTGCCCGGCCTATGTGCCTATGCAGTGGTCATCGCTTGAGCAGGCCGTCACCTGGATACGTCAGGCCGGTGGGCGCGCCGTGATTGCGCATCCAGGGCGTTACGATTACACCCCTACTCAGTTCGATGCTTTGTTCCACGAGTTTCGCGAGTTGGGGGGTGAAGGCATTGAAGTCGTGACAGGCAGCCATACGCCGGATCAATATCGGGAGTATGCCGCGGTGGCGCGCCGCTACGATTTCCTGGCTTCCTGCGGCTCAGACTTTCATAGCCCGGGCGAAGCGCGTCTCGACCTGGGTAAATTGCCGCCATTGCCGGCCGATCTCACCCCGGTCTGGCACGATTGGAATTAACGGGTAGCAAGCATTATGAGTAAGGCATTTGTCAAGGAAGACGACCAGGTAGATGACGACCTCGAGCTCGATGTATCGCCGTTGCCTGCCGGTACGAAAAACTACATCACGCGCGATGGCTATCAGCGCCTGCGTAAGGAGCTTGAACATCTCATGAATGTCGAGCGCCCCGATGTGGTGCAAACCGTCTCCTGGGCGGCGTCTAACGGTGATCGCTCTGAAAATGGCGATTATCTCTACGGTAAGAAGCGCTTACGCGAGATCGACCGCCGAATCCGCTTTCTCACGCGACGGTTGGAAATCGCCGAAGTGGTCGATCCCGCCAACCAACCGAATCGCGATCAGGTGTTCTTTGGCGCCACGGTTCTCTATTCCGATTCCGCAGGGGAAGAATTCCGCGTCACGATAGTGGGCGTCGATGAGGCCGAGCCCCTCGAAGGGCGCATCAGCTGGATTTCTCCGGTGGCCAGGGCACTGCTTAAGGCGCATGAAGGCGATACGGTGGTGTTGCGCACCCCCGGCGGCGTCGAAGAACTGGATATCCTGGAAGTGCACTATCCGGAGCCTCGCAAAGAGCAGTAAAGTGTGGTCGCGCTTGGGTCGCGTCGCAAGCCGGGCAAGGAAGGGTAAAATGATGGATTCACTCTCCATCTTTTGCGCGCCTACCCCTACACAGTGAACTCCATTCTGCATTTCCCCGGCTCCGCTGTCCTTTCACCGTTCCGTCGCGAACAGCTTCTTAAACGCTTCTCTGCCCTGAATCTGCCCGTTGCCGATATCTCGGGTCAGTACGAACACTACGTCTGGCTCGAAGCGCCACTCGATGCAACGGGTCAGCAGCAGCTGGAGCGCCTGCTCGATTACGGCACACCGCTCGAGGCCAACCCTGAATCGCGCAACACGCTTGTGTTGCGGGTTTTTCCGCGTTTCGGCACCGTGTCGCCGTGGGCCAGTAAAGCTACAGATATCGCTCACAACTGCGGCTTGTCGGCCGTGCGCCGCATCGAGCGTGGCGTGCGCTATGTCATCACGCCTCAGCGCGGACTTCTGGGCGGTAAATCGCTAGATGAAGCCCAGCTGGCCGAGCTCGCCGCCGAGCTGCACGACCGCATGACGGAAACCGTGGTTGACGCCGCCTTTGATGGTCAGGCACTTTTCACATCCTTGCCCGGCAAGCCCACCACTACTATCGGCGTGCTGAGCGCAGGCCGCCAAGCCTTGGTAGAGGCCAATACGGCGTTGGGCCTGGCGCTGTCGGAAGACGAAATCGACTACCTCACCGACGCCTTCAATCGCTTGGGCCGTGACCCCACCGATGTCGAGCTCATGATGTTCGCTCAGGCCAACAGTGAACATTGCCGGCACAAGATCTTCAACGCAACGTGGGTCATTGACGGGCAGCCTCAGTCTGAAACGCTTTTCGGCATGATCCGAGCCACACACGCCGCCCAGCCGCGCGGCACCGTAGTGGCGTATTCAGATAACGCCGCGATCATGGAAGGTGGGCCGGCCACCCTGTTTCATGCGGGTGCCGCAGACAGTGACGGCGTCTACGGCCATCACCAGGGCGTGCTGCATACGTTGATGAAGGTTGAGACCCATAATCACCCGACCGCGATTGCGCCGTTTCCCGGCGCTTCAACCGGTTCGGGCGGCGAGATCCGCGACGAGGGCGCGACGGGTCGTGGCTCCAAGCCCAAGGCCGGGCTGGCGGGCTTCACTGTGTCTCACCTGCGCTTTCCGGATGCGGCCGAGCCTTGGGAAGCGCAGCCGCATGGCGCGCCCGACCGGATCGCCACGCCGCTGGATATCATGATTGAAGGCCCCATCGGTGCGGCCGCTTTCAACAACGAATACGGGCGTCCCAACCTGCTGGGTTACTTCCGCACGTTCGAGCAGCACGCCGGTGGGCGTCGTTGGGGCTATCACAAGCCCATCATGATTGCGGGTGGCTTGGGAAGTATCGACGCACGCCTTACTCACAAAGATCCGCTACCGCCGGGTGCCTTGCTCATACAGCTGGGTGGGCCGGGCATGCGCATCGGCATGGGCGGCGGCGCGGCTTCCAGCATGAGCGTGGGAGCAAATACTGCCGAACTGGATTTTGATTCGGTGCAGCGGGGTAACCCCGAAATTCAGCGCCGAGCACAGGAAGTGATTGATCGCTGCTGGCAGCAGGGTGAACACAACCCCATTATTGCGATTCACGACGTCGGAGCAGGGGGCTTATCCAACGCCTTCCCCGAACTCGTGAACGACGCCGGCCGCGGCGCTATCTTTGAGCTCCAACAGGTGCACCTGGAAGAATCCGGCCTGTCTGCTGCCGAGATCTGGAGCAATGAATCGCAGGAACGTTACGTTCTGGCAATTGCACCGGAAGACCTCGAGCGTTTTGATGCCATCGCCCGGCGCGAGCGCTGCCCCTACGCGGTAGTGGGGGTCGCAACGGAAGAGCGCCAGTTACGCGTCACTTACGGTGAAGGTCTACCGGGTGTGGCCGAAGTCAAAACCCCGCGCCGGCCCGACGAGTTGCGCCCGGTGGATGTGCCCATTGATATCATCCTGGGCAAGCCGCCGCGCATGACGCGCGATGTCACGCGTGAAGCGGTGCGGGGCGAAGCCTTTGACGTTGTCGGCATCGATCTTGGCGAAGCCATTGAACGTGTGCTGCGTCATCCCACTGTCGCTAGCAAGAATTTCCTCATCACCATTGGGGATCGCAGTGTGGGCGGCTTGACCAGCCGCGACCAAATGGTGGGCCCCTGGCAGGTCCCGGTGGCTGATTGTGCGGTTACGCTCGCTGATTACGAAGGGGTGCGGGGTGAAGCGATGGCAATGGGCGAGCGTACGCCGCTCGCCGTGCTGGATGCGCCGGCTGCCAGCCGCATGGCCGTGGCTGAGGCACTCACCAACTTGGTAGCTGCCGATGTGCGCGCGTTGGAAGACATCAAGCTATCCGCGAACTGGATGGCTGCCTGCGGCACGCCCGGCCAGGATGCGGCCCTCTATGATGCCGTAGACGCCGCCAGCCAGTGGTGTCAGGCGCTCGGCTTGTCGATCCCTGTGGGCAAGGACTCCTTGTCTATGCGCACCACCTGGAGCCAGGATGGCGAGCAGCGTGATGTCATTTCGCCGGTTTCCCTGATTGTCAGCGCTTTCGCGCCGGTGGGCGATGTGCGTGCCACGCTAACCCCGCAACTGCGTACCGACCGTGGTGATACCACGCTGATATTTATTGACCTTGGTGCAGGCCGGCAGCGTTTGGCAGGCTCCGTTTTCGCTCAGGTTTATGGTGCGGTCGGCATAGAAGTCCCCGACATCAATGACGCCGATATGCTGGTTGCCTTCTTCCGAACGGTACGGCAGCTGGCGGGCGACGGCCTCGTGCTGGCTTATCACGACCGCTCGGATGGCGGGCTGCTGGCAACCGTCAGTGAAATGGCCTTCGCGGGCCATGTGGGCGTATCCATCAACCTCGATCTGCTCACGATAGACCCTCACGCGGAAGACTGGGGTGATTACAAGATCCGGCCCGAACAAGTTGCCGTGCAGCGTGACGAGCTCACGCTCAAGGCCTTGTTCAATGAAGAGGCCGGTGCTGTACTGCAAGTTCCGCGCAGTGAGCGCGACAACGTGTTGCGGCGTTTGCGTGAAGCCGGCTTGTCGCAGCATAGCTATGTTCTGGGTTCGCTCAACACCGTAGACGAAATCCAGATCTTCCGCGACGGCAAGTGTATTTATCAGCGGCCGCGCGCTGAGCTTGGCCGGCAATGGGCCGAAGTCAGCCGCCGCATCATGGCGCTACGCGACAACCCCGATTGCGCACAAGCCGAGTTCGATTTGTGGAAAGCCACCGACGACCCAGGCATGCAGCCTCGCGTTGCATTTGACCCGCAGCAGGACATCGCGGCCCCCTATATCGCGACCGGTAAGCGTCCTCGTGTGGCCATCCTGCGCGAGCAAGGCTGTAAC
Organism: Alcaligenaceae bacterium; assembly: GCA_029265795.1. Lineage (GTDB taxonomy): Bacteria > Pseudomonadota > Gammaproteobacteria > Burkholderiales > Burkholderiaceae_B > Yanghanlia. The sequence goes on from JAJUGV010000017.1 coordinate 30,156, forward strand.
AGCCAGGTGGAGATGGCCTGGGCATTCGATAAGGCAGGCTTCGAAGCGCTGGATGTGCACATGACCGATCTCATGTCCGGCCGCCGTCGGTTGGATGAAGTTCAGGGCCTGGTTGCGGTCGGTGGCTTCAGCTACGGCGATGTGCTTGGCGCGGGTGAAGGCTGGGCGCGTAGCATTCGCTTCAACAGTATGCTGGCTGACCAGTTCGCGGCCTTCTTCGGGCGTCGGGACAGCTTCGCACTGGGCGTGTGTAATGGCTGTCAGATGATGGCTGCGCTTGCTTCCATGATTCCCGGCGCGGAACATTGGCCGCGCTTCACCCGCAACCTTTCCGAGAAGTACGAGGCACGCCTGTCGCTGGTGGAAATTCCGGAATCTCCGTCGCTGTTCATGCAGGGTATGGCCGGCACGATCGTCCCTGTCGCGGTAGCCCATGGCGAAGGCTATGCCAATTTCCAGCGCCAGGGGGACGCGTCTAAGGCGATCGCGGCACTTCGCTACGTCGATCATCACGGCCGTAGCACTGAGCAATATCCGTATAACCCTAACGGCAGCGCCGGCGGCTTGACCGGTGTCACGACAGCAGACGGCCGCTTCACCATCATGATGCCGCACCCGGAACGGGTGACCCGCAACGTGATGATGTCGTGGGCGCCCGAGCGTTGGGGGACGGCCGACCAAGGCGGGGCAGACCAGCCTCATGGCGGCTTTACGCCCTGGATGCGCATGTTCCGCAACGCGCGAGTCTGGGTCGGCTAAATAGTTGCTCGAGCGGAACCCGGCTTGTTGGCCGGGTTCCTCACGCTATAATTGCTCTTTGCACGGAGCTCGTACATGCGCCTCATCAAGAAAGCACTGACATTCGACGATGTCTTGTTGGTGCCCGCATATTCAGACATTCTTCCGCGCGATACGGATCTTTCCACCCGTTTTACGCGCGATATCACACTGAATATTCCCCTGGTGTCTGCCGCAATGGATACCGTCACGGAATCCGGCCTGGCCATCGCCATGGCACAGGAAGGCGGTATCGGGGTCATTCACAAGAACCTGTCGGCCGACGCCCAGGCGCGCGAAGTCGCCAGGGTCAAGCGGCACGAATTCGGCATTGTCATCGATCCCATCACGGTCACGCCCGAGATGCGCGTCGGCGATGCCATCGCCCTGCAGCGCGAACACGGTATTTCCGGCCTGCCGGTCGTTGACGGCCGCAAGCTGGTCGGTATCGTTACCAACCGCGATCTTCGCTTCGAGGACCGTCTTGATCTTCCCCTAAGCAAGGTCATGACGCCACAAGAAAAACTCGTCACCATGCACGAAGGCGCCACACTCGACGAAGCTCAGGCGCTCATGCATAAGCACCGCCTTGAGCGCGTGCTGATTGTGAACGATGCGTTTGAGTTGCGCGGCCTTGCAACGGTAAAGGACATCGTCAAGAACACCGAACACCCCAATGCCTGCAAAGATTCGTACGGCCAGCTGCGAGTGGCTGCTGCGGTCGGCGTCGGCGAGGGCACCGAAGAGCGTGTCGAGAAGCTGGCAGCGGCCGGCGTCGATGCCATCGTGGTCGATACGGCTCACGGCCATACCCAGGGTGTCATCGAACGTGTGCGCTGGGTGAAAGAAAACTATCCGCGCATTCAGGTAGTAGGCGGCAACATCGCCACGGCGGCTGCGGCCAGGGCCCTTGCAGAAGCCGGCGCCGACGCCGTCAAGGTGGGAATCGGCCCCGGTTCCATCTGCACCACGCGTGTAGTGGCCGGTGTCGGCGTACCTCAGATCACAGCGATTTCCGATGTCGCCGAGGCGCTGGAAGGCACGGGCATACCGCTGATCGCCGATGGCGGTATTCGGTATTCGGGCGACATTGCCAAGGCCCTGGCGGCGGGTGCTTCGTCCTGCATGATGGGAGGCATGTTCGCCGGCACCGAAGAATCCCCGGGTGAAGTCGTCCTGTATCAAGGGCGCTCATACAAGTCGTATCGCGGCATGGGTAGCCTGGGCGCCATGTCCGACGGTTCGGCAGACCGTTATTTCCAAGATCCTGCCAATAACGTCGACAAGCTGGTGCCGGAAGGTATCGAAGGCCGTGTTCCCTATAAGGGCAGCGTAATTGCCATCATCTACCAGCTAGTGGGTGGCGTGCGAGCATCAATGGGGTATTGCGGCTGCGCCACGATCGAAGCGATGCGCAAGAAAGCCGAATTCGTGGAAATCACGGCGTCCGGTGTGCGCGAATCGCACGTGCACGATGTGCAGATCACTAAGGAAGCGCCTAACTACCGGGCTGACTGATTCCCACCTAGTGTGCAGCAATGTAAAGGCTCCGTCCATTTGGCCGGAGCCTTTTTTTGCCCGTCGCGCCTTTATTGAACGTCGACTCCGGCGGCTTGTACCGAATGGGCAGGAAAGGGCTTCAAAAGCAGTAAACAGCCCACGACCAGCACGGCGCAGGCGACATACAAAGAACTGTTTAAACTGGCACCCAGGTGTTCGTTCATCAGACTGAAGAATACCGGCCCGGCTAACTGACCAAAAGCGAAGGCGGCTGTCAGGTTGGCCATGAGTGTGCGGGCGCGCGGCCCGCCCGTTACCTGAGCCTGTTGCATACCCAGCATGGTGATCACCATGAAAGTACCGCCCACGCACAGTGCTGCCACGATAATGCTGCCGAGGCCGGGTATAAGCGCAGGCATCACCACGCCGATCGCCATCAGCAGCTGTGCAGCCAGCCACAAGCCTCGCAGCGAGAACCGGCGCAGCAGTACCCCACAAGTCAAGGTGGAAACACCCGCTGCCAGGCCGAATAAGGGCCAGGCCAGACCAAAGATTGCGTGATCATCGAGGAGGACACGAGCCTGGGCGGGCAGGAAGGTGGCTGGAAGAATGTATCCGAAGCCGAAGAACCCGTAACACAGCACCAATCGCCGGTGCGCATGCCCGTTCGCGCGTGGCGGAACATCGGACGGGTAGGGTGCGTTGGTCGACACATGCCAGAGCGGGAAAGTAGCCACCGTACCGAGCGCGGCCAAGACGCCCAGCATGAGCCACGTGTCGGGCGCAGAGACACCACGCAGGTCAGCCACCAAGCACAGTAACCCCGCCGCGGCGATACCGCCTCCCACGCCGGCAAATACCCATCCTGATTTTTTAGGGTTGCCTGCCGCGCTCAGTCGCGCAAGACACAGGGTAGCGGTGCCCACGAGTACCCATGCGCTTGCCACCCCGGCGAGCGAACGCCAAGTGATCCAGGTGGACCATACGGATGTCCAGCCCATCAGTGCCGTGGTAAGCACCACGAGAAAGAGCCCTACGCGCAATAACGTACGCGCACTCCAGGGTAGAAACGCGGCGGTGAGTGCCCCCGCAAAATAGCCCAGATAGTTGGCGCTGGCCAACCATCCACCCTGTGCCAAGCCAAGACCAAGGTCTTTTTGCATCATGGGTAGCAAAGGCGTGAATGCAAAGCGGCCAATACCCATGGCTACCGCCAACGCGACAAAGCCGGCCAGAACCGCAGCATGGACGGAGGGGTTATTTGGCATGTCTACTCCTGCGAAAACCGGTGCGATACGTTACAGTAAGGAATTCTGCAAAGAATTCTTCTTTGACTTCTCTTCTTTGACTTCGTCAGCGTCCTAGTGCGCCTTGAACTTCTCTACCTTCCACCACCATGCATCAACGCATACTCATCCTAGACTATGGCTCCCAGGTCACCCAGCTTATTGCCCGCCGCATCCGGGAAATCGGCGTTTACTGTGAAATCCATCCAGGCGACGTTGACGACGCCTTCCTTGAAGCGCAGACAGGCCTGAAAGGTATCATTCTCTCAGGTAGTCACGCGTCCGCATATCAGGAAGAAGCCCTGAAAGTCCCCGCTCGGGTGTTCGAAATGGGCGTGCCCGTGCTGGGCATTTGCTACGGCATGCAGGCAATGGCGTTGCAACTGGGTGGGAAAGTAGAGTGGTCCGACCAGCGGGAGTTCGGTTACGCCGAAGTTCGCGCTCATGGGCACACACGCCTGCTCGATGGCTTGCAGGATTTCAGTACTCCAGAAGGCTATGGGATGCTCAAGGTCTGGATGAGTCACGGCGACAAGGTTACCGCCTTGCCACCGGGCTTCCGGCTCATGGCGTCCTCGGCCGGTTGCGCCATTGCCGGCATGGCCGACGAAGAACGCGATTTTTACGGTGTGCAGTTTCACCCGGAAGTTACGCACACCAAGCAGGGCGAAGCCATACTTAACCGTTTCGTCACAGAGATCTGCGGCTGCTCACACGATTGGAACATGCCTGACTACGTGCAGGAAGCAATCGAACGAATTCGTGAGCAAGTGGGCAACGATGAAGTCATCCTTGGGCTGTCGGGGGGCGTGGACTCCTCTGTCGCAGCAGCCCTCATTCACAAGGCCATTGGCGATCAGCTTACCTGCGTCTTTGTCGATCACGGTCTGCTGCGCCTGAATGAGGCCCAGCAGGTTATGGACACCTTCGCCGGGCATTTCGGTGTGAAGGTTATCCACGTAGACGCCAGCACGCAGTTCATGAGCAAGCTTACCGGGGTGACCGACCCGGAAGACAAGCGCAAGATCATCGGCCGCGAGTTTGTCGAAGTCTTCCAAACCGAAGCCGCTAAGCTTAAGAATGCGCGCTGGCTGGCGCAGGGCACGATTTATCCCGACGTCATCGAATCCGCCGCATCCAAAACCGGCAAGGCGGTCGCCATCAAGTCGCACCACAACGTCGGTGGGCTGCCTGAAACACTCAATCTGAAGCTGCTTGAGCCTCTGCGTGAGCTTTTCAAAGACGAGGTCCGTAAGTTGGGCATAGCTCTGGGGCTGCCGCCTGCAATGGTCTACCGCCATCCTTTCCCGGGGCCGGGCCTGGGCGTTCGCATTCTCGGCGAAGTCAAACAGGAATACGCAGACTTGCTGCGCCGCGCCGATGCCATCTTTATCGACGAGCTGCGCAACACTATCGATCACAACAGTGGCAAAAGCTGGTACGACCTTACCTCGCAGGCCTTCGTCGTCTTCCTGCCGGTGAAATCCGTCGGAGTCATGGGAGATGGGCGCACCTACGAATATGTTGTCGCGCTGCGCGCCGTGCAGACCACTGACTTCATGACAGCCGACTGGGCCGAACTGCCTTATGCGCTGCTGAAAAAGGTGTCCTCACGCATCATCAACGAAGTGCGCGGCATTAATCGTGTGACGTACGATGTGTCGAGCAAGCCGCCCGCGACGATCGAGTGGGAATAAGTTCCGGCTTTAGAACATTGTCACTACCAGCAAGCAAACCGATGAATACCAGCGAAAAAATCTACTCGGGCAAAACTAAAGACGTATATGCCCTGCCGAACGGCAACGTCCTTCTAGTCTTCAAGGACGATGTCACGGGCGAAGGCGGCGTGATCGATCCCGGCGCGAATACGGTCATAGGCAAGGTGGAAGGCAAGGGGCGAAAATCCCTTGCTATGACAGACTTTTTCTTCGCGCGGCTGCATGCCGCCGAGATTCCGACCCATTTGGTAGCGGTGGATCTCGAAAAAGGAACCATGGAAGTGCGCCGGGCTGAGCCGCTGGGCAAAGGCACAAGTGGCGCGGGGGGGTTTGAGTTCATCTGTCGCACACGGCCTTGGGGCAGCTTTCTTCGCCGCTACCAGAAGTACATTGCAGACCCGGGGCAAAAGCTGGACTACCTTGTCGAAATCACGGTGAAAGACGACGAGCGGGGCGACCCCCTCATTAACGACGATGCAATCATTGCCTTGGGTCTTCTTACGCCTCAGCATCTCGAAGAGGCTAAGGAACTCACTCGTCAAGTGTGCCGTATTGTCGAAACGACTCTCCGCGACTTGGGTCTTATTCTCATCGATATGAAGATTGAAATTGGTCTGGTCGACGGCAACGTCGTCGTGATCGATGAAGTGTCGGCGGATGCGATGCGGGTGACGGATCAGAAAGGCAATGTGCTGGATCACGAGACGCTTTACCAAAGGTTGGTGCGTTAACCATACGGGTCCTACCCAGGTCGGGTGTTTTAAAAGGTTGATACATGAATAAACGCACTTTGGGCCGAAGTGGCATTGCTATTGCTCCCTTGGTATTTGGCGGAAACGTTTTCGGATGGACCGCAGATCAAAATCGCTCCTTCGAACTGCTGGACCGCTTTGTTGAACGTGGCTTCAACGCGATTGATACTGCCGATCTCTACTCGGCGTGGGCGGCGGGGCACCGTGGCGGGGAATCTGAGACGATACTCGGCCAATGGCTGGCTAGGCGCGGGCGTCGTGACGATATCGTCCTAATGACGAAAGTAGGGATGTGGGAACCGCGCAAAGGCTTATCAGCTCGCAATATCGAGCTTGCAGTGGAAGATTCCCTGAAGCGGCTTGGTACTGACTATATTGACGTTTATTTCGCGCACATCGACGATCAGGAAGTGCTGCTCGAAGAAACGCTGGCGGCCTTCGATAAGCTCGTGAAATCCGGGAAGGTACGCGCCATCGGCGCTTCCAACTATTCCGCCGAACGCTTGCGCCAAGCCTTGGCTGTATCGAAGGCGTCCGGACTTGCCCGGTACGAAGTTATACAGCCGCGCTACAACCTGCATGACCGTGAAGACTTCGAGTCAGGTCTGGCAGAGTTGGCACAACAAGAAGAAATTGGCGTCGTCAGCTTTTTCTCGCTTGCCAGCGGATTTCTCAGTGGTAAATACCGCAGCCTGGACGACGCAAAGGGCAAAGCTCGCGAAAGCTTCGTGCAAGGCTATTTCACCGAGCGTGGCCAGCGCGTACTGAAGGAGTTATTGGCAGTTTCAGAGGAGCTGTCAGTTCCCCCGGTACAAACGGCCCTGGCTTGGTTGCTTAGCCGGCCCGGTGTCACAGCCCCTATTGCCAGCGCCACCAGTGTGACTCAGCTCGACGAGGTCTTAGACGCAGTTGACGTGTCAATACCTGAGCCGCTGCTGGCCCGTTTGACCGAGGCGAGTCGAACCTAGCGGCGTGGCCACCATAAACTGGGGTCAGACCCCACTTTTAGAAACTGGGGTCAGACCCCAGTAGGCGCGTAGCATGGCTTCGCCGGCGTCGCGCTCGCCGCGATCCAGCAATACCTGGGCCGCGTTACGCACATCGCGAGCGTCCTTGTTCTGACTGAGCTTGGCCTTACCAACGAGGCGAGTGACTTCAATTTCCATGCCCACGATCGCTTTCAGCATGGCATCAAGGTAGTCGGGCGGGGCGTCGCCCATCTTCCATGGGCGAGGCTCGCTCGCCTCATGGTGCTGCGTTAATTTTGCGACGACGCGACGCACATAGCGTTCATCATCTCTAATCCGTACCCGCCCATGTGCGTGAACGACGCAATAGTTCCATGTAGGTACCTGCTGGTGAGTTTCATGCTTGCTCGGGTACCAGTTCGGTGAAATGTAGGTATCGGCCGCCCGGAATATGACCAGCACTTCGTCATCATCGCTTAACGCGCGCCAAATCGGGTTATTACGAGCGACGTGACAATGTAGCGTGCCGTACTCCCCGGCATCGCGTTCAAGCAGGAAGGGAAGGTGATTCGCATCCAGCCCGCCCGGCCCACCCGTAACGAGAATGCCCAAAGGATGCGCTTCGATCAGCGCACGCAATCTTTCAGTATCGGTTTCAGCAAAATGTGCAGGCACGTACATGTCTCTCTCCCCCGACCGGTGGCATTCGGGCGGTCCTTATAATAACTGGGGTCTGACCCCACTTTTAAGAAACTGGGGTCAGACCCCAGTTTTGAGTTTTTTTTGGAAGTGGAAGTACATTGCGTGAGCGTTTTTGGGAACGTTATTCGTTAGGGGAACTCAACAGTAAGGAGTGGGAAGCGTTGTGCGACGGGTGTGGGCAGTGTTGCCTGAAGCGGCGCGTTGAGAAGGGGGTGGTGACGGTTTACGGGGTGGCCTGTGAGTTACTGGATATAGAATCTGCCCGTTGTGCCGATTACGCGAACCGACTCAGGAAGGTACCGGAATGTCATGATCTGACGCCTGAGACGGTGCCCAAATATTCTGTCTGGTTGCCGGAAACCTGTGCATACCGCCTGCTCCATAAGAATCTGCCGCTACCGCCCTGGCACCCCCTCTTAGCCGGTGATCGAAGCAGAATGCGTAAGAAGGGCGTGACCGTCAGCCACTATGCGATTCCCAGCGGCAGGTTGTCGCGGCGGCAGAAGGAAAAATATGTGGTTGCGCGCTGGCCCGTCAGTAGATTGCGCCAGCCCGGAGTACGGCGCGGCCATCCCATTTCACACTGAACTACGCTGAGCATTCGCTGCCGGCTGTATATGGCGGGCAGGCGTCGCTTTGCTTGATAGGAGAGAATTATGTCTGTTGATCGCTTTCAGAAGGGTATGGATAAGCTGAAAGAGCTGACGATACCGGATGACAACAGCCCGACCGGGCACATGGAGATAGGGGAAAGCTTTAAGGACGTGGCGCCCGATCTGACCCGGATCGTGGTGGAGTTTGCCTTCGGGGATATCTACGCACGCCCCGGGCTGGATAACAAACAAAAGGTACTGACGACAATATCTGCGTTGGTAGCTCAGGGCACTCCTCAGATTGGGATGCATGTGGTCACTGGTCTGAATGTCGGGCTGACACCCGATGAAATTGTGGGTTGCATCATGCACTTGATTCCTTACGTCGGCTTTCCTCGCGCTTTAAACGCGTTGAAAGTGGCACAGCAGGTTTTCGCGGAACAGGGGGTCTCTATATCCCAGGAACCGTCCGCCCAGTAGCAGTAGATTAGCGATTTCTCCTCGTCATACAGCGCTGACCGCAAGCGGCAATATATGCAGACACAATTAAATTGACAGGAATAGGCCTGCTTACTAACGTGCATACAGGTGTGCAAAGGAGGGGGGCCGCGTCATTCGGCGACATCACGCGGCCGTAAACAGGGGGGGCCGCATCCATGATGGCTGAGCTCGAACGGCGTATGGCCATGCGTATGAACGAGGCCGTTGCGTATTGCACGGACCACGTTCGGAACGGCGGTATCCCTTTTTCCGCTTTTGTGGTCGATGTCAGCGGCGCGGTACTTGGGCGCGGAGTCAACGCTGTTCGGTCACGCCAGGATCCGACCGCCCATGCTGAGGTCGAGGCAATGCGAGATGCTTGCCGCAGCCTGGCCACTCAACACCTGCACGGCTTGATTCTTCTTGCGTCCTGCGAGCCATGCGCGATGTGTTATCTCTGCGCACGCTATGCGGGAATCGCGCACATCTACTTTGCGACGGACCGGCACGAGGCGGCCGTACACGGCTTTGATTACCGAGACGCTTATTCACTTTTTGCGTCGGATCCCACGCTCTGGCATTCCCCGCGCGTACATAAATTATCCGTGCCACAAGCTTTAGAACCGTTTCTTGAATATCGGTCGGTTGGAACGGCTCTGCGGCGCCGCTATCATTAATGTGGCCGGCACACCCAGTTGGAAGTGGCGGGCTAGCGTCAGTCGCTGTGCTTCTTCCAAGCGTTATAGGCCGGCCCCCACACTGGATGAGTCGCCAGCCAAATGCGCTTGCGTAGCCATATGCTAGAGCGATTTCTAACGGCAAACCGGTAGATATGAGACGTATCGCCGCGTGGAAGATTTTGGCCGCGGGCGTCGGTCGTGTACAAATGTCGGAAGCCATGTTGCCACGCGGCGCGTTTGTAATCCGCGTCGAAATATCCCTGTGGCCAGCACAAGTGCGTGGACGCCCTACCCAGTTTACGCGTCAAGGCGTGTCTGGAAGCTTCCAGGTCTTCGTTAATTCGGTCTTGCTTCTCGGTATCTGAGCGGCACAGTAGATCCCAGCGTAGGTGAGTATGGGTGTGGCTGTGGATCTCGAATGTGTTGCTATCGACCATCTCTTGTATCTCGCTCCAGCGCAGCATCACATCGTCAGCGTCTTCGCTGAACATCTTCTGCTTTGCCTCTTGATGGGCAGGACAGTGGGGTATCGGTTTGCCCTGGCCGCTATATGGCCGTATCGGCCCGTCGCCAATCAATCCGGTGACGGCAAACAGCACGGCCGACATGCCGTAATGCTTCAGGACAGGGTGGGCATACACCCAGTTATCCAGATAGCCGTCATCAAACGTAAGCAGCACCGATTTGGGCGGTACCGGCTCGCCTTCTAAAAATGCGGAAAATTGGTCAGCGCTCAGTGACGTATAGCCGCTTTCGGCCAAGCCTTTTATCTGTTTTTCGAATTGCTTCGCCGAGACGGAAAGAAACCCACCGTGCTCGTTAACGTGGTGATACATCAAGACAGCAACATTCTGAGCGTGTGCCATGATGGTACCCGGTGATTAGACCGGCCCGAGTTGTTCTTATCACGACATTTTGATATGAAATCAGTTGTAAATACAACGGCGGCGGCCGCCCGTGCAGCGCCGGTGTTGTTTACACCCCGAAATTGCTTGGTTCTCGGGGGCATGGGTGTTGCTGAACTCCAAACATGAAGCCGAGAGAGCGGCAGACTGCTAGCCGAATCTCGCACACCGGCTTCTTTCATGTTTTTAGGTTTTTGGAGATCAGTATGAAGAAGCTTATTGCTGCAGCCATCTCTTCCTCGGCGCTGTTCATAGCCCCTTTAGCGCTGGCCCAGTCGGCAGGTGCGGGGATGGGGACAGGCGGTGACGGTGGTGTGTCTCGCCCGGCCATGAGCAGCCCGCCGGTTACGCCGTCCCAGCTCGAAACCAGTGAGGGGGCGATCTATAATCCGCCGCCTATCGATCACAGCGGAAACCCACGGCACGTGACAGACAAGGATGACAGTGATGGGGGCGGAGATACCGGTCAGAATTCCGTAGGCGATATGAACGGTGAAGCTGAGGGAGCCGGCGAAAGTGCTGCCGGGAGCAGCGGCGGTGACGCCGGCACCGGGGCGGGCACCGGAGCAGGAGCCGACGCGGGGGCAGGAGCCGACGCTGGGGCAGGAGCCGACGCTGGGGCAGGAGCCGGCGGTGCAGCAGCGTCCGGTGGCGCCGCTCAGTAAGGCTTAGAGTTCTCTATTCTTGCCAGCACATAACGCCGATGGGCGCAGTTCCTTTTAGGGCTGCGCTCGTCGGTTTTCTATTATTCGTGGGGACGC